>NZ_JAMPOG010000006.1:0-66356 GCF_028480065.1 Providencia sp. PROV189
GGCTGATTTGCCCTGCCGTCATACGGTGAACGGTCTCGGGCAATCCGGTGTTAAATTCACCCGCGCGGTGCTGTTCACTGAGTGAATAGCCCTGTTCGCGACAAAAATCTTTCAACGATTTATCTTTGCCTTGAATCGCCGTCGGAGGAGATAGGGTGGTCAGTGCATCCGCCAGTGACTGCGGCTCAAGGGTTAAAGTATACGGGCGTGCCGTCATGCCTTCGGCGTGTATTAGCCCTTGCGTATCACTGCTGCCCGCTAAGGTGCGCCCTGTGCCACGTTCGGATAAAGTATAAGCCACGCCAATTAATGGTTGTCCTTTATCATCCACCAATTGCAGGTTAATCCAAAATCGGTAGTTGTCACAGATAATGCAAGATTCTGTTTTTTGACTCATGACGGCTCCGTTGTCGAGGGTATCCAGCCCAATTGTTGGGCATAGTCGGTAAACTGGGCGAGGGTGCGTGTGGCGACGTTACCGGCTAATATGGGGGAGATATGCAACCAACCGACCAAGCGTTCGTGCAATTGCCCTACAGGGGTGTCGAGCGCCAGTGCGTTATCAGGTTGGTTCTCCCACAATTCACAAGCGAGGTTTTCTGCCATCAGTTGGATGCACGTTTCAGAGTTCTCCCACGCCGTTTGTAAATGCTCACCCAAGGTAAACGGGTGCACTTTCAGCTCGGGTATCAGCGGCGGACGGTCACGGGCGGGCGATATCAGGCAGACAGGTTGTGTGTCAGTATCCAGCATCACTTCATGCACCGGGTTCATCAACACATACCAATCCGCTTCGCGCATGCTGGGTATCAAGATATTGGCGATGCGGCTGTCCATTAAGCGTAATACCACCATTTCGCCATCCAGTTTCACTAATTGACGTTGTTGCCAATGGTGTAACTGCGCGTCCCACGCCATCGGGCTGCGGTAAGCCCAGCCCCAACTGGGGTCACTGAAGCCTTTGCGGTCAAGCAGCTGCCCGAGTGGGACGGCGGCGCTCGGTTTCAATTTCACCAACCACGGACTTTGTGCGATTAAATGGGCCAAGGGGGTGCCGTTATACAGCGGAAACGCCTGTTCAATCCAATCGTTGGCAAACAGCACATCCGTCGGGTTGGGCTGCGCCAAGGTATTGAGCAGTAAATACACCGGGTCACGGTGAGGCTCACTCAACCACGTTGTCCAAGGCGTCGGTCTCATGCATTGCCTCCGTTGGGTTTAATCACCCAACTGCCAGTGGCTTGAGCTTGCATCGCACAGTACGGTTTGATGGGGTATGGCGGAGGTGCAAACGGAGCCACCCCGTCAGGGAGCTGAAGATTGACCGCTTGCCCTGAGCCGCCTCCACTGTCACCAATCGCCACATTGCCCGAGGTAAACACGTTGCTCGGGGTGATGCGCACAAAGCTGCCACCGACTTTAAGCGTGATTTCGGTGGCGGCTTCAATCACCACTTTGCCTTGGCTGCTCAGATGGGTTTCTTGTCCGCTTTCACTGACCAATGCACCATCCACTTGCTGATGGTAAGCCCCCAGCACTTGCTGAAAAACATCGCCTTCGGTTAACGCTTTTTGCGTGCCTTTGACATGGAGGTGGTCATCACCCGCAATCTCAGCGTAGCGATGTTGGTCAATGCGCTGTTTGCTGTCCCGCTGAATATGAGTGTGATTATCGTTTTGAATGTGCACATTCATATCACGCTGTGCGTGAAAATAGATTTCTTCGTATCCGGCTTTGTCTTCAAAACGCAATTCATTAAACCCTTCGCCTTTATGAGTACAAGTTTTAAAGGTGGTACGCGTTTTTTCGTTGGGTAAATTTAACGGTGGTTTATTGCGTCCATTGTAGGTGCACCCCGTGACAATCGGCCTATCAATATCCCCATTCAGGTAACTGACTAAAACCTGTTGCCCGACGTGAGGAATACTCATAAACCCATAGCCATTGCCACTCCAGCCGTGTGACACTGGCACCCAGCAGGAGGCGCCGTGGTCGGGCGTGCCGCGTCTATCCCAATGGAAATAGACCACCACTTCCCCTTTGCTGTTGGTATAGATTTCCTCTCCCGGAGGCCCCACAACTGTCGCTAACTCATCACCATCAGCAGTCGGTTTATAACGATACGGCGGTCGCCACTCTTGCGTCTCTGGGATAAACGACACACTGTTGGACAACTGCGTTCCTTCGCCGCCACTGTTGTCGGCAAGGGGTTGTACGCCGTGATGTGATACCCTGACCACCTGCCAACGCTTATTCATACGCTCATTGGGGTGATTGGTTAAAGTAAACATCTTACCGGGGTGCAAGGCAAAACAGTTGGTGCTGGCGTGCCCCATTTGACGGTTATTTTGCGATTGTTCATAACGAATTTGATTGAACGTTTCCCCTTCCGCGTCTTCTTGGAAGCGACCATAACTTTCGAACACTTCGTGTTGGTGGTGCACGTCACCAACGACTTGATGGCTGAGCGGGTGAGAAGGTCGCTGTTGATTGTAATCTTTATCAATACGAATATCGCTGCACAGCTGCTCGGCATAGCGCCATGTAGTAGCAGTACTGTCGGTAGTATCAGTATCGGCTTGCGGGTTATAAGTGAGGGTAATCCCTGCCGTCATTCCTAAATGGCGGTCGCTGTAAAACAGTTTCGGGCCTTCCTCAAACCAAAAGGTAATCCCTTCTTCGGCGGCGAGGCGGCACCAAAAATCATACATCGTTTCACGCTTTTGGGTAATGTACGGGCGTTCAAGGTGCTCTTCGGGATGATAAAACAATTTATCGTGTTTAATGTGCGATTCATTCAGCAAGGTTTCTAATATCTTTGGTACGGTGGTATCTTGGAAAATACGGCTGTCTTGCTTGAGAGTCATCACCCACATTTCTGGGCGTATAACAAATTTATACCATGTTTTCACTCCATCGGTATTCAGATTCTCGGCGCTTGCCAATAAGCCTTGTACCTCACGAATTTTTATCCCATCCCGCTTCACAGTCAAGGAAGAAGCCCCGCCTAATATATCATGGAAATCCACATCAAGTAGGGAGCTGACCGCATGAAGAGTTAAAGTAAATAGTTCTGACAACCCCTCTTGTAGATCAAATTCGGTAACCTGAAAGGTGTCATCGGGAAGCCCATCGATACGACAGTTAAACACCAAACCAGAGTTTAATTCCCCGTTATACCATGCTTTCAAGAAGGGATCTCGCTTCGCGGTACGGCGTTCTTGTTCCACATAAGCCCTGCCAGCTGGTGTCATTTTGACTGGAGGTGGGTTAGCGGATTTACTTGAGTTTTGAGTGGACATACATGCTCCGTTTGAGGATCATACCGCGCCACAAACTACTATTGATAAAAACCATTCATCGCGAATGAGTCATGGCTAATAGTAGAAAATCACGATTAAACCTCGACAATAACCAGCAATAAGCAACCAGATAAATAAGTTGTTCGATGTATCAATGTATCCAACCGCGATACTTAAATTTAAGTTAAGTATCCTACAAAACGAAACAATTTCGGTAAAGGCGCCAAGATCACATTTTCAGATAATCATTATTGGAGTAATAAATAAAATTAAAATACCAATAAAAAAACAAATATAGGCTTTTATATCGTTTTTTTGAAAATTCTTTTCTCATAAACACCCGCTTTTCTGTAAATAGATAACTTACCTCTAGAGCTAATCTTCATTTACAGCAGCTAAAGAGTAATATAATGTGACATTCGGCTATAATACTGGTCACACCGCTTTAAAAAGCCGTTGTATTTCTTTAATAGGAAAATAGACAACATTATGAATTCTTGGCCTTATCCTAAAATTGTTGCCCATCGTGGTGGTGGCAGACTCGCTCCTGAAAATACACTCGCAGCCATTGATATTGGCGCAAAATATGGACATACCATGATCGAGTTTGATGCCAAACTTTCCCATGATGATCAAATCTTTTTATTACATGATGATACTCTTGAGCGCACCAGTGATGGTCATGGTATTGCAGGGGAATTAAATTGGGAGCAATTATCAAATATCGATGCTGGAAGCTGGTATGGTCCAGAATTCGCCAAAGAGCGGCTGCCTTTACTCTCTGAGGTCGCAAAACGTTGTCAGCAACATGGAATGATGGCAAATATTGAGATCAAACCAACGACAGGCTTGGAAGCTAAAACAGGTCAAATTGTTGCGCTTGCAGCTCGTCAACTGTGGCAAGGACAAACAGCCCCATTGATTTCATCTTTCTCAATTGAAGCACTAATTTCGGCTCAACAATACGCTCCTGAACTACCGAGAGGGTTATTATTAGATGAATGGCGAGATGATTGGCAAACCCTTACAACACAGCTTGATTGTGTCTCCATCCATTTAGATCATACATTATTGGATGAAAAACGCGTAAAACGCTTAAAAGAGGCTGGCTTATACATTTTAGTTTATACCGTTAATGACCCTGCGCGTGCTTCGCGACTTTTAAACTGGGGAGTTGATGCAATTTGTACGGATGCGATTGATATCATTGGCCCCAACTTTGGTGCCTAATTAAATAGATTACATACTGATCTATAGATACCTACTATTTCACTCGCCGCATAATTAAAAAGCATAAAGCCAGCATTGAATCTCACTTCTGGCTTTATGCTTATCACGATGAAGATTGCTATCCCCCGACTCTAATTTGCTTTTAACGATGGAGCTGATTGAAAAATAGTGCAACCGCCTTAGTGATGTTTTTGGGTACCGTGTTTAATTATGACTGATATTAATTTTTAATGCTGCGGCAATTGCGATAGGCGAAAATGTCACGCTCCCCACTAACAATGCAGCTAGAATCGCAAAATAACTCCCCAAAGGCATATTAAAACTATACGCTTCCATTGTTCCCGTTGCATAAATGAGCACAGGAATATACAGCGGCAGCACCAGTAAACTCACGAGTACTCCCCCTTTTTTCAGAGATACCGTTAAAGCAGCCCCTATTGCACCAATAAAGCTCAGGATCGGTGTACCTAGCAACAAAGTACCTGCAAGTACAGAAAGGGTATTCGCGTCAAAAGAGAGCATTAAAGCTGCTATTGGTGAAAGTAAAATTAGCGGCACTCCAGTTACCAGCCAGTGAGCAATCACTTTAGCTAATACCGTTAAAAATAGTGGATGCGGTGCGAGCAACAGTTGTTCTAACGAACCATCCAGATAGTCATCTTTAAAGAGACGTTCGAGCGATAATAAAGAAGAAAGCACCGCGGCTACCCAAAAAATGCCAACAGCGATACGTGCTAATAACTGAGGCTCAGGCCCTATGCTCAATGGAAATAACGTAATAACAATTAAGAAGAACCATAATGGGTTTACCAATTCAGAAAAACTTCTAAATGCTATTTTTAGTTCTCTTTTAATCACTAGCCAAAACATTATTCATATCCGCCCGTCAGTTTTAAGGATCCAAAATGCCCCGACATAGCTTGATGAGAAGTAAAAAGAATGATCCCACCTTGTTCAGCATGCTGATGAAAGCGTTCGGTAAGACGTTTCACGCCTGCGACATCAATAGCAGTAAAAGGCTCATCCAACACCCACAAAGGAGCTTCACTTAACCATAACCTTGCAAGATTCACTCGCCTTTGTTGCCCCGCTGATAACTGACCAACAGGAACATCTTCATAGCCAATGAGTGACACTTCTTCGAGAGCCGACCACAAACTATCCCCGGCAGGATGGCGATGCTGCATCTGATAATAAAACTGTAGGTTCTCATAAGGAGTGAGTAGTGATTTAACGGCTGGCTTGTGCCCTAAGTAAAGTAATTGACGAGTAAAATCTTCTTTTAACTGATGAATCGAATATTGCTCCCACAAAATATCCCCTTCATCGGGTTTTAACAGCCCAGCCACCATACGTAATAAGGTCGTTTTACCCGCACCATTAGGCCCTTCAACTTGTAAAATTTGGCCGGGCAATACGGTGAAATCCAGCTTTTGAAAAAGCATCCTGTTTTGCCGCTGACAACTGATTTGCTCGGCAGTTAACATAGTGTTTTATTCCTGTTATTCGTTTTTCGCCACTTTATTTAACAGAATATCACTAATACTGTCATTTGATATTGTTTCACCGCAAAGCACTTTCATCAAAACTTCGCCTCCTAAAGAAGATAATGAAAACAGCATGTCGGGGTTAAGCAGGCGAATTTTATCTATATTGCTTTCTTGGTTAACCAATACCACCGTTTTTACACCTTCACCAGCAAGTTGTTTTATCCCTAAGAGAACAAAAGTACTTAAGGCGTCGCTATCTGTCATCACTAATACATATTTTGCCTGTTTAACATTCGATTCGGCTAATAGCGCTGTATCTGTAGGGTCACCAGTGACGATATTATCTTTCTCAGGATAATGTGCGCGATGACTTTCTTGGCAGATCACCGCAACTGGCAGTTCGCGATTTTTTAACCCTTCATACATGCTTACCGCCATTGGCGTACTACCAATTACAACATAATGATTTTTCATATAAGAAAACCTCTTGCGAACAATTTCCTTTGTTCCTTTAGCTAACAGCCCTACAACATAAACCACTGATGTTGTAAAAATTGTAATACCAAGAATAATGACCGTAACAGTAAATACCCGAGCATCTGTAGAGACTGGCACTATATCGCCGAAACCGACGGTCGTCATACAAACTAACGCGAAATAAAATGCCGTGGTTCCATCTTTAACGACAGGTAGAAATTCATTACCAATATAGAGTGTGCCAAAAATGGAATAAAGCAATAATGCAATGATACAAGTTATCGCCACAAATCCCGCACTGGTTAAGCTGTGATGATGATAACGCTTCCAAAAAAAGCTCAACGCCAAAAAAAGGACCAGCGAAAAATAACCTTGATGAAGGTTTTCCGTTGCAATTTTTAAATCAACAAACGAAATAATGGCCAGTAAAAGCAGTGAAAACACCCATGCAATTCGGGCGCCATTAAGCATGAAAAAAGATAAAAATATCAATGAAATTCCTAACAAAAAACGAGGGATATCAAGCAACTTCATAAAGCCGAGAGATTTAAGCCACTCACTAAACCCATTCGCTCGCCAATCAATATAGTCAGTATAAGCCCCCAATATAGGCTTAATAATCATAAAACCATCAAAAATGATAAGTATTGAGATGATTAAACGGATAAATAAGGATGATTTCAGAAAAGCAATAAACGCGTTATCTGACATTTTTCCTTCACCCTCTGCTCAGATAAGATTACATAAAGTCTATATAACACATGTTGGTCATTGATGTTAGTTAGAATGCCGTTCTTCGGTTGATTTTATTGGTATAACCGACATATCCCTATATCAACTGATACAGTTCCATTTTTATACTTAGGAGAAATAAAATATAAAAAAAGCCTAACTATCAAACTGAAGCTATCTTAATTTGACTTTATTTCCTGTGTAAAATTAAACCAAATATCAACCAAATCTCATCAATTATTAGTTGTTTATTTTATTGAACTTAATTTCTAAGATAATATCTAAAAATCGATTTTTGGCGTTTTTTCTTATTACCTAACATGACTTAAGAATAAGAGTTCAATAAATTATGGTTAATTCTACGCAAGCAAAGAGATTTAGCTGGACAGCTTTACTGTGGTTGCTCATCTATTTCTGGTATTTCTCATCATTGCTCCAAATCTATGTTGTTGTTACAGGACAAAGTAACACCGTCGGATTAAGAGACTCTTTACTGTACAGCACACTCTGGTTAATCCCTGCGCTCTTTTTCCCTAGAAGGATCAAATTAGTTGCCGGCATTATCGGTATCATTCTTTGGCTTTCATCTGTCATTGCACTCGCTTATTTTGTCGTCTATGGGCATCAGATCTCACAAAGCGTCATGTTTGTGATGTTTGAAACAAATACAAATGAAGCAGGTGAATTTTTAAGGCAATACATTAGCTTTAAGGTTATCGCGGTTATATTGATTTATACTTTGGTCGCGATTTTCTTATGGTCACGACTAAAACCAGTGACCATGCCAGTGTCAGCGAGATGTGGTGTCTCTTTGCTCGTGCTAATCATCTTATTTGGCGTGCCTTATTATAATAAAGGAATTAAACAAGATAGGCCGTTCGCCAATGTCATGTCTTATGTGAATAGTAAACTTGCCTATGCTGCGCCTTGGCAATTTGTTAGTGGCTATTTTCTCTATAAAAACCAGTTAGCCAATATGGAAGAACTGATCCGTGATAACAGTAAGATCCCGCCATTAGAAAACTTTATCGATGCTAATGGCAATACGCCGAGAACTTTTGTTTTGGTCATTGGTGAATCAACAAGTCGCGATAGGATGAGCTTATATGGTTATAAACGCCCAACAACACCAGAGCTTGAGCAGCTAAAACAACAGTATCCCGATAATTTGTCTGTATTTAACGATGTCGTGACCTCTCGTCCTTATACAATAGAGGCGCTCCAGCAAATTCTCACGTTTGCCTCTCAAACTGAGCCCGAGTTATTTAATTCGCGCCCTTCAATCATGAATATGATGAAGCAAGCTGGATTTAAAACTTTTTGGATCACAAACCAACAGACAATGACGGAGCGTAATACGCTATTAACCGCTTTTTCTCGACAAACAGATAAACAATATTACTTAAATAACGATATGGCCCAAAGTTCACGTATTTACGATGAAGTTGTGCTAGCCCCGTTTAAAGAAGCTCTGGCCGACCCTGCTGAGAAAAAATTTATTGTTGTTCACCTACTTGGAACCCATATGCGATATGAGTTCCGTTACCCTGAAGATAAAGCCATCTTTAAAGGTAAAGATAGTCTGGTGCCAAGTAACCTCAAAGAGAGCCAAGTCGAAGATTACAATGCTTACGACAACGCACAACACTACAATGATTATATTGTTTCCACATTAATTAAAGATTTTGATTCATCAAAAGAAAATGGCTTTTTAGTCTTTTTCTCTGATCATGGTGAAGATGTCTTTGATACACCTCCTCATGAAACTTTAGGTCGTAGTGAAGGTAAACCAAGTCGTGTGATCTACAATGTTCCATTCCTAGTATGGCAATCTCCTGAATGGTTACAAAGCCATAATTTTAATTTGAACAGTAAAACCGATAGGCCTTATAGCACCATGGATTTTATCTACTCATGGTCTGATCTCGCGGGCTTTAACTACAAAGGCTACACTCCTCAGAAAAGCCTATTTAGTGACGAATACCAACCACAGCCGCGTTACATTGGTGACCCTGAGAATAAATCCTCTTTGATGCTGTATGATGATTTGAAAAAATAATTTGTCAGTAAAGCATCTTCTACCTAAGACGAAGAGCCTTTAGCGGCTCTTCATCTTTTTATTAAGAAACGTGATAGTTACTGAATTTTGCCATCTTGCCGAATAAATTTGACTTCGCCTTGCCAAAACTCAGCAAGAAAAACAGATTCGGGCTTATCGATCCCATGTTTAACCATCTGTTTATTTAACCACTCTTCGTCTTTTTCTATCGATTGCAATTCATTTAGCCTAACAACACCATCTTTCATAATAATCACTGATGGCATATTTGTTGGATCACAAATAACCGTTAATTGCCCATCTGGTTCAATCTGGGCATAATAGATTTCTTGGAATGAATGAACCCCTTGTGCATGAATTCTTGAGGATATATTCAAAATATCAATTTTATTCCCTTTTTCTAATATATTTTCCATAATAAAGTTTCCTTTACTAATAATAGGGATAGGATTGCCGATAGTCACGTTGCGAATAAAGTTAAATTTTTTAGTTAAATAGTTTAGCCCTGATATAAAAAACACACCTATAAAGAGTAAAGTGATGTACTGATATAATGGGATTGTATCGCTATAAATCACACCACCAATAATTCCACCTAACACAAAATTCCCAATAAAATCAATAGGTGTCATCTGTGACAGCTGCGTTTTCCCAGACAAATTCATATGAGTAAGAACAATGGCAAAACCAATGATAAACTTGACTACAACAAGCATATAGTAATAACTCATATAAGACTTCCTTTCGTATACTCACGTTTTTATGAATTTTAGTTAAAGAAACCAGCATATTATTTTTTTGCTAATATCCAAGATTAATTATAGCGAAATAATAAAGCTCGTCTTTTTTATTAAGTTAAATATTGATATCAAGCATTAAAATCACTATTTTGCTGATAATGCTACCTTTTTATTTCAGGTAACTTTCAGAGACAACTGATTTTTAATTATTAAAAATATGAGTTATATTTATAACATGCTATTGATAGCAGATCCGTATCCACTTACATCATGCTAAAGGAAATATTTATGAAAAAGAAAATATTAAGTTCTCTTATTCTAGCAGGTATTATCGCTATGGCGGCAGGTTGTGATGATTCATCAAAGACAGATCAAACGATGAAACAAACTGAAGAAAAAGTGGAGCAATTAAAAGATGCTGGTGAGCAAAAAGCAGCCGAACTTAAGGATAGTGCAGAAGCAAAAGCGAATGACCTTCAAAAACAAGCTTCAGAAAAAGCGGATGAAATTGCAGATAAGGCTAAAGAAGTAAAAGAAGCTAGCGAACAAAAAGCAGCTGAGCTTAAAGAGAACGCCACAGAGAAAGCTAATGAATTGAAAGAAGCTAGCGAGCAAAAAGCGGCTGAGCTTAAAGAGAGCGCTACAGAGAAAGCCGATGAATTAAAAAAGGCTAGCGAGCAAAAAATCTCTGAATTTAAAAATAGTGCCACAGAGAAAGCTAACGAACTTGAAAAACAAGCTTCAGCTAAGGCAGATGAGCTATCTGATAAAGCTAAAGAGCTAAAAGATGCGGCTGATAAAAAATCAGATGAATTAACTGAATCGGCAAAAAATAAGCTATCAGAAACAAATGATAAAATAGCAGAAAAAAGCCAAGAAGTGAAAACAGACTCAATCAATAAAGCAGATGAACTAGCGACTGATGCCAAAAATAAAACTGAAGAATTAAAAGCAGAAAACAAATAACTATCTGTGCTAGATAACTCGGTTTATTCTCAAAGCAGGTCTACGCTGGCCTGCTTTTTTTATATTTTTATGCTGAGAAAGTAAAGCACACAAAACCATGTCCTGTTCCCCCTCAATTCTGGTATAACAATTTAAAACCGAAATAATATAAACACGTTACCTTATAAATTGGAGACAACATGCAAGTGAGATATAGCCTTGGGTATACTGATCCTAAAATCGTTAATCACGCTTTAGCGCTTCGCCAACAAGTTTTTACCCATGAACAAGGCTTTCCTGCTGAAATCGATGTAGATGTATATGATGATGATGCATTACATGTGGTGCTATACCTAGAAAATAGCCCTGTTGCTGTACTACGTTGTATTTTACAAGCCGACAAAGTGATAAAAGTGGGCAGAGTCGCGGTACTTAAACAATATCGAGGCAAAGGCTTTGGACGTAAGTTAATGAAATTTGTTGAGCAGTACGCTATCGAGAACCAATTTCATGCTGTAGGACTATCTGCACAACATACCGCAATCGCCTTTTACGAAACATTAGGCTATCACACACAAGGCGAAATGTATGACGAAGATGGTATGGATCATATCTATATGGTTCTACCGTTAATTTAAGTTCTAACGCCTTGAATTTTCCATATCACCCCTTATGATCAATAAAGTGATGCTTTTTTGTACGAGGTGATTATGGCAAATGGTTGGGCTAACGAAAATGCGGTTCAAGAACAAATTGATGCCACTCTTGATGACGCTATCGCTAAGGCTCGCAGTCAACTCCATTCAGGCGAAAGTGCTGAATACTGTGTTGAATGTGGTGAGCCTATTCCTCTCGCCCGCCGCAAGGCACTCCCTGGCGTACAGCTCTGTATCACTTGCCAAAATGCCGCCGATCAAAAAAGTGCCACATTTAGTGGTTATAATCG
Organism: Providencia sp. PROV189; assembly: GCF_028480065.1. Classification (NCBI taxonomy): domain Bacteria; kingdom Pseudomonadati; phylum Pseudomonadota; class Gammaproteobacteria; order Enterobacterales; family Morganellaceae; genus Providencia; species Providencia sp. PROV189. Next base: position 11,922 of record NZ_JAMPOG010000006.1, read on the forward strand.
CCGAGGGAGTAAAGATAGTCAGTTACGGTGAATATGCCCTATTCCTAAATAACACCGAAACTCTACCAATATTTATTTCTACCTAAAATCCGAATATTAATGTTAATTTAATTAACCTTTCTAAGCTTTTTATCTAACTTTTTGTTAAATAGTTAAAAAGATAACAACAATGATAGTTAATAATGTGATTTATAAGGCTATATTTTTATGAAAACATAGAGGTTTTTCCTGTTTATTTGAAACCAGTCTCGATATATGGCAATATATCCGCCGGTTTTTTCGCAAATGGAGTAATAACAGCTAAAAAAACATTTGATAGCAACGGGCGCAATAACCGTTTTTATCGCTATCTCTGCAAACTGTTTCATTATTGTTCTTTCTACTGTTTCCCCACTGGGAACCCTTTCGCAATTTCATTGTTTCATTAAGAAGGACAGCGCGTTGCATACCCAACAGATTATTGGTATGTCAAAAATAAAATAAATCAAAGAAGGTTGTTATGAGTCAAAACGATACTGATTCTAAAAAAAATCGCTCAAAAATTAGTCCCCCGGTATTTTATACCTCTGCACTTGTGATTATGGTTATTGTTGGTTTTGCCGCCATCATGCCGGAAGTAGCAGAATCTCATCTAAGTCATCTTCAACAAAACCTATTCAATAATGCTAGCTGGTTCTATATTCTAGCCGTCGCTATCATTCTTTTGAGTGTGACTTATCTGGGACTCTCTCGTTATGGACAGATAAAACTCGGCCCCGATCACGCACAACCTAATTTTAGCTATGTGTCTTGGTTTGCCATGCTGTTTTCCGCAGGTATGGGGATAGGGTTAATGTTCTTTGGTGTTGCAGAGCCTGTAATGCACTACCTCAACCCACCAGTCGGTGATCCGCAAACGGTTGAAGCCGCGAAAGAGGCAATGCGTTTGACCTTCTTCCATTGGGGCTTACACGCTTGGGCGATTTACGCCATTGTGGCGCTGATTTTAGCCTTTTTTAGCTACCGCCATGGGTTACCGCTGACCCTCCGCTCCGCACTGTATCCTATTATTGGTGATCGTATTTATGGCCCTATTGGCCACTTTGTCGATATTTTCGCGGTTGTCGGTACTGTTTTTGGGGTTGCGACATCATTAGGCTTTGGCGTATTGCAGGTTAATGCAGGGATGAATCACCTGTTTGGTCTGCCTGTTAGCCCAACCGTACAAGTTATTCTGATCGTTGTCTTTACTGGCCTTGCGACGCTGTCTGTGGTTTCAGGCCTAGATAAAGGGATCCGCATTCTTTCTGAATTAAACTTAGGTTTAGCCTTTATATTGATGCTGCTGGTGTTGATCTTAGGGCCAACCGTTTTATTACTGAAATCATTTGTTGAAAACACAGGTGGTTATCTATCCGAGATAGTCAACAAAACCTTTAACTTGTATGCCTATGAGCCTAAATCCAGTGATTGGTTAGGTGGTTGGACATTACTTTATTGGGGTTGGTGGCTCTCTTGGTCGCCATTTGTTGGGATGTTTATCGCGCGAATTTCACGTGGACGTACTATTCGTGAGTTCGTCACTGGCGTTCTATTTGTTCCTGCTGGCTTTACCTTGATGTGGATGACGTTCTTCGGTAATTCCGCCATTAACCTGATTAAAAACCAAGATGCCGTTAAACTGGCAGAAACAGTGCAATCAGATGTTTCACTCGCCCTGTTTGAATTTTTAACCTACTTCCCTTTCTCTACCGTACTGTCATTTTTTGCTATGCTGATGGTGGTCGTCTTCTTTGTCACTTCGGCTGACTCTGGGGCAATGGTTGTTGATACTTTAGCATCGGGTGGTGATTCAAATACCCCAGTTTGGCAGCGTATTTTCTGGGCTGGCTTAATGGGTGTCGTTGCTATCACATTATTACTTGCAGGTGGCTTACAAGCACTACAAACCTTAACTATTGCCAGCGCCTTACCGTTTGCGATGGTACTATTAGCAGCAATTTATGGCTTATTTAAAGCATTGCGTATTGATGCTTATAAACGTGATAGCCAACAATTAGCCACAATTGCTCCGACAGCGAGCCGCAATCCAATTCCATGGCAACGACGCTTACGTAATATCGCGTATTTCCCAAAACGTAACCAAGTAAAACGTTTTCTCGGTGAGGTTGTTCATCCATCGATGGAAATGGTCTCAGAGGAGCTTGAGAAGCAGAATACGACTTGCCATATCTATAATGATAAAGATGATAGGATTGGCTTCGAGGTCGATTTAGGTGAGGATATGAACTTCCTATATGAAGTTCGCTTGCGCTACTATGTCCAACCTTCTTTTGCCCTTTCTGGCATGGGAACAGAGAGCGATGATGAAAAAAGCGAAGAGCAGAAATATTATCGTGCAGAGGTTCACCTTAAAGAAGGTGGGCAAGACTATGATGTTATGGGCTGGACCAAAGAACAGGTCATCCATGATATTCTCGACCAGTACGAAAAACATATTCACTTCCTACATCTACTAGGTAAGTAAACAACGAAAAGCCCCCTAATCAGAATGTTGCTGATTAGGGGGCAATTTATTTATTGCCCACGACATGCGAAATTCGCCCTAAGCGCTCTCTTTTTTATCCGCAATATGGCTGTAATCAGGGCTTTCTAAAGCAATTAATTCATCCAGCAGTGCGGTTAATTGTTGCATTTTCTCCTGAGAAAATGCCTGCTCAATTTTTTGATAGCCCTCTTCCACTTCTTGACGTGCTTTATCGTACAATGTTTGACCACTAGGCGTCAGAGAAACATAGAGCTTACGCTGATCATTGAGTGGCTTTAAGCGAAAAATTAACCCTTCCCGCTCCATACGTGTCAAAATCCCTGTCAAACTTGGACGAAGAATACAGGTTTGAACTGATAACTCATGGAAATCAATAGAGCGTTTATCGGCAAGTACTCGGATAATACGCCATTGCTGTTCAGTCAAATTGTATGACTTTAAAATAGGGCGAAAGAACCCCATAGCGGTCTCTCTTGCCTGTAATAATGCAATTGTCAATGATTCATGCATAAGTTTAAAACTCACCACTCTAAAATGTTTATTTAATACCAATTAAATTGGTATTACACAATCTATTGCGTCTTTACACCGCAAATTTACCTTTAGTGATAGCCTATTCTATCCACTTAAAACCAAGGTTAGCACGGTAAAATAACAATCACAAAGAAAAACCCCAAAATATTAATGAGTAAACAATTCAACAGCAAACCAAAAAGTTAATAAAAAGTTACAATAAAAATTCAAAAAAAATATCAGAATACTGAATATCAATAGGTTACATAAAAACCTTCTGAATATGTTAAAGAGATCACAATTAAAATTAACAATTTCTCTAGCCTATTGCCAATTACCACTTTATACATTATTAATATATTAACAATCATTCGAAATCATCGTTTTCCTAATAAGGAGTTGTCAATGAAAGGCACTGTATTTGCCGTTGCCCTCAATCATCAAAGCCAAGTGGCTCACTGGCATGAGGCATTCGGGCAAGCCCCTTATAAAACCCCACCAAAAACACCTGTGTGGTTTATAAAGCCGCGTAATACTCGGATCAATTCAGGGGAGCCTATTTTGCACCCTGCCGGTGAAGTGGTGCAAAGTGGTGCAACGCTAGCACTGGTTATTGGTAAAGATGCACGTAAAGTCAGCCAGTCAGAAGCCAAAAATTATATTGCGGGCTTTGCATTAGCAAATGAAGTCAGCCTACCTGAAGACTCATTTTATCGTCCTGCTATCAAAGCAAAATGCTGTGATAGTTTCTGCCCTATTGGGGAAATGGTTGAAACAACATTAACTGCCCCTGTCGACATTATCACCCTCATCAATGGTAAAGAAGCTGACCGTTGGTCTACAAAAGATCTGGTTCGTGATGCCAGTGAGTTAGTTGCCGCACTTAGTGAATTTGCCACGTTAAAAGCGGGTGATGTGATACTGATGGGCACGCCTCATCAACGCGTCACCATTCAGCCTGGTGATGAAGTCACTGTTCAAGCAGAAGGCTTTCCGAGCCTAAGCAATAACGTTGTTGTGGCAGGAGGACAATAATGAAACACGCAAAAATTCGTTACCAAGGTACTGAGTATTCCGTTACGGTTGGTGAAAACGAGCAAATCACATTACCAAATGGCCAAGTTATTGCAGGCGATGATGCTAATGTTGAATGGTTACCTCCTGTTAGAGGCACACTGTTCGCACTGGGCTTAAATTATGCCGACCATGCTACTGAACTTGATTTCAAGCCACCTGAAGAGCCTCTGATTTTTATCAAAGCAGATAACACATTAACAGGCCATCGCCAAGTTTCAGTGCGCCCCGATAATGTTGACTATATGCATTATGAGTCAGAGCTTGTTGTGGTCATTGGTAAAGCGGCATACAAAGTATCACAAGAAGATGCGATGGATTATGTTGCAGGCTACACCGTATGTAATGATTATGCGATCCGTGACTATTTAGAAAATTACTATCGCCCCAACCTGCGTGTTAAAAGCCGTGACACTTTAACGCCTATCGGTCCATGGGTTATCGATAAAGATCAGGTTAAAGATCCCCATAACCTTGCGCTATATACCTATGTAAACGGTGAGTTGCGCCAGAAAGGAACCACTGCTGATCTCATTTTCAATATCCCATTTTTAATTTCCTATCTCAGTGATTTTATGACACTGCAACCGGGTGACATGATCGCAACAGGAACACCAAAAGGCCTTTCTGATGTCGTACCTGGTGATGAAGTGATCGTTGAAGTTGAGGGTGTAGGCCGGCTGATTAACTATATTGTCAGCGAAAAAGAATATGAGGAACGAGTGTAATGACTAAGATTAACCATTGGATCAATGGCAAAAATGTTGCCAGCAAAGAATATTTCCAAACCACCAACCCTGCAACAGGTGAAGTACTCGCTGAAGTGGCTTCTGGTGGTCAAGATGAAATAAATCAAGCCGTTGCGGCAGCCAAAGAGGCATTCCCTAAATGGGCTAATACGCCAATGAAAGAGCGTGCTCGTTTGATGCGCCGTCTTGGTGAATTGATCGACCAAAACGTCCCTGAAATTGCAGAAATGGAAACTCAGGATACAGGTTTGCCAATTCATCAAACCAAAAATGTGTTGATCCCTCGTGCTTCACATAACTTTGAGTTTTTTGCCGAAGTCTGCCAACAGATGAATGGTCGTACCTACCCTGTTGACGACAAAATGATGAACTACACCCTGATCCAACCTGTTGGTGTCTGTGCACTGATCTCCCCTTGGAACGTGCCATTCATGACGGCAACATGGAAAACAGCACCTTGTTTAGCCCTAGGTAACACCGCTGTTTTAAAAATGTCTGAACTGTCACCATTATCAGCAAACCGTTTAGGTGAGCTGGCATTAGAAGCGGGGATCCCTGCTGGCGTACTTAACGTTGTGCAAGGTTACGGCAGCACAGCAGGTGACGCTCTAGTCAAACACCATGACGTTCGTGCCGTTTCCTTTACTGGTGGAACAGCAACAGGCCGCGTGATCATGCAAAACGCGGGTCTGAAAAAATATTCGATGGAACTTGGCGGCAAATCCCCTGTTCTGATATTTGAAGATGCCGATATCGAACGTGCATTAGATGCGGCTCTGTTTACCATTTTCTCAATTAATGGTGAACGTTGTACTGCCGGTTCTCGTATTTTCATCCAAAAAAGTATCTACCCTGAATTTGTTAAGCGCTTCGCTGAGCGCGCTAATCGCCTAATTGTCGGCGACCCAACGGATCCAAAAACACAAGTTGGTGCACTGATCAGTGAACAGCATTGGAACAAGGTATCCGGCTATATTCGCCTTGGTGTAGAAGAAGGGGCAACATTACTGGCTGGTGGCCCAGACAAGCCAACCGACCTACCTGCACATCTGAAAAATGGTAACTTCTTACGCCCGACCGTATTAGCAGATGTCGATAACCGTATGCGTGTTGCGCAAGAAGAGATCTTTGGGCCAGTTGCCTGCTTGATCCCATTCAAGTCAGAAGAAGATGGCCTACGTATGGCAAATGATGTTGAGTATGGTCTCGCATCTTATATTTGGACACAAGATGTCAGCAAGATCCTTCGCTTATCACGCAACATTGAAGCCGGTATGGTGTTTGTTAATACACAAAACGTACGTGATTTACGTCAACCATTTGGTGGCGTTAAAGCCTCTGGTGTTGGTCGTGAAGGCGGTGAATATAGCTTTGAAGTTTTTGCAGAAATGAAGAACGTTTGTATTTCCTTCGGGGATCACAACATTCCTCGTTGGGGTGTTTAATTTATTGAGATATTTAGTTTATTGGAAATTCAATAATAAATATTTAATCTAACTTATGCCCTAAATAATTCGGGCTGTAGCGAAAAATCACTCACACGCTACAGCTCGAAATATCACGGGGGAGGTAAAAACTTATGGGTAAATTAGCACTTGCGGCAAAAATAACGCATGTTCCATCCATGTACTTGTCAGAATTACCCGGCAAACATCATGGCTGCCGCCAATCCGCCATTGACGGTCATAAAGAGATCAGCCGCCGCTGCCGCGAACTTGGTGTTGATACTATTATTGTTTTTGATACTCACTGGTTAGTTAACAGTGCATATCACATCAACTGTGCCGATCACTTTAAAGGGATCTATACGAGTAACGAACTCCCTCATTTTATTCGTGATATGGAATATGAATATGATGGTAACTCCGAGCTTGGTCGCATGATCGGTGAAGAAGCCCGTAAACTAGGCGTTCGTGCTCAATCCCACGAAATCCCAAGCCTAACGTTAGAATATGCCACCTTAGTTCCTATGCGCTATATGAATAGTGATCGCCACTTTAAAGTGATCTCTATTTCTGCATTTTGCACCTCTCACAGTTTTGAAGACAGCCGTAAATTAGGCGAAGCCGTACTCACAGCCATCGAAAAATATGATGGCACGGTTGCTGTACTCGCGAGTGGCTCATTATCGCATCGCTTTATTGATGACCATCGTGCAGAAGAAGGGATGAACAATTATACCCGTGAATTTGATGAGCAAATGGATAAGCGTGTCGTCAAATTGTGGCGTGAAGGCCGTTTTAGTGAGTTCTGTAAGATGCTGCCGGAATACGCTGACTACTGTTATGGCGAAGGTCATATGCACGATACGGTGATGCTATTAGGCATGCTAGGTTGGGATAAATATGCAGAAAAAGTTGAAGTGCTGACCGATTTGTTCGCCAGTTCAGGTACCGGACAAATTAACGCTATTTTCCCGTTGCCAAGCTATATCACCGATAAACAAAAAGTCAGTGCGTAAGGAGTCGTCATGCCGCATTTTATTGCTGAGTGTACCGACAATATCCGTGAACAAGCGAATTTGCCTGAGCTATTTTCCAAGGTAAATAGTGCATTAGCAGGAACTGGTATTTTTCCTTTAGGCGGCATTCGTAGCCGTGCTATTTGGTTAGATACTTGGCAGATGGCTGATGGTAAACATGATTACGCCTTTGTCCATATGACACTCAAAATTGGTTCAGGGCGTTCTCTTGAAGATCGTCAAAAAACAGGTGAGATGCTATTTACCCTCATCAAAGAACACTTTGCTCAGTTAATGAGTGATAGGTATCTCGCTCTATCATTTACCATGGAAGAGCTTGATCCCGTGTTGAATTACAAACAAAACAATGTTCACGCTTTATTTAAATAAGGAAGCCTGATGCCGACGCCATTCGATAAACAGATCCCTCGCTACTTGATCCCATTATTAGGGTCACTGGTTGCATTTGGGCCATTATCGATAGATATGTATCTGCCTGCTCTGCCGCAAATGGGAAATGACCTCCAGGCGAGCCAAGGGCAGATGCAGTATACACTCGGCGCATTCTTTGCTGGCTTCTGTATTGGCATGTTGTTTTATGGGCCACTCAGCGACATTCTTGGTCGCCGTAAGATGCTGTTAAGTGGCCTAACTATTTTTACGCTCGCAAGTTTACTGTGCGCGCAAGCCTCTTCGGCTGACGCATTAATTGCTTTTCGTGCGTTACAAGCCTTCGGTAGTGGAGCCGCCATTGTCATGGCACGAGCCATTGCTCGAGACGTTTACCCAACAGGTGAACTGCCTAAAGTTTTATCTTTGATGACGTTAGTCACTATGATAGCGCCCTTACTGGCTCCCCTACTCGGTGGCTTTTTATTAATTCACTTTCAGTGGCAAGCGATCTTCTATCTTCTTGCACTGATAGGTCTTTGTTCTGCAAGTTGTATTTTCTTCTTGCTTCCTGAAACCTTGACACCACAGAAAGAATCTAAAAATTTACTCAGTGTCGCGTTTCAAAATTACGCTCAAGTTTTAAGCGATAGAGAAGCACTGAGTATTATCGGTACGATGGCATTCTCTTTTGCGGGTATGTTTGCCTTTATCAGCGGCTCTCCCTTTGTTTATATCAACTATTTTGGCGTATCGGAGCAGCACTACGGTTTATTATTCGGCTGTAATATTCTCGGGATGATAGTGGTATTACTACTGAATGTCAGACTGCTCAAAGTATACAGTTTAACTCGCATACTCTGCCTACAAAGTGGTGCGCAATTACTGTTTGGGCTATTACTACTCATTTTCTACCAGCAAAGCCTGCCTATTATTGTTATTCTGGTGGTGCTGTTTTTATCGATGGTCAATGCTATCGGTACAAATAGCTTATCACTGTTATTGCAGCATCGAGGAAAAATTGCCGGTAGCGCCAGTGCGCTTGCTATTTCGATTCAATTTGCATTGGCGGCGCTGGCAAGTGTTGCAGTTTCTGTACTACAGGATGAATCCCCATTTGCTATGGCACTGGTTATGGCTGTCTGTGCCGGATTAAGTTTCACAAGCCAACGTTTCTCGGCTAAAAATGTCCGCTCACAGTTAGTCTCAGTGCCTTCGGAGAAAAAAGAAAAATGAGTATCAATGTCAATTCTACCTTATTCCGCCAGCAGGCTTATATCAACGGTCAATGGGTTAACGCCAACGACAATAGTCAATTCGATGTCACTAACCCTGCGAACGGTGAAGTCATTGCAAAAGTCAGTAATGTAGGTGCAGCACAAACCCAACAAGCGATTGATGCTGCGGAAAAAGCCCTACCCGCTTGGCGTGCTAAAAGTGCCAAAGAGCGTAGCCAAATTCTTAATAAGTGGTTCCAATTGATGATGGAAAACCAAAAAGAGCTTGCAGAGCTACTCAGTTGGGAGCAAGGCAAATCCATCACAGAATCAATGGGTGAAATCGCCTATGGTGCAAGCTTTATTGAGTGGTTTGCCGAGGAAGGTAAACGCGTTTATGGCGAAACAATCCCATCTCCACTTCCTGGTCGCCGCTTAGTGACGATTAAACAGCCTGTGGGTGTGGTCGCTGCGATTACGCCATGGAACTTCCCAAATGCCATGATCACCCGTAAGGTTGGCCCAGCACTGGCGGCAGGATGTACGATGGTACTGAAACCTGCGGCTGAGACCCCATTATCAGCATTAGCACTAGCCGCATTAGGTGAAGAAGCTGGTATCCCAGCAGGGGTGTTCAACATCGTGCCAGGTACAGATGCAAAAGCCATTGGTGGTGTACTCACATCAAGTCCTGTTGTTCGTAAACTGACTTTCACTGGCTCCACACGCGTTGGCAAATTACTGATGGCGCAATGTGCCGATACAGTGAAAAAGCTATCATTGGAGCTCGGTGGCAATGCGCCTTTTATCGTGTTTGACGATGCCGACCTTGATGCCGCCGTACAGGGCGCATTAGCGGCTAAATTCCGCAACAGCGGGCAAACCTGTGTTTGTGCTAACCGTATTTTAGTTCAAGAAGGCGTCTATGATGAATTTGCTAAACGCTTAGCAAAAGCAGTCACTGAGCTAAAAATCGGCCCAGCAACTCAAGCCGATTCACAACAAGGCCCTCTGATTAACCAAGCTGCGGTTGATAAAGTCACCGAGCATATTGCAGATGCGGTTTCTAAAGGCGCACGCGTACTGGCAGGCGGTAAACCTGCTTCATTAGGCGGATTGTTCTTCGAGCCAACCGTATTAGCAGACGTCACTGAATCTATGATCGTCGCCAAAGAAGAGACTTTTGGTCCATTGGCGCCTCTGTTTAAGTTCCGCGATGAACAAGAAGCCATTGATTTAGCAAATGATACCGAATTTGGTCTGGCTTCCTATTTCTATTCTAGAGATATCGGCCGCATCTACCGTGTTGCAGAAGCACTCGAAAGCGGCATGGTCGGTATCAATGAAGGCATTATCTCAAATGAAGTTGCCCCATTTGGTGGCATTAAGCAGTCAGGGCTGGGGCGTGAAGGTTCACGTTACGGAATTGAAGACTATCTGGAAGTGAAATATCTCTGCTTCGGTGGGCTATCTACAAACTAATTTGACCTTTACAGATTAGCGCACTGCCATCTGGCAGTGCGGGTTAGAAAGCGCCCAACGTTTCTTGCGTGATAAGCAGAGTTCAACAGGAGCAATACTCGCATGTTACAAAAAGATGTCATATCGCAAGTTGCACAGCGCCTTAATCAGGCCGAGAAAACACGTGAACAGATCCGTCAGATTTCATTGGATCATCCACAAATCACCATTGAAGACGCATACGCTATTCAACGTGAATGGGTTGGCCTAAAAATCGCTGAAGGTCGTTCACTGAAAGGCCATAAAATTGGCTTAACATCGAAAGCTATGCAGGCTAGTTCTCAAATTGATGAACCTGACTACGGTGCACTTCTCGACGATATGTTTTTTGACGATGGTTGTGAAATTCCAACAGATCGTTTTATCGTTCCACGTATTGAAGTTGAGCTAGCATTTGTTTTAGCAAAACCCTTAAGTGGCCCAAACTGCACCCTGTTTGATGTTTATAACGCAACTGATTATGTCATACCGGCACTTGAGCTTATTGATGCCCGTTGCCACGGTATTGATCCTGAAACAAAGCGCCCACGCAAAGTATTCGATACCATTTCAGATAATGCGGCGAATGCGGCGGTGATCTTAGGGGGGAGACCAATCAAACCTCGCGACCTTGATTTACGATGGATCAGTGCATTGCTGTACCGTAACGGTGTTATTGAAGAGTCTGGCGTCGCGGCTGCGGTACTTAACCACCCTGCAAACGGGGTTGCTTGGCTGGCAAATAAACTCGCGCCACACAACGTCCAACTAGAAGCTGGCCAAATCATTTTAGGTGGCTCATTTACTCGACCGGTTCCTGCTCGTAAAGGGGATGTATTTCATGTGGACTACGGCGTGATGGGTTCCGTCAGTTGCCGCTTCGTATAAGGAGATCATCGTGGATATCCTACAAAATAAATTTAAACATGCACTAAAAGAAGGTCGACCACAAATCGGTTTATGGCTGGGGCTATGCAGCTCATATAGTGCTGAATTGGTGGCTGGAGCAGGTTTTGACTGGCTACTGATTGATGGTGAACACGCTCCTAATAATGTACAAACAATATTAACTCAATTACAGGCAATCGCACCTTATCCATCGCAGCCGGTTGTACGTCCACCTTGGAATGATCCTGTCATTATTAAACAGTTATTGGATATTGGGGCACAAACATTATTACTGCCTATGGTGCAAAATGCAGAGCAAGCACAGCAAGCTGTTCGCGCCACACGTTACCCTCCGGCGGGGATCCGCGGTGTGGGGAGCGCTCTAGCACGTGCATCACGTTGGAATCGTATTCCTAATTATCTGCAACGGGCCAATGATGAGATGTGTGTCATTGTGCAAGTCGAAACCCGTGAAGCTATCAATAATCTTTCGGAAATATTACAAGTCGAAGGGATCGATGGCGTCTTTATTGGGCCAGCTGATCTCAGTGCAGACATGGGCTATTCAGGTAATCCAAATCATCCCGAAGTGAAGGCAGTCATCGAAAAGGCTATTGTCCAAATTCGTGCTGCGGGTATTGCCCCTGGTATTTTAATGGCAGCGCCAGACGTCGCTGAACATTATTTAAAATTAGGTGCACTATTTGTTGCGGTTGGTGTGGATACAACATTGCTAGCGCGTAGCGCAGAAGCATTAGCGGCTCGCTTTGGCAATACCGTTTCTGAAGTGACATCTAACACACCCAGTGTGTATTAGTGATTTGCAATACAGTAGTAAACACCCAAAGCCATTAAGATAACTCGATCTTTCGGTTGTAAATACTTCGAGTTTGTCTCTAAGCGCTAAGCAAAAATCGCCGAGGAGCATGGATTATTGTGTGACTCGGATAGATGAGCAAGAGCGAATAATGAAACAACTTGGAATATGGCAAACCAATTACCCTACAAATATCAATCTGGTGGCTAAGGGAAAACAACATTAACAACCCTGTACCTACGGGGCAGACATGTTATATGGCTGCCTAAGAGCTTTTTGTACCCATAATAGCATTAAATGCATATAAATGAGGGAATTACAAAATGAGCAATTTATCCAATGTTGCTGAAAAAAATCCTGCTGAACAGCATAAAAATTTAACTGAACCACAACAACGCGTAATTAAAAAATTATTTCGCCGCCTAATTGTCTTTTTATTTGTATTATTTGTTTTTTCTTTCCTTGACCGCATCAATATCGGTTTTGCGGGTCTGACTATGGGGAAAGACATTGGTCTGACATCAACGATGTTTGGCCTTGCTGCCACACTATTTTATGCAACCTATGTTATTTTTGGGATACCTAGCAATATTATGTTGGGTATTGTGGGCGCCCGCCGTTGGATTGCCACCATCATGGTACTGTGGGGCATCGCCTCAACAGCCACAATGTTCGCAACAGGCCCGACAAGCCTCTATATTTTGCGGATGCTAGTCGGCGTCGCCGAAGCTGGCTTTTTACCGGGTATCCTAGTTTATTTAACTTACTGGTTTCCTGCTTATTTCCGCGCCCGTGCTAACGCTTTATTTATGGTGGCCATGCCTGTCACAATGGCATTTGGTTCCCTAGCATCGGGTTACATCCTCGAAATGGATGGTATTTTAAACCTAAAAGGCTGGCAGTGGCTGTTCCTGCTGGAAGGTTTCCCTTCAGTGATCTTAGGCGTGCTGGTCTGGTTCTACCTTGATGATTCGCCAGATAAAGCAAAATGGCTAACGAAAGAAGACAAAGAGAGTCTTCAAGAAATGATGGAGCAAGATAAGTTAGAATTGGTTCAGCCGCACGGTTCGAAAAGCCATACAGCATTACAGAATACTAGCTTATGGAAAGAGATTTTTACCCCTGTTGTCTTAATGTATACCGTGGCCTATTTCTGCCTGACCAATACGCTCAGTGCCATTAATATCTGGACGCCACAAATTATGCAGAGCTTTAATGAAGGCAGTAGTAACGCCATGATAGGCCTACTGACGGCTATCCCTCAGTTCTGTACTATACTTGGTATGGTGTATTGGAGCCGGCGTTCTGACAGATTACAAGAACGTAAAATGCACACCGCACTCCCCTACCTATTTGCAGCGGCAGGTTGGGTATTAGCGGCACTGACACATCATCCTGTCATCCAATTAATTGGTATCATTATGGCATCGACAGGTTCATTTACCGCAATGGCTGTATTCTGGACCACGCCAGACCAATCCATCAGTTTACGTGCTCGTGCTGTTGGTATTGCTGTTATCAACGCAACAGGTAATATTGGTTCAGCGGTCAGCCCACTACTGATTGGTTGGCTAAAAGACCAAACAGGTAGCTTCAATTCAGGGCTGTACTTTGTCGCTGGGTTGTTGGTCGTTGGGGCGCTATTAGTCGCATTTATCCCCATGAAGAGCTCACGTCCTAGAGCAACACCGTAATATTCAAAGATAACAAAATAGTCGAGCCGCAATCCTCTGTATTGCGGCTCGAAACCAACAGAGTAAAGGGAGAATGTGGTGTCATCATTAATAACCAATATTGATATCAGTAAAGATTATGATGAAACACAAGGGAATGATGATGTTCATTACCAAACATTCGGTAATATGGCCGCCTTTTTTGGCCGTGATATGCAAGCACATCGACATGATGGCTTTTTTCAGTTGCACTACCTTGAAACAGGTCATATCACATTACAACTTGATGACCTACGTTATTCAGTCCAAGCCCCTTTATTTATTCTAACGCCGCCTTCTGTTCCTCATGCCTTTTTTACTCAAGAAGATACAGATGGGCACGTGCTGACCGTTCGCCAAGATTTAATCATCCCTTTATTAGAATCACTTTACCCTGCTAACCCTGATTTAGTCTCTATTCCTGCGATTTGTTTGTCCGTTGCTGATAAACCCGATGACCTTGAAACTTTTAATCACTATTGGGCACTAATGGCTCGCGAATCGGCCAATAGCTACGCCGGACGCGATCAGGTATTATCCTCTTTAGCTCAAGCGCTATTTACTTTCCTATTACGCTCAATTCCCCTTGATGACCACCCAGTTAGTGGTGTAAGAGGAGAACATCGCCTATTCCAACGTTTTAACCAGCTTATTGATTCACACTACCATGAGCACCTTTCTGTTCCCGAATATGCAGACAAACTGGGTGTTACCGAATCTCGACTCAAAGATATGTGCCGACGTTTCGCTAACCGTCCACCCAAGCGCCTGATTTTTGACCGCATATTACGAGAAGCGAAACGTATGCTATTGTTTTGTGACAGCCCTGTATCAGAAATAGCCTACCAACTTGGATTTAAAGATCCGGCTTACTTTGCACGCTTCTTTAACCGTTTAGTTGGGGATTCCCCTAGCCAATGGCGAGATAAAAATATCCACTAATCTATGATAGTTAAACTTAATCATGACACGTGGTTATTGAAAATTTTAACGCTGTCTATTAACGCGTTTCTCTGCTATTTATCGCAATAACCATAATAAAAATGTTTAATAAACTGCTTTATTTATAAATTGTTCATTACTAATATCTATAAGTAATAATCAATGCGTATTTTCTATTTTTCATTGTCATTTTTATTTATTAATAATAACTATTAAAATGAAATAAATTAACAATTACTATTTATTCAAATTTCACAATTACATCATATTTTAAAATTAAATCAGGATGTTATATAACGTATCTCTATAGATTATTTACATATTAATCAATTAGGTATTTTTACTTAATTCTATAACTAAATATTATATCAAAATAAGATGATTTACCTAAAAGACCATGGTAAAAATCACTCATTCTACGTGTAATGGTGTTTGTTATTCTCAGGGTGAAGGTTAACTATGTACGATGATTTAAATTCATTAAGCCGTCAGCTTAAAATGGATAATTTTTCTTTCCTTGAAATTGAAGAAACCACTCAATCCAAGGATGAACAGCCATTATCTAATATGGCTATTAAGCAAGAACTCCCATTACCTGAGAAAATTGAAGTGGTTTCTGAATCAACGACTCAGCCCCAGCCAACCCAACCAAATGAGTCTTACTCAACAATTAATGAGTTTTCTCATTTCCTTAATTATAAAAATAATCACTACCATAATACAGCGGACTCAGCTTCTCATACGGAGCAACTTGTTATACTGAGTGAACTCTTTTCAAGTATTAGTAAAAAATAAAATACTCATTTACCTATAGTATAATAAAACCTCATTATGAGTTAGTGACATGCAAAAAACACTCAAAATCGTTACGTCTATACTTTTGTTATTCTTATTTATTTTATTAATTATCATTCCTCTAGATAGTGATAAACAGTTTCTATTAGGAGGCGTGTTAATTGTATTTACATTCTTTATTGGAATATTTAAAAATAAAAAACTACAGCTTGCCTTGATATTAATATCACTACTTTGTACTTCTCGTTATATCTGGTGGCGGGCAACAACGACCCTTTATTTTGATTCTTATATTGAGCTGATTTTAGGATCATTACTATTTATTGCGGAACTATATTCATTAGCTATTCTATTATTCGGTTATATTCAAACCTGTTGGCCATTAAAAAGAACGATCGCCCCCTTACCGAAAGATACTTCATTATGGCCAACGGTTGATCTATTTATTCCAACCTATAATGAAAGTATTGATATCGTCAAAGATACAGCGCTTGCTGCACAGTGTATCGAATATCCTAAAGATAAATTAAAAATTTATATATTAGATGATGGGAAGCGAGATGCGTTTCGCCAGTTAGCTGAAGATATTCAAGTTGGCTATATGATCCGCCCTGATAATAACCATGCAAAAGCAGGAAACCTTAATCATGCATTAACAAAAACGCATGGTGAACTGATTTGTATTTTTGATTGTGACCATGTAGCGACACGCGTATTTTTACAAGCAACAGTAGGGGCATTTTTAGTCGATGAAAAACTCGCTTTGATCCAAACCCCCCATTATTTTTACTCTAAAGATCCCTTTGAACGTAATTTAAGTGCGGCTAAAAGAGCGCCGCATGAAGGTGCGCTATTTTATGGTCCAGTGCAGCAAGGTAACGATAATTGGAATGCCGCGTTTTTCTGTGGCTCTTGTGCGGTAATTCGCCGTAGTGCCTTAAAAGAGACAAATGGATTTGCGGTAGAAACGGTTACCGAAGATGCCCATACAGCCCTTAAATTGCAGCGTAAGGGATGGAATACCGCTTTCTTAGATATTCCTCTTTCAGCGGGTTTAGCGACTGAACGCTTAACTTTGCACATTAACCAACGTATACGTTGGGCACGAGGCATGACACAGATTTTTCGCGTCGATAACCCGCTATTAGGTAAAGGTCTGACATTTACACAACGTATCTGTTATTTAAATGCCATGCTACATTTTCAGTATGGGCTACCTCGAGCGATTTTCCTCTTATCCCCTTTGGTTTTTATTCTATTTGATTTAAATATTATCTCATCATCCGCAACACTCATATTTTCTTATGCGCTACCTCATTTGATTACTTCTAACTATGTCAATTCAAAACTTGTCGGTAGCTATCGCTATTCTTTCTGGGGGGAAATTTATGAAACAGTGATGGCTTTTCATTTAATACTCCCAACATTGATGAGCTTAATATCGCCAAAACTCGGTAAATTTAATGTTACTGATAAAGGTGATTTAACAGATAAAAACTATTTTGATCACACGGCCGTTCGCCCGCTCCTTATTGTCGCCGTACTTTTAGTCGCCGCAATTGGGATTGCCTTATTCAAATGGATTATGGGTCTATATCATTATATTGATGACGGTGTCATTGTGATTAACCTTATATGGGGTATTTATAGCTTACTGATTGTCCTCGCTTCTATATCGGTAGCAAAAGAGACCAAACAGTTACGTCGAGCCACGAGGGTTCCTGCATCAATCCCTGTGACCGTTTATTTTTCTGATAATAGCGTTATAGAAACTCAATCCATTGATCTCTCCATGAGTGGGGCAAGACTTAACTTCCCATTTGAGCATAATGTTACACAGACATTTATTACACAAATTGCCATTGGTATAGGCAAAGAAAGAGCATTTATCCCGATCCAGCAAGCATGGATTGATAATAAGCAATTAAGAATGGAATTTGCTCACTTAACTCATGCTATTCGACGTGATGTTGTACGTGTTGTATTAACTCGAGCAGATGCTTGGTTTAAACCTAAACATGCAAACGACAAACCATTAAGGTCATTTATCGACGTGCTGCAATGTGCATTTGAATTGTTCATTATCCGTAAAGATAAGAAGGCCACGGATAATTCCATTTTGCTTTCAAAACAAAATAGTAAAGAGCAGCATCATGTTTAACCGCCTGAAATTAATATTTATCGCTTACGCGTTATTAATAAGTCATACGGCCGCATTTGCCGTAGAGAGAGTGGATACACAGAAAAAAGTTTCTGCGCCATTAGACTTTATATTAAATAATGGGCTAATAAAAAATAGCGATGTTATAGACACTACCGCTGAAGAAATTACCTTGAAAAAAATTGGCCTCATAAACGGCCTGACCTTAAGTAGTGATAAACTCCAATCTGGTATTAGTTTTACTTTGCCCTATGATTTTATTGTTATAAATGCAGAAATACGCTTAATCATTTCAATCAAAGAAACTGAAAATATCGAAAAGGATAATTTACAAATAACGCTAAATGATCAGTCTTTAGGTTCGATACCGTTATCTCAACTTCATGAAAATAAATCGACTTTTACTTTAAAAGTACCAAACGCCATTCTCTCTTCAAAGAACAATTTAAACTTTCAGATCATTAGTAATGATGACATCATTAATAATGAGTGGACATGCCAGCGCCCAGACTTAAAAGATCTTAATCTTGAGATTTCCCCTTTAACCTCAATGGCATTAAAAGGGGTATTAATGAATACGCGTAAATCACTCATGGATTTTCCTCGGCCATTTTTAGATCCTTTAAAAATGAATAGCAATGAACTTGCTTTTATCTATGCCGCTTCACCGACCCCAGATACCTTAATGGCCTCTGCCATTGTAGCCTCTATTTTTGGCATCAAAAGTGGGGAAAAAGGGAACCATTTCAATGTTTATCTTGATGAATTACCGGAAAAGCATGCTGTTTTATTCACAATGGCGGATGAGACCATTTCAGGGATCTCCTTTAATCAGGCTAAAGGCCCAAATATCAGAATTATAGATAACCCTGTAAACGAGAAATACAAAATCTTGGTCATTAGTGGACGTCATGCACATGAGCTGCGTCAGGCCGCTTACCAACTCTTTACACCTGATTTACCTGACAGCAGCGATATGGCTATCGCCAACTATCATGTACAAAAACGGCAAGCTTATGATGCCCCTAACTGGCTTTCGGCGAAAAAAATAATCACTTTCAGCCAAATAATTAAAAGTCGCGACGCCCTGCAATCCCGCTTGTTTTGGAATGAAGAGAAAAACATTATTTTTCGCCTTCCACCTGATGTATTCATGTTATCAGGGAACAAAATCCCCGTGAAAATAGACTATACGTTTGATGGTAAAAATTGGATTGATATGAAGCATTCGATGTTAACTATCGCATTGAACTATCAATTTTTAAAAAATATTTCTGCTCAAAAACACAGCATTATTAGTCCAATCACGGAGTTTTTTACTAATAACCACGACAACAGCACAACACTTTATCTTGATAGCGCAAGCTTATTTGGTGAAAACAGACTAAGCTTTTATTTTAATATCACACCGCATCAAGAAACGCCTTGTAATATCCGTAATAATGGTGAGATTGTTAATCAAATATTGTCTAGCTCTACATTTGATCTCAGTAATATTTCCAATTTTGGGGAGCTACCAAATACGGCTTGGTTTTTAAATGGCCTATTCCCATTTACGAAATATGCCGATTTATCAGATACCGTCATTTTATTAACCAAAAATCCAGCTAAAGAAGAAATCGCATTAATGCTTCATTTAATGGAAAAAGCAGGACGCATTACTGGCTTTCCGGTTAGTCAGGTCACCATACTCACTGATACAACAAAACCACAAAATAATTTAAAACTCACGAGTTCGAATATTATTGCAATCTCTAAATTAAAAGAGATCGCAGCATTCAAGCCACTAATAAAAGATACCTCTTATCATTATAGTTATGGGCAATTACAAGTCATTCCCCCTTCTCTATTGCAGAAACTGAAACTGCTTCTACTCGGAGAATGGAAAAATCAATTTGAAGAAGCAAACAATATTTTAATAAATTCACAAAAATGGCGAGGGTTACTCAGTTTCCCATCACCTTGGTCTAGCAACAAAGTCGTGACCATTTTAACTGCGACTAACAGTGAACAACTGAAAAAACTCCATGATGATATTGATAAGCCTGGAAGACAACAACTCGAATCGGGTGATATCTTGCTATTTAATGATTTTGATGATGTTAAGGTTCTGCGAGTTAATGCATCATTTTTATCAGGCGAATTACCGCTACACACATTAGTCCTTTGGTTTTTTAGCCAACATTTATTTCTATTAATGGCTATGTTATTTACCACCTTATTCCTTATGAGTTTGTATTTGTTTAAAAGATTAAAAAACCATGAATCCAAACGTCTATCAAGGATGAAAAAATAAAATGAAAAATAGCTTATTAATAAAAGTATTTATTACTTTGCTCTGTGGTACATACCCACTATCGACGTTAGCTCGATCATTAGAAAATGAAACAGCCATTAAAGTTCTATTAGAAAAAGCCAATTATTGGCACAGTAAATCTAACTATGACCTTGCTTACGATGCGCTGAGTAAAGTTTTTGCCATTGAGCAATATAATATTGAAGCATTATATCTAATGTCATATTACAAAATTCAGCAAGGTAAAAAACAAGAAGCGGCTCTCTGGGTTAATAAACTCAAAAAATATGCCCCAGACGATCAGCGGCTTTCACAATTAGCCCAGTTTTCGCCCCGTGAAAATCGTTCCGATGAGATACTCAAAAAAGCCCGAGAATTTGCAACACAAGGTCAGATTGAACAAGCAATACAGGCGTATGACAAATTATTTACGCATAATCCACCTAGTGGTGACTTAGCGATTGAATATTATGAAACACTCGCTGGCAGTAAAAAACACCTAGAAAAAGCAATCGCTGAGCTAAGAAAAATAGCACAGCAAACACCATCAGATGAGAAGGTACAGCGTATTCTTGCAACGGTATTAACCTATCAAGAGAAAACAAGGCGAGAGGGAATTCAAAAGCTCATCCAGATCGAAAATAAAGATAAGGCGGTGGTCAATTCATTGAAGCAAGCACTACTGTGGTTACAACCCGATGAAAAAGATCTGCCCGCTTACCAGCATGTTATGAATTTATCACCAAATGATAGCCTTGTAATGGAACACTATAACAATCGCATTGGTAACAGTGATATTCGTGCTGGATTTACGCTATTAAATAGAGGTAGCCTTGAACAAGCAAAGCAAAAATTCACACAAGCGCTAACAAATGATCCTAAAAATATCGATGCCACTGCGGGTCTGGGTTACGTGGCGCTCCGTCAAAAAAACTATCAAGAAGCAGAGAAGTTATTAAGTGAAGCGGCTAATAACACAACGGATCATAAAAGAGCCCAATGGTTAAAAGATATCAAAAATATTAACTACTATTCGCAACTAGATAGAGTTAAACAATTAGCGCGTAATCAGCAATTTGATCACGCGATTAGCTTACTTAAAAGTACCAGTGTGAGTGACCCACAGCAGCAACTTGCTCTCAATTTATTACTAGCACAAACCTATCGTGATAAAAAAGACTATGCTAGCGCAGAGTCGTTATATCGGACGCTTCATCAAAACTACCCTAATAATAAAACAGTAAAAGAGCAGCTAGTCTGGTTATTTAACGAACAAAAAAAATATCAAGAATTAGAGCTATTATTACAAACCTTCTCTCCTACTGAGCGCTATGATTATCAGCAAAAAATAAATTTCAGTGAGCAATACCGAAAAAATGCAGAAAAAGCACTTAATAATGGCTTAGTGAATGAAGCGGAAAATATTCTCACACAAGCCATTAATAAAGATCCTCAAAATGCTTGGCTGCACCTCGATTACGCCAGACTGCTACTTAAAAAAGGTGATCATCATAAAGCAAATGCAGTGATGAATAATTTGGTTGCAACCTATCCTTCACCTGCAACTTGGCATAGCGCGATCATTTTGGCAAGCGAGCAAAATCACTGGAAGGATGTATTGAATTTAATTCATAAAATTCCTAGTGGATCACAAACGGCAGAAATAACAGAGCTTAAACATCGCGCTAAATTTAATCAACAAATTGATATTGCCCAACACTACATTGATAGTGGAAATCACAATGCAGCATTAAATACCCTAAAAATAAATATTAAATCATTACCTCAGAACCCAGCCGATATTGGCCGCCTTGCTCAGCTATATATAGATGCGGGTGATAGTCAAATGGCGCTAAATGTGATCCATCAAAACCTATCCGTTGAACCACAAGGAAGCCTAAAAGATTATACACAGCAAATCCTTATCTTACGCCGCTTAGGATACTTTGCAGAAGCAGAGAGCTTGATGAACTCCCCGGCTTTACTCGCCACAACCAGCGAAAAAGAGTTAAATCACATTAGAGCGGGCTACCTCAGCGAACAAGCCGATTTATTTCGCGAAAAAGGTCATCTCAACGAAGCTTGGGAAATATTAGCGCCAGAAATAAAAAATGATCCGAATAATAGCCAACTCTTATTAGCTGTTGCCCGAGTTTATCAATCAAATGATCAACCCGAGCAAGCGAGTGATGTTTATCAATACCTATTAGCTATTTCCCCTAAAAATCAGGATGCATTAATAGGCTTAGTTGATCTAGCAATTAACAATGACGACAGTGTGGCAGCAAGAAAATATTTTGCAGAGATCAAGGCAACCAACAAAACCGATTACCTGATTTTGTCGGCTCGCCTTGCTGAGCTGGAAGGTCATAATACCCAAGCACTCAAATTATTAAAAACAGCACAATGGGGATTAATTCAGCCGCAAGAACAGCCAACTTATTTACCAGTAAATCACCCATTAGCTGGGCAAATACTCATGCACACTCAGCACAATCCTCGCCAAAAGGCCCAGTTAGACCATATTGAAATGATGCTTACAGATTTACAGCAAAAAACATCTGTCGCATTGAATAATACCATTCAGGTAAACAGCCACTCAGGGGAGTCAGGATTAAGCAAATTTACCGAAATCAAAGAGACCCTCACACTCTCTCTTCCACTGCTTGATAATATTAAGTTAGCGCTGAGCGTATCCCCTTCGGTTATTAGTTCAGGCAAAACTCCCGCTGAAAATGCCAGCCTTGTGGGCAGTGGAGCGTTAACGAGAGCCAATCGCCGTAGCCTAGTCGAAAGTGCTTCACGCGCTAATGTACATGCCGATGAAATTAATAGCCGTTCAATTCAAGGCTTAGAATCAAATATTTTATTGAAAGGCGATAACTTTCAATTGGATTTCGGGCATACCAATAGTGATGGCTTAATTGTTTCCTTAGTTGGCGGAGCTGAATGGTCAATTAACACCTCACCACATAGCCAATTAACTTTAGCAGCCGAACGGCGAGCGGTAACTGATAGCCAACTTTCATACAGTGGGCTTAAAGATAGTGTAACAGGTAGAACATGGGGAGCCGTGACACGCAATACGCTGTCAGCACAATACGCATGGGATAATAGCCATTATGGTACTTATGCCAAAGTTGCCGCTAATAAGTATATTGGTACCCACGTTCCTAATAACCAATCTGTTGATCTCAATGCTGGCTCTTATATTTATGGAATAAATGAAAATAATAAAACTCTAAAATTAGGCGCTAATATTCATTATATGGGATTTGATAAAAACCTTAATTATTATACATTAGGGCATGCAGGGTATTTCAGCCCACAGAAATATATTGCAGTTTCATTGCCTATTTCTTATGAGCAAAAATTAGATAATTTATCAGTAAAATTAAACTCCACTGTTGGATATCAATCGTACACGACTGAAAGTGCAGATTATTACCCTACAGATAGACAACTACAAGATGAATTAAACAGTTACACAGATAATGATGAATATATAGATACTCACTATAAAAAGAGCAGTAAAAATGGCATAAGTTATTCTTTTGGCGTAGAGACTAACTATAAAATATCACCATCTTCATTTATTGGAGCGAATGTTAGTTATAATACTTTTGGTAATTATGATGAGACAAAAGCTAATATTTACTTTAAATATTTATTCGACAAAGATATACTAGGAAAATAAAAATGATGTTTGACCAAGATAGTTACTTACAACGTGGTTATAAAACAGGCTGGCATGATTTAATTAATTTTTTATTTTATGAGTTTTCGTCAGGTGAAACTAATGAAGGCTGTAAAACGCTACGGCGAATTGGGCAACAGCTTGGTGAATTACACACTATTGAGAATTCAAGTACATTAAGTCAATTAGAAAAAAATATTAATACTGTTCTAGAAGTGTTCAATTGGGGGTTTGTTAAAATGGCACCCGCAAATAGTGAATTGCTTATTATGCATTGTGCGTGGCCTCACGCGCCTAAATCGGTCAATAAAAAATGGCGTCGAGCTAGCGCTAGTATTTTAGAAGGCTTATATACTCAGTGGTTAACATCGCAAGGTGGTAATAAATCAGTGCCTGTATTGTGGAATGAAAATGCAACTGAAGATATTTTCATATTTCGTTATGCTTTATTTAAATAGATTCATCAAATATAAATTATCATGATTAATAAAACCAAAGAGTTATCAATAAAAAATGAAAAAATCTCATTGGACTTAATCATTGGTCAAACCTGTCTTTTTTTATTAATTGATATATATGGAAGAGTTTCATATGTTAGTCAACGTTTCTTAGAAACTTACAACTACAATCGTGCAGATGTTATTGGATATAAGCCAAGCATAATAAATAATCAGTTGATTTTAGAAAAAAACAGTCTTGATTTTATTTCTAATTATAGTAACACTGAAGATATTATTTTTATAACTAAAGAAAATAAAAAAATATTTTTTATAGCTAGATTAATGGAGATAGAAGAAAATAGCAACAATGCCTATCATTACTGTCTTATTTTATCTGAAGTAACAAGGCTAATAGCAGCTAAGAATAAACTCTCTTTCCAAGTATACCATGACCCTCTAACTGGACTATTAAACAGATATGGTTTTTATAGAAAAGGCAAAGAAGCTCTTAAATTAGCCAAAAATAGTAAAACAGAATGCTATTTGGCGCTTATTGACATTGATAAATTTAAAAAAATAAACGATACCTTTGGTCATGGTTATGGTGATCGACTATTAAAACAGTTCACTAAAAATGTAAAAAAGCACTTACCGAGTGAGGTTATTTTTGCTCGATTAGGTGGCGATGAATTTGTGTTAATGGTGAATGACATACATCATCATGCAGAATCTATCTTTTGGGAGCTGGTTCACTTTATGGGGACTTATTCATATTGCCATTTAGAAGGAGAAGTATCGAATATCAATATTAGTGTCGGCATTGCACAATACCCGCGTGATGGTGAGCGTTTAGGGAGTTTAGTAAAAAATGCCGATATAGCCTTATACCATGCGAAAAAACAAGGAGGAAATCAAATAAAGAAATGTATTTAGGTTTAACTATATAGCTGTTTTAACTAATAAAATTTAAAACCGTACTTAGTTGAAAACTACACTCAACAAGTAAAGATTATAATAAATATTTTATTTATCAAGGATTATATATGTTGAAAGCTGTCATACCTGTTGCGGGGTTAGGTACTCGCATGCTACCAGCAACAAAAGCGATACCTAAGGAGATGTTACCTCTTGTAGATAAACCTATTATACAATACATAATAAAAGAATGTTATATGGCGGGTATCAATGAAATTATATTTGTTACTCATTCATCTAAAAATTCAATTGAAAATCATTTTGATACCTCTTTTGAATTAAAATCGTTATTAGAACAAAAAGGGAAAGAGCAATTACTCAATGAAATAAATGGTATTTGCCCTGAAAATTTAAAAATTATGCATGTTAGACAAGGCTGTGCAAGCGGTCTAGGCCATGCGATATTATGTGCTCAGCCTTTTATTGGTGATAATGATTTTATTGTTGTTTTACCAGACGTCATTATTAATGAATATGCTTGTAATTACGCATCTGATAATTTACCCGCAATGATTGACCGCTTTTACTCGACAGGAAAAAGCCAAATATTAATTGAACAAGTCAATATCGAGCATGTCGAAAATTACGGGATTGTAGATTGCCATAATGAGGTTACTCATAGCGGAGAGTTTAATAATATCTATGCGATTGTAGAGAAACCACATAAAGAGAGTGCGCCATCAAACTTAGCTATTGTTGGCCGTTATGTTTTAAGTAAAGAGATTTGGCCATTGCTGGCAAAAACACCTATTGGTAAGAGTAATGAAATCCAACTGACGGATGCATTATCCATGCTTCTGAAAACCCATGCTATCGAAGGTTATCACATAAAGGGGCGTTCTCATGATTGTGGCGATAAAATGGGGTATATGAAAGCGTTCTTTGAATATAGTCGTCAGCATCAAACATTTGGCTCACAGTTTCATCGCTGGTTGAAAGATTCGGTAGAAACTGTTTAATCATAACGCCTATTTATAGGGTAGATTTTATGAATCAACAAAATCCAATCGCTAGTCTGATTTTTAGTTATATGCCTAATGCGAGATCTTGTTCTTTATTTTTTATATTTGTTTGTTATTCAAATAGATATAACAACTTTAAAAATCAGGATTGGATTTTTATTGCTAACAGAATAAGAAGATTACAATTAATCATGTTAATTCTTTTTTATTAAAAAAGTATGGGTCGTATTGAGAAATATTTTACCTCTGTCTGAATAAACTTATCTGATAATGATATCTCCTATGTAATACCTTAACAATGATGGATTAATTCGAGATTTCATTATGAATGAGTTTAGTCATCAGCTAAGTAAAACTGACTTCATTGAAAACAGATGTTTTATTATCCCATTACTTTAATGATTTTTGTTTAATTTTTATTAGTACTCATTCTCAGTCATGTAAGCAATGGACAATAACAACGAAATTTGATTTTTAAACCACAGCAGAGGCAACAAAATGAATATTAGAGATTTCGAGTATTTAAACGCATTAGGTAAGTTTCTTAACTTTAAAAAAGCGGCTCAATATTGCAATGTAGCTCAACCAACCTTAAGTATTCAGATTGGTAAACTAGAAAACACACTCGGCTGTTTTCTGCTAGAAAGAACCACCCGTCGGGTTAACTTTACACCTTTGGGTCTACAAATCTTAGAGCACAGCAAGATTATTTTAAAAGAGATAGAAGAAATTAAAGCCATTGCACAGCAATCTACAAATAATAATATAAAAACTTTTCATATTGGCATTTCTGATTCATTACCAGAGTATTTTGCCTCCTACATTACAGAAGCCGTCTTAGCAAGTGACCCTAATATTAACTTAATAGTCACGGTGGATAGCTCAGAGGAACTGTTTGCCCAGCTCGCCTCGATGTCCTTAAACTTGCTGATCGTTTCTTCAACAAAATGCCCCGATAACTTTATTTCAGCCTCCTTGATAAGCTTCCCTATAAACCATCAATTTGTCACCCAAAAAGGACATAGTACAGAGCAGCCAACGAGTATTTTAGGTTCGTATTCAGAAATAAAATCTAAAATCTGTTTTCGAAATGGCGATAGAAATATGGATAACTACTTGCACATTGGTAACTTAATCAATGAATCGATAGATCTTTTATTGAAAAAAAACCATATCGCCTAGCGCTTCTCTTACTGGAACTCAGCGTGCTACATATCGAAAACTCAATCTTCGCTATTGTAGTACGCTTAACCTAAGAGAAGTTTTAGCACCGACAACGTCTTGCAATGCAACTTTTTGTTAACTTTATTATTGTCATCGGTTCTCGATAGAGAAAGATCAGCACACCTTTTTTTCTTCCTAGGAAAAGTACTTTTTCTTTTAAAAATCACTGATAAAGCAATTTTTATTGGTAGTTTTTTTATCAAAAAATCCTGTAAAATTTAAACTCATTAAGTAGTTAATAAATTTTAATTTATTGAATTAAATGATTATTTTTATAGTACATCGATCATTTGTTAATATTAAAAATACTACCGTGATCACATTCTTATCATAAACTCTCTTTTTCAACGAAAAGTACCAGCGATCCTTTCTAAAGTCTCTTTCTTATTTTTAAATAAAAAGCTTCAATTAAGAAACACAAAATAAACATAAAATTAACATAATCCAGATGCCAGCGAAAATATGTACCCTATGATGCGCCGGCGCTGTTTGTGAGATAACGAGGTAGACATGAAACCAGAAGATTTTCGCTCAGATGCCAAACGCCCATTTAACAGCCAAGAATATTTAAAAAGCCTACAAGATGGCCGTGAAATTTATATCTATGGTGAGCGTGTTAAAGATGTCACCACTCACCCAGCATTTCGTAATTCAGCCGCTTCAATAGGACAGTTATATGATGCACTCCATGATAAAGCAACTCATGACAGCCTTTGCTGGGGAACAGATACCGGAAACGGCGGCTATACACACAAATTCTTCCGTTTCGCCACCAGCGCCGATGAACTGCGCCAACAACGTGACGCCATCGCTGATTGGTCACGCCAAAGCTATGGATGGATGGGACGCACTCCAGACTATAAGGCGGCATTCGCCAGTTGTTTAGGGGCTAACCCAGAATATTACGGCCAATTCGCTGATAACGCGCGTAATTGGTATAAACGTATTCAAGAAAGTGGGCTTTATTTTAACCATGCGATTGTTAATCCACCAATCGATCGCCATAAACCTGCTGATGAAGTAAAAGATGTCTATATCAAGCTGGAAAAAGAAACTGATGCAGGTATTATCGTCAGCGGCGCAAAAGTGGTTGCCACTAACTCCGCCCTAACTCACTACAACTTTATCGGTTTCGGCTCTGCACAAGTGATGGGGGATAACCCTGATTTTGCACTGATGTTCGTCGCACCAATGGACGCTGATGGTGTGAAACTAATTTCACGCGCATCATACGAATTAGTTGCTGGCGTAACAGGCGCACCTTTTGACTACCCACTATCAAGCCGTTTTGATGAAAATGATGCGATATTAGTCATGGATCATGTGTTGATCCCATGGGAAAACGTATTAATTTATCGTGATTTTGATAGAGCGCGTAATTGGGCTGTACAAGGTGGTTTCGCTCGCTTGTTCCCATTACAAGCCTGCGTGCGTTTAGCGGTTAAATTGGATTTCATTACAGGCTTACTGCAAAAAAGCCTTGAATGTACTGGAGTTGTCGACTTCCGTGGTGTACAAGCAGACTTAGGTGAAGTGGTCGCATGGCGTAATTTATTCTGGTCACTTACCGATGCAATGACTTCGGAAGCGAAGGCTTGGGAAGGCGGAGCCTATCTGCCAGATACGCAAGCAATCCAAACTTATCGCGTAATGGCACCAATGGCCTATACGAAAATCAAGAATATCATAGAAAGTAATGTCACCAGTGGTTTGATATATCTACCATCCAGTGTGAAAGACATGAACAACCCAGAAATCGATAAGTATCTGGCAAAATATGTGCGTGGCTCTAACGGTATGGATCATGTAGAACGTATCAAGGTGTTAAAGCTAATGTGGGATGCGATTGGAAGCGAGTTTGGCGGACGTCATGAGCTTTATGAAATCAACTATGCGGGTAGTCAGGACGAAATTCGTCTGCAATGTCTACGCCATGCTTATGGTTCGGGTAATATGAAAGCAATGACAGATATGGTTGACCGCTGCCTGTCTGATTACGATCAGCATGGTTGGAAACGCCCACACCTGCATAACAACAACGATATTAATAAGTTAGATTCGCTGCTGAAATAATCGGCAGCAGGAGGTCAATATGTCTTTAGAAAATGAACATCGCCTGCGTTTCAGAGATGCGATGGCAAGTCTTGGTGCAGCAGTTAACATAGTCACCACGGATGGCACAGCAGGTTGCTGCGGTATTACTGCAACAGCAGTCTGTTCAGTCACGGACACGCCACCCACTTTGATGGTGTGTGTTAACCGCAACAGCGCTATGAATGCGGTCTTTCAAGAAAATGGCCGCCTGTGTGTCAATATCCTTAACCATGAACAAGAAGAGATGGCGTGCCACTTCGCGGGAATGAAAGGCTCTACAATGGAAGAGCGCTTTGCTTGGAGCATCTGGGATAAAGGTATTTTGCAACAACCATTATTGAAAGATGCACTTGCTAACCTAGAGGGTGAAATAACCCAAGTGCAAGACATTGGTACGCATTCTGTTTATTTGGTTGAAATGAAGCAGATTATCGTGAGAGAAGAAGGTCACGGGTTAATTTACTTCAAACGTAAATTCCACCCAGTTATGCACCAGACATTAGCAGTAACCGCATAACGGATTAAACCATCAATATGCTTAGAGGGGCTATGCGATATAGCCCCTCTTTTTGATCCAACGCTAAGAAAGTCCTTTCTAAGCAATATGTTCCTACCGATACAGTCACCCTTCTTTTTTTCAATATCCCAACAAACACTATGTAATTATATTGACTGCCTAAATACAAATTAGTCATGTTTATAATTTTTCTAAATCAATACATTAGTACAAATCTATCTTTTATTGTTAATGCTTAGTTATTTTATTGAATGATAATAATTATTATTTACAATCTCATTACCGATTGATCTTTAACAATAATGGCTATGAAAAATGACACTATGAAGCCTGTCACTCGGCTTCTTCAATTAATGATTGGTGTGAGTCCGTTTATGGCAAGCGGCATGATGACTGCACAGAGTGCAACTCAAGAACCAACACAGCTAGGCCCTCTCAAAGTTTCCGCAAAATCACAAAAGGAGCTAGATGCTGAATATCCTTATTTGCAGCTTGGCTCCTCGTCCTATATTGATGGCAAAACCGTTGAGAGATTCCGAGGTAATTCAGCTGCCGATTTTCTACGTGGCGTCAGTGGCGTCCATCTTGGGGATATTCGTAATGGCGGAGCGTTAGATGTCAATATTCGCGGTTTACAAGGCCAAAGCCGCGTTCCCGTTATTGTCGACGGTACGCAGCAATCCATTGATGTTTACCGTGGTTACGCTGGTGTACAGCAACGCAGCTATTTAGACCCCGACTTGATTAGCCATGTTACCATCGACAAAGGTCCTACCCTTGCGACAGATGGCGCGGGAGCTATCGGAGGAGCGGTGCGGGTCACAACCTTACAACCTGCCGATGTTATTCCGAAAGGTGAAACTTTTGGGGTACGTTTAAGAGGGGGGCTTGCCAATAACACGGTCTCAGAACGATCCGGTTTTTATACTAAAACCAAAGAGAGTAATGACGCCAATCCGTGGCCGAATATGAATAGCCGCTTTGGTAGTGTCGCTATCGCAACAGATCAGGATCGCTATCAATTACTTGCAGCTTACGCCTACCGTAATCAAGGTAACTATTTTGCAGGTAAAAACGGCGCGAAACGCTATCGTGACGCCCATTATTCGTCAACGGGTGGCACGGGGATGACAACAGCCGCGGTGATTGACGCCTATCCTGCTGGAAAAGAGGTTCTTGATACCCATAGCCGTAGTTAATCTTGGTTAGTCAAAGGGGCTGGCGAGCTTACTGATACCCAAAAGCTCGAGTTAATTTATCGCCGTTATGACGCTAAATGGGGTGAAATCATGCCATCGATGATTACAACCCCCAATAGCAAAGGGGAATCTAATCAATTTATCCCGAGTAAAATTACCATTGATTCATTATCAGCAAAGCACAATTTTGATCCGGATAATGATTGGGTCAATTTGACCTCTGAATTGTGGTATACCCACTCAGTCAGCCGTATGTACAATGCAAATATCGGTAACGTTCCTGTTTTCGATCAAAGTACTGAGCAGCGTCCAGACCCACAAAGTGAAGAGTACAAACAAGGGCTATTATCCGATATTAAAGCGGATAGATATGGCGTGAATTTAACCAACCGCTCAACGTTCGAAAATCGTCTTGGTGAGTTTAATTTAACAATTGGTGGTGCTTTCCAGTATGAAGATACCGGCCCTAATTCTCCTGTCCTAAAAGAAAATCTGCAAAAAAACTATTTCTTGCGTAGTGGTGTTCGCAAAGAGTATAGCTTATCAAGCTCCCTAGAATATAAACCCGTGAATTGGTTAACAGTTCAAGTTGGAGGGCGTTATACCGAATATCATGTTAGAGATAGAAACAGCACCGCTTATGCGGCGAAATCTCGCACTCAAGAGTACACGTTTGCTCGCCTAAAGAAAAACGGTGAATATTTCACCAAATGGCCTGAAAGCTGGTATATGGAGTGGTGGCCTGATGAACAAGGAAACTACACATTAGACTCTTTAAAGAAAACCCCATACGCAAACACAACGCTTGGCGAAAAGTATGACTTTGATGGTTATGACCCTGACCCAAGAGGGGAAAAAGGTTATCTGAAAAAAGAAGTCACCACAGAATACGCTTACACCAAACCTATTGAGCGGAAAGGAAGCGATTTCAGCCCACAGGTAGGGCTGGCATTTCACCTTGATGACAATAGTCAAATCTATGTTAAATACAGTGAAGCCGTTAAGAACCCAACTATCTTTGAGTCAACTTTAGGCAACTGGACCTCAATGCCGTCTGCTGATTTAAAACCAGAGAAAAACAAAGTTCTTGAAATCGGTGCATCAACTGTACAAAACTCACTATTTACCGAAGAAGATAAACTTGCCGCTAAGGTATCCTGGTTTAAGAGTGACTTACATGACATGATCACTCGAGGCTATCACCCAAATAACGCTTCTTGGTTCATAGAGAATGTGGATCTTTATAAAACATCCGGTATTGAA
Organism: Providencia sp. PROV189; assembly: GCF_028480065.1. Lineage (NCBI taxonomy): Bacteria > Pseudomonadati > Pseudomonadota > Gammaproteobacteria > Enterobacterales > Morganellaceae > Providencia > Providencia sp. PROV189. Next base: position 44,335 of record NZ_JAMPOG010000006.1, read on the forward strand.
TATAGCTTAGCTTATGATCAAGGTCGCTTCTATGCTGATGTATCGGGTAACTACTATTTAGAAGCCACAACGTGTGATACGAAAACTGCTGAGCGTTTTCGTCAGTACGCTTATGGCGATCCTAATACCCCAAACTGTGTGAATGGTGGTTTTGGCACCTCGTTAGTTAATATCACTAACCCACCCAAATACAGCATCAATACAACACTTGGGGTGAGGCTACTTGATGAACGCAACTTAGATATTGGCGTTCGCCGTATCTATAATAGCGGTCCTACTCATAAGTTAAACCGTTCATGGAATACCGTTGGGATGACGGGAACCCAGTTAATTTATTTATCAACCGTGACTTATGATGCTTACGCTAATTATCAGTTCAACCCTAATGCGGATATCAACCTTACCGTCACTAACCTCACTAATGAATACTATGTTGATCCAATGGCGCTTAGCTTGATGCCTGCGCCAGGTAGAACGGTTTCAGTTGATTTTACTTATCGCTTTTAAATAACAATTCCTGCCCAAGGAGTGGGCAGGAAGATGACAATTAAGCTTCGATTTTTTTCATATAACGATAGTGAGAAAAGGTGACTAACAATGCAACAAACGCAATACCAGCCCCTAGCATAAACCCGCCAGAATAGCCTACCGCCGCCGTTAGCCCCACCAGCATCATTGAGCTAGCCAATTCACCAATATCACGAGTACTCTGTACTGCTGTCATATCCGTTCCTGCTTGCGTATAGCGAGAAGCGAATTGCATACCTGCGGTCATAATCGCCACAGAAGTGACACCGGAAGATAATGAACCAAGTGTGATACAGGTAGCCACTAATGCCATTGATACGCCGCTCATCGACTGGAATGTCCATAATAGCGATGAGAGTAATGCGAATAATAGGCCAAATGAGAATGCGCGCCAGACGCCGATTTTACCAATCAACCAAGCGCCGCCCCCACAACCTAACACTAACGTGACCATGCCACCCGCCATTCCCATTTTCCCAATCTGAGCCAGCGACCAACCTGTATCATTTAAGAATAATTTTGCCAAACCAAAACCAGAAACGGCGGTCACCGCAGAAAGTAAGGTTAGCAGCAGTAGACGAGGTGCACCTTGACGCTTAAAGGTTTTTAATAAGCTCGCTTTTTCATCTTCCTGAATGGCTTGTGATGTTTTTAATGGGCACAACGAAATAAAAAACAGACTTAACAACGGCACACAAGCCAAAATCGCTAATGCCATATGCTGACCCAATGACTCACTCATAATCATCAGCCCTGCACCACCAATAAAAAAGCCAGCCATCACGCCCGCTATCTGCACGGCATTGATTTTTGATAGCATTGAGCCGCTGACTTGCTCTGCCGCCATACCGTCGGTGGCAATATCTTGTGTCGCACTCGCTAAAGAAGCAATAAATAGCAATACAACACAAGCCAGTGCATTTTCCACAGAGAAACCAATAAAGCTAAGTGCAAACATGGTGAGTGTCACGATAACCTGCATAGGAATAATCCAGCTCTTACGACGTCCTAACCGTTTTCCCCAATGGTTATCAACAAAAGATGCCCATAAAAATTTTACTACCCAAGGTAAGCCCACAAGTGGCAAAAATGCGAGTACCTTTAACTCACCACCATCATGTCGTAAAAAGGTAGGTAGAGCATCCATCGCAATCCCCATCGGTATACCTTGAGCGAGGTATAACAATCCTAAGGTCATCACCAGTTGTTTATTCTGTAACAGATCTTTCATATCCACTCCGACCACTTTTTTGTGTCGCAGATAACTTAGCCACACATCCAAGTGTTAATAACAAAAACAAGCCACAAAATAGCAGCATGACATCAATACGGTTAAAGCCAGCAGGCTGCTGCCATAACGAGAAAATAAATGCGATGAAAAAGAGTAAAGTTGATAAAGCAGCAATTAAAATCAGCATCTTGCGAGCATTTTTAATCACTAGACAGAGGATAAAAATGCCTCCCCAGCACAGGAAAAAAGCACTTATTGGCAATGTTAATGACAGAGACATCACAACCAGCAATGCGCTTACTGACAGCAACAGTCCACCACAGCATCCAACGATCCCCCCGGCAATCCGCGAGGCAGCATGCCGCCAACACCACATTGCCAACCCACTCGCTACCAAGGCACAGCCACTAAATCCCGCGATAAAATGCAAAACGCTAAATAGCGTTTCGACGTTTGGTAGCCATTGATACTGACCATAATGCAGTGGTTGAATACTGATAAAAGCACGAGTCCAGAAAGCGTGATCAGAGGAGTCTCGAACACCAACAAGCCGCCCTTCATTCAAATCAAAACGATATTGCTCAAAGTTGGCACTACCCGGTTGCCCCGCGTGTACTCCACCAATCACCAATGAATCGCCTTGGCGCATCAAGGTTTGTGGCGTAAAAGAGGGATAAGTTTGTTTAAGCCACTCGAATACTTGCTCTGGTTGATGCTCGCGTAGAACTACTTGGTGGTTATCAACCTTACGAAAGCCCCCCATCAATTGCTGCATGACCAACTGTGGATTATCAGGGCTTACACTTGATGCCAAGCCAACGGTTCCTAACGCACCTAACCCTGAAAGCGCCCCTGTCACAGCAAATAAAATTAGCCATGGATAGCACCATAATCCCAGCCAATTATGCAGATCATGAATAAATAAGCGTAAATTCAGCCGACGTGGTAGGCGCATCATCGAAGCTAGCTTGCGGCGGTTGATAATAAAGCCGCTAATTAACAGTACTGCCAACGCAAAACCAAATAGGCTAATCAGAATACGTCCTGGAAAATCAATAAATAGGTTTTTATGCAATGTGACCAGCCACATTGCAGGAGTATTCTGCGCTAAAGCTTGGCCCGTAATGGCACTATAGCTGTTATCGCACTGCCCCATCCCAAGGCAAAAAGTGATGGTAGGATTGGCTGATTGAGGTAACTGCACCAATGCAGCCTCTGGCTGTAACGTTAGTAATTGTGATAGCGGCAGGAGTTCTCCTGAAAGGGGCGCTTTATTCCACCAAAGACGTAAAGCATCACTTCCTAAGCTCCAAGTGCCACTTAGCATAATCACAAATAAAAAAACGCCCAAAAATGCACCCGCACTACGATGTAGATCGGACATTCTGCGCGTCAGTGGGACTTTCATTGTCCTCCCCCCCACAGCAATAACCACAATAGAGGAAGCGGCCACCATCCGTAACTGCGTAATAACATTTGTCGCCAGCTACTCGCGGTAAAGCTGTAGACAAACATCCCCATGGTGCAAAAAACGGCAAGAAAAACTGCTCCATACAAGCGGTTTAGAAGATCATCCGAAGGGTAAATGCGAACGAATAATAGGGAGAGAACAACTCCCCCTATTAAAGTGCCAATGATGGAAATCGCACTGACTAATTTCATTAAAAATCAGCCTTTACAGTCAACATCACGTTACGAGGTTCGCCGTAACGGTTATTCCATTGTGGAGAGAAAAGACCTGAATAATAGCGGCGATCGAATAAGTTATTCACATTGACCGCTGCGCTCCACGTTTCGTCAATTTGATACCCCAAACGCGTATTAAAGAGTGCATAACCCCCTTGACGTAAAGTGACATTGCCGTTGGTGGTACTATAAGCACTTTGTGCTTGCATACCGCCCCCAATGCTCCATTTACGTTCATCCCAAGGAAGATCGTAGTTGGTCCATACACGTAACATATGACGAGGCGTTAACGTGTTGTAGGCATTACCTTTGTTTTGGCTATCATCGCGATATTTGGTGTCTGTATAGGTGTAGCCGACAGAGACATCCCAAAATGGCGTAATATAGCCAACACCTTCTAATTCAAAACCTTGGCTACGTACTTTGCCCCCACTAATAAAGTAATTATCAAAGCCTCCCGTCGGGTGATCAGGGTCAACTTGAGGATTGTTTTTGATATCTATCTGATAGATAGCCCCTGATAAGTTCAAGCTACCGTTGAGTAATCCCGCTTTAATCCCCGTCTCTAGCGTTTGCCCTTCAACGGGTTTCAGCATTTTACCACTCCAGGTTTTCGCGGTTTGAGGCTGATAAACGGTTGAATAGCTGCTATACCAAGACCAATCTTTTGCAAAATCCCAAATCACACCGCCATAAGGGGTGATCCGGCCATTTTCAGTAAATTTAGACGTTGGCGATTTCAATTCCCACCAGCTATCGCGAGCCCCAATGATCACCGTGACAGGCTCTACAACCTTAATGCGCCCCATACCATAAACGCCTTTTTGAGTTGTTTTCGTTGCACCTGGAGAGCTATAAGGCCCGACATTAGGCTTTGGTACGCTGTGTGGATCCCAGCGATAGACGTTCACGGGAACATTCAGTGAAGGGTCAAATTCCGCGCTATACTGCTTTTCACTCGCATGCGAGTAATTAACCCCCATAATCACATCATGCTTCTGCCCCCAGCCTTCAACCTTACCATTCAAGCTTGTATCAAGACTGATTTGTTCATTGCGGAATTTATAAGCGCCCCCCATTAGCATGGCGCCATCCCCAGTTTCAGGGTCGATATTGCCCCATGCACCTGCATAAATTAGGCGAGCATTAACATGTTGATATTCAGTATTGAGTTTGTATTGCCAATCATCATTGATCTGGTGCTCAATCGCAGCAAAGGTGCGTGTGGTATCCCATTTAAAACGGTCCCAATCCACATCAAGGTAGGTTTTACGCGGAAGATGCAAATCACGACCATCTTTCCCCATAGGTACGCCAGCCATATTGGTGACTGAATCGATAGTTTGATATTGTGCACCAACACGTAATAAAGTATCAGGGGTGAGATCCGCATCAACCGTCGCGTACATTAAACGTGTTTTTTGATCGGATACATCATAGAAGAAATCCTTATCCTCCCACGCCATCACAAATCGCCCACGCACACTGCCTGATTCATTGAGTAATCCACCAACATCCGCTTCACCGCGATAACGGTTCCAACTCCCCGCTGTTAAGCTGAGTTTCGCCATATCTTCCTTTGGTGCATGTTTGCGAACCATATTGACCGTCGCAGCAGGGTTTCCCATTCCATGAAGTAGCCCATTGGAGCCACGTAAGATCTCAACACGCTCATACACCGCCATATCTTGCGGTGAACTCGCCATATTACCGAGCAACGCTGGCACACCATCAATTTCAAAGGAGTCAATTTGGAAGCCACGTACATAGTAGGCGGTCGTTAACTTGACGTAAGGGGCACTCGTCACCCCTGTGGCTCTTTGCATAACATCGTCAAGGGTTTGTAGGTTCTGCTTTTCGATTTGCTCGCGGTCAATAACACTGACAGATTGTGCAACTTCTCTTGGTTTTAGGGCTATTTTGCCTAATGTTGTGACGCCAGGCTCCACATAATCGTCATCAGCACTGGAGGTCGTTGTTACTTGCATGACATCATGCTTAGGTTGCGAGCTTTGTTCTGCCCCTGCTGATAAAGCCCATGGAGCAGTTGCTAAAAACAGTGCGCAAGGGGCAAGTTTTAGCCCTTTTAAGCGCTTAGCATTATGAACGGACAACATTTTCTACCCTAAAAAGTTAAATGATAATTGTTATCAATTTAGCAATTAATGGGGTGGGATACTTTCGAATGCCGGATTTTGTCTATCGCTATCCGGCAATAACTAACGTTTTTTGAGTTGATTTGGTGAGATGCCAAAGCGCTTACGAAAAGCGACGGAGAAGTGAGCGGGAGTATAGCCAACCTGATAAGCTACGGTAGAAATATTCGCATCATGGACGCTCAATAGCTGATAAGCCGTTTCCAATCGATACTCTTGCAACCAACCGTAAATACTATTACCAAACAGTTGGCGAAACCCTTGCGTTAACTTACGAGTATTCATACCAACACGCTTCGCTAATTCATCCAAGCTAGGCGGGGATTCTAACTCCTGCATTAAGATAGATTTCGCTATCTGCAAATTATCAATATCACGTTGACGCAATTTAGGCGCTATTTGCGATGGCTCATGTAAAAAGTGATCTAAGCATAACGCTGTAATTTCAGTCACTTTAGCGCATAAGTAGAGCTGATGTAATGATGGATGAGTAGGACAGGCAAATAGCTGCTGTGTCATTGCTAGTACACTTGCAGGAATTGAAAAATGTAATAATTGAGCTTTACTTGGATGATAGCAGCTTTCAGGTAACTTTAATTGATGTTGTTCCAACCATTCAGGTGAAATATCGATCATCGTATATTTCATCGGTTGGCAGGCGCGAAACAGGTTGCATAGCTGGTAATTTTTCTGGCTGCCAGAGAGTATCAATGAGGGTGAATTAACCTCGACATTATGTCCAGAGCTGCTACGACAACCCATTGCGCCTTGATGTATGGCCACTAACTTCAGGCCTGCCTGTTGTTCTTCATTAATCCCCAGATCATGTGGGATCACAAACTCACCGCGACTGATGCGCACAAAAGGCCCAACAGTATAATCTTCGCGGTTAGAATGCGCTTGATTAAGTTTATCTTCAGAACGTTGCTGCATGATTTTTTTCGAAACAAAGGCGATGTGCTGACTATCTTGTCAAATAAACAAGAAAATAACAATCATTATCATTTGCAAATTGTGCAATGCCAATTATTTTAGATTGAATAATCTGGCGTAATGCTTTGGATTAAGACGTAAAAATAACAACAAGGTTATCAAGATCATCAAAATATGCGCTATCCAAACCAAAGCAAAACTTTGGCTTACCTCATGTAACCAAGCAGCAAATAGAGGCCCAAAGGCCGCGATAATAAACCCGCCAGCTTGCATCAAGGAGGTTAATGCCCCCGCACTCACAGGGTGCGGAAGATGATCAAGAGAAGCAATAATACTCAATGCAAAACACCCACCTAACCCAATACCGATTAAACAAACCCACAAAAAAGCGAATAACTGAGGGAAAAACACTAACCCTGTAAACCCGATCATTTGGCTACATAATGTCACAATCAGCCAAAATCGACGGTCAATATTGTGAGAAGCAAGAATGGGAATTAACAAAGCAGAGAAGGCTTGAAACACGCTCAGTAAGGCAACCAGTGAACCACTATCAGCACTGCTCATACCTTGCTCAATAAAAAATGGCGCTAACCATGTGACTACCGTTCCATATCCTGCATTAACAAGGCCAAAACCAACCATGAGTAGCCAAGCCCTCGGCTTCGCTAAAAAGACAAAAACCGATCCTCGCCCATGGTTTTGATGCGTGGCTGATGAATCGATATTAACGACAACGGCGATTAGTGCAAATAAAGCGGGTAATGCCATCCATGCTAAAGCAATTTGCCAATGTCCTGAGGCTGTTGTACATGATTGTGCCATTTCGTTACAAGAAATATTGGCAAGCATCGGGGTCAACTGTGCCCCCATCGCCCCACCCGCCATTAACATCGCGGAGTATAGCCCCGTCATCGCGGCCATTTTTTGTGGGAAACGTAATTTAATTAGTCCCGGAAATACCGCTTGAATATACGCAGCTCCCACACCACAAATAAAAGCGGTGATTAAGAGCTGCTCTCCATTAGTCACAAATAGACGCGATAAAGAGCCGATAAGCAACAATAACATCGCAAGGCTAAGCCCAACTCGCTCACCTAGCCTTTGGTTCAAGGCAGGAACAATTAAAGCGCCAACCCCCATTAATAGCATCGGTAACAGCGTCAGTAATGAAATGCTTTGGTAAGTCATCCCCGTAGTTTGGATAATCCCCTCGATCAGTGGACCTGGCCCCGTGATAAAGGGCCGTAAATTGATCCCGACTAATACGATGGTCATAACCAAACCTAATGAAGCAGTTTTATGCCCAGCCATTAATGTTGTTGTTCCCGCCAGAAAGTATAAAGCGCGGATTGAGCCTCATTTTCGGGTTTTAATTGAATAAAAGTCAGCCCACGTTGTTGCTGTGGCTCGACTCTCAGTGATTGGGCGATGGCCTCTGTCGATAAACCAAATGGCTCTGCATCTTGATTTGAATACGCATAAACAATCCGCGAAATCCCCGCCATACGCATCGCAGCTAAACACATTGGGCATGGCTGACCACTCGCATATACCACACAATCTTCTAACCGAGTGCGTTTTAAGATTTCGCCTGCTTGACGTAACGCCATTAGCTCTGCGTGAGCCGTTGGATCGTTCAGCTCAAGCATCTGATTAACACCTGTTGCAACCACTGCGCCATCACGCACAATCACGGCGCCAAATGGCCGTCCACCTGCTTTGACATTCTCTTTAGCCAGTGAAATAGCTTGTTGTAAAAATTGTTTATCTTGCATTATTTCGCTCCTGAACGTTCAAGGATTTCAACCAAGTTGCTATATCCTTTCTGCTTTGCCAACGTCAATGGAGAATTGCCTGACGCATCTGCTAAATTAACATCAGCACCGCCTTTGATAAGTTGCGTCACAATCGTGGCATATTTTTCGCTGCCATCACCGAGTATGATAGCTTCTATTAATGCCGTCCAACCAAGTCTATTTACATGGTTAACATTAACACCGGCATCAATTAGGGTTTGCACAGTTTTCACGTGACCGCGTTCAGCAGCGGGGATCAATGCGGTTCCCCCATAGCGGTTAGTACTTGCTAGATCTGCACCATTTTCTAGTGTCATCTCTAAAATTTCTTGTAGCCCTCTGGCCCCCGCATACAGATAAGGTGAATCTTGGATTGCATCACGGGCATTGACGTTAGCCCCCTGCTCGATTAGAAAGCGAGCCACTTCGATTTGATTGGCATGTGTCGCTGCCATTAAAGGAGTACGTAAACGTAAATCACGCTGTTCAATATTTGCACCTTGCTTAAGGGCTTGAGTCACCCCAGAAAGATCCCCTTTTTCAGCAAGAGTCACCAACGACGATGAGTCTACTTGTGCAAATGATTTGGCCATTAATATCAGTGACATACTAAGAATACCTAACATATAAGCTAACCACTTGGTCGTTAAACACCATTTTTTCATTGTGCTCCTCCTTTGTCGTCTATTTAATCTACTGAAAATATATGCTATTTAAAAATTAAATATTTAAATGTCAGGTATCTATAAAATGAATACATTGCTGAATTTTATTCTACTTAAGACCTTTATTACTGTGGCAGAAACCGGTAATTTCACCGTCGCTTCACAACATTTAAACTCAACTCAATCCACGCTAAGCCAGCAAATCCAACGCTTAGAGGCTTTGGTTGGGCAGCCTTTATTTATCCGTAGTCATCGTATGCTCACACTGACGGAAACCGGCGAAGTACTTTTCAGTTATGCAAAGAAGATCATCGCGCTCAACGATATGTTTTTTATGAAAATCACGGGAAATGCGGTGATCCAAACGCTGCGCTTAGGTTTTCCGGAAGATTTTGCTTCAGGGCAAGTAACCCCGACTCTCGCCGCTTTTATGCATGAACACCCCAATATTCGTTTAGAGGTCACAAGTGGTCTTAGTCGCCAGTTATATCAACACTACCAGCAAGGAGCGCTTGATTTGATTATCGTTAAGCAGCGCAAGGGGGAATTTAAGAGTGATTATCGCTGGCCGGAGCCGTTATGTTGGCTAACGAGCGCCAATAATGAGTATTTAAATGCCGATTCTTTGCCTTTGATTGTTTTCCCTGAAAATGGCTTGTATCGTAACGATATGTTCCGCTTACTGGATATTGAACAGCGCCCTTGGCATATAACTTACACCTGTTCAAGCCTTGCAGGTATTCAAAGCGCCATTACCGATGGCCTTGGCATCAGCTTACTGCCGTTACGCGCTAAGTTACCACAACACCGGATCCTGACGGAGCAAGAAGGTTTCCCCGCCGCCGAAGAGATGGAAATAGCGATGCATGTCCACGATAGTTCCGACTCGATTAAGGTGTTAGCAGAACGGTTGGCAAGACAGCTTGAACAACTTTGATAAAGAACATGATATGCAGAAACTCTTTGATCACCTAATCACGCTAGAAAAAAAGCTACATCATTATTCAAATAGAGATAATTTAGAATTTCTTGAAAATATTCTGCACCCAGCGTTTTTAGAATTTTGCCGCTCTGGTGTGAGCGCCGATAAAACAGAGACACTTTTAGCACTCACCCAAGCTAATAATTTATTGGAAATTCACTCCGAAAATTTCCAATGTGCACAGATAGATGCGAATACAGTGCTCATCACCTATTTAAGTTTTCAACTTGATAATGAGATACGTATTAAACAAACACTACGTTCATCGATTTGGAGCAAAAATCATCACAACCAATGGCAGCTCCGTTTCCACCAAGGAACACCAAGCTCGTTATAAATGCTTTTTTGCTGCATCGTAAACGTCATTACGATTACACTTTCCTATGACATATAAACAAATTTCGTTTATTTACTCTATGCAATTTCATGGCTACTATTTTATTTGTTTATTGAAAATAATATCTAATAAATTTAAATAGTTAATGGAATAAATAAAAGGAAATTAAAATGAAAAGACACCCTATTCGGCCTAACTACGACCCCTATAATTGTAATAGTGGTATACCTCATATACCTGATACACACTGGGATCCACATTCAAAAGCATGGGAGTTCAATGATGTACAAGTTAATCATGACTTCATCCCAGCAAGCTTGCCGCCTGAAGTCAAGGATGCATTAAAGAACAATATTTGTCTTGTTTGTGGTGAAAAGAATTGTCCGTACCTTAAAGAGAAAAATTTTCAAGAATTAATTAAAGCGATCAATAGTGGTGATAAGACGGGTGCTTTAAGAATTTACAGTCAAAGATTTGCGCAATTCAGGAATATGAAAAAAAGCATTATTATGGCGAGTTTAGATAGAGCCAGAGTCGCAAGGGAAAGACAAGGTCCATGTGGTTATTCAGGGCCTATACAGTCAACAGGTATTATTGCAATGCCAGGGATATGGAGTGCGTGGAAAGATCTCCTCACAAGTATGCCAAATGAAATTACCAATACTCCCCATTCGTATACAGTTAATTTTAATAATTCATCAAACTTAGAGTCATCATTTGATGTGGAGATTAAATATCCAATATCTAGTGGAATGAAAACGGTTAATACAGTGGGACCAGGAGCTTATCTTATTGAAGCTACTGGTGGTGGAACTGCAAGTATACGCATAAAATCACATTCAGTACCTATCACGGTCAGTATAAGCTTCCCTAAATAATTCATTATTTAACTATATAAAACTAAAAGAAGTACAACGTGATTTCTTTTAGTTTTTAGCATTTCGTCCATAACTTTCTAAAATATTATTTATTACTTTTTTATCCGAAAATGCCTGTCTATATCCATTTTCAGATTGTATTTCCCCTGCGATATACGTTTGAGAAATTTTATTTACACCGAAGTAAAGAGATACCTTTTTACCAATATTTTTACTCAGAAGAGAATTAAATCTTTCCGAACATTTAGGTGTTCTATTGATCTCAATATTCAAAACATAGTCATTTTTTAACTGTGAATGTCCCAATTGAAGTACAGAAACACACTCTTTTTCTAAAATAAACTCATCATTTTCAAATTTATAGACGAGCCTATCGTTGTTACCTGCCACTGAACAACCTATTGATAAGACACCAACAATAGCGATTAAAAAATTCTGGATCGATCGACTCACTCAAATATCTCCTTTATAACAAATAAAAAATAATAACTTCCATCTTAGCTTGTTATACATTTAGTTTCAGTGCTCAAAAATACAAAAATCCCCCAGTAAGATAACCCTACTGAGGGATTGATTTAGCGATTAGCTTGGTTAACCAAGCCTAAGCACAATTATAGAACGTCAACGCAGTTCAGTTCTTTGAACGCTTGCTCTAAACGAACAACCATGGATTCTTGACCTTTACGCAGCCATACGCGTGGGTCATAGTATTTTTTGTTAGGCTTGTCATCACCTTCTGGGTTACCCAACTGACCTTGCAGATAACCTTCGTTCTTTTTGTAGTAGTTCAGGATACCTTCCCAAGTTGCCCACTGAGTATCTGTATCGATGTTCATTTTGATAACACCGTAGCTAACAGCTTCTTTGATTTCAGCAGCGCTTGAACCAGAACCTCCGTGGAAAACAAAGTCTAGGCTGTTGTGAGGCAGGTTAAATTTCTCAGAAACATAGTCCTGTGAATTACGTAGAATTTTTGGTGTTAACTGTACGTTACCTGGCTTATAAACACCGTGAACGTTACCGAAAGAAGCGGCGATAGTGAAACGAGGGCTGATTGCGCTCAGTTTCTCATACGCGTAAGCAACGTCTTCTGGTTGAGTGTACAGCGCAGAGCTATCCATACCGGTGTTATCAACACCGTCTTCTTCACCACCAGTACAACCCAGTTCGATTTCCAGCGTCATATCGATTTTCGCCATACGAGCCAGATATTTAGCACAGATCTCGATATTTTCTTCCAGAGTTTCTTCAGACAAGTCAATCATGTGTGAAGAGAACAGAGGCTTACCGGTTTTCGCATAGTGTTTTTCACCTGCGTCTAGCAAACCATCAATCCATGGCAGCAATTTACGTGCACAGTGGTCAGTATGCAGGATCACAGGAACACCATAATGCTCAGCCATTTGATGGACGTGTTGAGCACCTGAAATGGAACCTAAAATAGCCGCTTGTTGGCCTTCCGCTTTTAAGCCTTTACCTGCGATAAAAGCAGCACCGCCGTTAGAAAACTGAACAATAACTGGAGCACGTACTTTCGCTGCCGCTTCAAGTACGGCATTAATTGAGTCTGTACCGACACAGTTCACCGCTGGCAATGCAAAGTTATTTTCTTTGGCAACTGCGAAAACTTTTTGTACATCATCACCTGTGAGAACACCCGGTTTTACAAAATCAAAAATTTTAGACATTTGAAAAGGTCCTGTGTTAAACAGGCTGCATCGGCAGCCTGTTGTTCATGACAAATTAATTACGCTTTAGCACGTTCTTCCAGCATCACAACCGCTGGCAGCTTTTTACCTTCAACAAACTCAAGGAAAGCACCGCCGCCAGTTGAGATGTATGAAATTTTATCCGCGATACCAAACAGATCGATAGCCGCTAATGTGTCACCACCACCCGCGATAGAGAAAGCTTCACTATCGGCGATAGCACGAGCAACGATTTCTGTTCCTTTACGGAAGTTAGGGAATTCAAAGACACCAACAGGGCCATTCCACAGAATGGTTTTGGCATTTTTCAAAATTTCAGCCAGACGCTCAGCAGACTCATCACCTAAGTCCAAAATCTGCTCGTCATCTTTAATTTTTGAACTGGATTTCAGTGTCGCTTCGGCAGTTTCAGAGAACTCTGTCGCCACACGAACATCGGTCGGAACTGGGATATGGCAGTTTGCCAGTAATTTTTTCGCTTCAGGGATCAGGTCCGCTTCATATAAAGAGCGACCAACGTTGTTGCCTTCTGCCGCGATAAAGGTATTTGCAATACCACCACCAACGATTAATTGATCGGCAATTTTAGATAGAGAATCTAATACCGTTAGTTTTGTTGATACTTTTGAGCCACCTACGATAGCGACCATTGGGCGAGCAGGGTTATCTAATGCTTTACCTAATGCTTCAAGTTCAGCACTTAACAGAGGGCCTGCACATGCAATCGGAGAGAACTTCGCCACGCCATGCGTTGATGCTTGAGCGCGGTGAGCAGTGCCGAAAGCATCCATAACGTAAACATCACATAATGCAGCGTACTGTTTTGATAGCGTTTCGTCGTCTTTTTTCTCGCCTTTGTTAAAGCGTACGTTTTCCAAAACGACAAGTTCACCCTCTGCGATATCCACACCACCAAGGTAGTCTTTTACAAGACGAACAGGATAATCGATTTTGTCGGCTAGATAGTCAACAACAGGCTGCAGTGAAAATTCTTCATTGTACTCGCCTTCAGTCGGACGACCGAGGTGAGATGTGACCATGACTTTAGCACCTTGCTTGAGAGCAGTTTCGATTGTTGGTAATGAAGCACGGATACGTGCGTCAGAAGTAACTTTGCCATCTTTTACAGGAACGTTTAGGTCAGAGCGGATGAAAACGCGTTTACCCGCTAGGTCCAAATCGGTCATCTTAATTACAGACATGGTGAATCCTCTTGTTGATTCTCTATAAAGTTTTCATTAATGGCTGTTTGGGTATCAGTTTACCCTACCGTCTGTCAGCCGTTAATTAGTTGAAACCTGTTGCTGCCATCGCTAATGTTGTATCTAGCATCCGGTTAGCAAACCCCCACTCGTTATCACACCAAACAAGGGTTTTAATTAAATGCTTGCCGCTAACTCGCGTTTGCGTCCCATCAACAATCGCACTGTGTGGATCATGATTGAAATCCATCGAGACTAACGGTAATTCAGTATAGTCTACTATACCACGAAAATGACCATGTGCGGCGCTTCGCAACAGTTCGTTTACTGTAGCCACACTAACATCACTGTGCACGGTAACACTCAAATCGATAGCTGTCACATTGGTTGTCGGCACACGTACTGATATCGCCTCAAAATGGTCTTGGAATTTAGGAAAAATCCGCGTAATTCCTGCTGCCAACTTTGTATCAACAGGAATAATAGATTGGCTAGCCGCTCGCGTTCTTCTTAAATCATGATGATACGCATCGATCACCGGCTGATCATTCATTGATGCGTGGATCGTTGTCACCGTACCCGATTCAATCCCAAAAGCATCATCGAGTAATTTAATAATCGGGATAATGCAATTTGTGGTACAAGATGCGTTTGAAACAATTTTATCTTCAATCGTTAAGTTATCATGATTAACACCATAGACAACTGTCGCATCCAAATCATCCGTACCAGGGTGAGAGAACAGTACTTTCTTCGCGCCTGCTTCAAGGTGTGCTAAGCCATCTGCACGGGAACCAAACACCCCAGAGCAATCAAGTACGACATCAACCCCTAGCTCTTTCCAAGGTAAGGCGCCGATATCAGGCTGATGGAAAAGACGAATATTATCGTCGCCAACCTGTAACAACGCACCATTAAGACGGACATCCCAAGCAAAGCGCCCATGGCTAGAGTCGTACTTGAGCAAATGAGCAATCCCTTCTGGAGTTGCTAGCTCATTGACCGCGACAACGACTATTTCAGCACGTCGCCCTGACTCGTATAACGCCCTTAGTACACTCCGCCCGATCCGGCCAAAGCCGTTAATCGCCACTTTTATTGGCATCCTACACCTTGAATTTCAACAAAATCACACGGCTGATAAGGATAACTGACTCACACAAACTCTACTGCTGATTTTAACTGTCAAACATCAAAAGTGTGCTTCACTCGACATTTTTGAAATTTTTTATCTCAATCACAGCAAAGACTGAAACGGTTCAGCTAATTAAGAATTAGATTAAGGGATATATTCACAGAACGCAATAGTCAAACCCAATGAAATGCACAAAAAAACAACGCCCCTGCACCAAAATTGATACAGAGGCGTATTTTCACTCGTGATTACTGCCTATCTCTAGGCCGTAACCGCAATTATTTCAGCAATGATTTCGCTGCTTTTACCGCATTTTCAACAGTAATACCGAACTCTTTAAATAGCTCTTCGGCAGGTGCAGACTCACCAAATGAGTGCATACCAACGATAGCACCATTCAAGCCTGTATACTTAAACCAGTAATCTGCAATACCCGCTTCAATCGCAACACGCTTAGTGACGCTTGAAGGTAGAACAGCTTCACGGTATGCCGCATCTTGCTTATCAAATACTTCAGTTGAAGGCATTGAAACAACACGCACTTTATGACCTTCGCCAGATAGTTGATCCGCAGCTTTCACCGCCAACTCAACTTCTGAACCTGTCGCAATAAAGATAAGCTCAGGCTGACCTTCGCTATCTTTCAGGATATAAGCCCCTTTCTCGATTTCAGCTAATTGTTTCGCTGTACGAGGTTGTTGCTCCAGATTTTGACGGGAGAAAATAAGCGCACTTGGGCCGTCTTTACGTTCAATAGCGTATTTCCATGCCACCGCTGATTCAACTTGGTCACATGGACGCCATGTATTCATGTTTGGCGTCACGCGCAGGCTAGCTAATTGCTCAACAGGTTGGTGAGTTGGACCATCTTCACCCAGACCGATAGAGTCGTGAGTGTAAACAAAGATACTACGCACTTTCATCAGTGCAGCCATACGCACCGCGTTACGCGCATATTCAACGAACATTAGGAATGTTGCACCATAAGGAACAAAACCGCCATGCAGAGCGATACCGTTCATGATTGCTGACATACCAAATTCACGGACACCGTAGTGGATATAGTTACCCGCTTTGTCTTCGTTTAGTGGTTTAGAGCCTGACCACATTGTTAAGTTACTTGGTGCTAGGTCAGCAGAGCCGCCTAAGAACTCAGGTAAGACTTTACCGAAGGCTTCTAATGCATTTTGTGATGCTTTACGGCTTGCGATATTCGCAGGGTTTGCTTGCAGATGTTCAATAAATTTTTTCGCTTCTGCATCGAAATTCGCCGGTAGCTCACCCGCCATACGACGTTTAAATTCTTCAGCTAATTCAGGGAATGCTTTTGCATAAGCGGCAAATTTTTCATTCCAAGCATGTTGTTTTTCTTTACCTGCATCACGCGCATCCCAAGCTTTATAGATTTCTTGTGGGATCTCGAATGGGCCATATTGCCAATCCAGAGCTTTACGAGTCGCCGCAATTTCAGCATCACCTAATGGTGCACCATGGACTGATTCAGTGCCTGCTTTATTGGGTGAACCAAAGCCGATCACGGTTTTGCACATAATCAGTGTTGGCTTGTCTGTTTCGCGCTGTGCTTCAGTAATAGCAGCATGAATTTGGTCAGCATCATGACCGTCGATATCACGAATAACATGCCAGCCGTAAGATTCAAAGCGCCCTGCCGTATCGTCTGTAAACCAACCTTGTACATGACCATCGATAGAGATACCGTTATCATCGTAAAACGCGATCAGTTTGTTTAGCTTCAGCGTACCAGCCAAAGAACAGGCTTCGTGGGAGATCCCTTCCATCATACAACCATCGCCCATAAACACATAGGTGTGGTGGTCGACGATGTCATGGCCTGGACGGTTAAATTGAGCAGCTAATGTACGCTCTGCAATAGCAAAACCAACTGCGTTTGCGATACCTTGCCCTAATGGACCGGTTGTGGTTTCAACACCTGGAGTATAACCATATTCAGGGTGGCCAGGGGTCTTAGAGTGGAGCTGGCGGAAGTTTTTTAACTCATCCATAGATAAGTCATAACCCGTCAGATGCAGCAAGCTATAGATCAACATTGAACCATGGCCATTTGACAGCACAAAGCGGTCACGGTTAGCCCAGTGTGGATCTGCTGGGTTATGATTCATATAGTCACGCCACAGCACTTCAGCAATATCAGCCATGCCCATAGGCGCACCAGGGTGCCCTGATTTTGCTTTTTGAACCGCATCCATACTTAGAAAGCGGATAGCATTAGCAAGGGTTTTACGAGTCGTCATTAGTATACTCCAGGTCGGATAAAAACGTACTTAAACCAATTTTCACAACGCAATATGGAATTGTTGCACTTTTTCACAGACAAGCTATGAAACTAACGCAATTTGCTCCACACAGCAATTATTCGCTACATTCGTGCCCGCGAATCGTCAATAAATTAAACTATTTCAGAGCTGAATCCTTTCCATTGCGCAAAATATCACTTAAAGATGATTTTTTTGCGCAAATCATTACCCTTATTAAACCTGAGTTTACCATCAGGGATCAAGGTGATTTGTCATTCTTATGCATTTAGGGATAACAATAGTGATTATTAGCAAATTTTGCTATGAAAAATTGGTGGATTAGATAAGAGATAAACATGGCTCTACACATCGAAACAAAAAATCCCTATTCGTTATACGACTTGGTTATAATCTCGATACAACAGGAGCACGCTAGCCGCCAAAAAATGAGTATATTTAGCTCAAAAGTGCTGAATAACCAATGCAGATAGGAATGAAGAAGAGATATCTGCTAATAAATAAAAATAATGCATTAGAGGTTTAATTGTGGCATTTGGAATTTTTCGCAATATTGTGCACTACGGCTTTCATTTTTTAGTGACAATCTTATTTGGCTATCTATTTTGGCGAAACTAGCTGAAAATTAGCAGCATTATTGATGATAACAACCATGACAGTCGATTTAGATCATTTACTGGCCGATCCGATTTTTGAGCCTAATCAATAGAGTATTGGTTTCCATTCGTTACACACTGGTTGGGCGGCTATCGCGTATGTGATGATATTTTTACTACCATCATGGAAATTAAAAGCAATTGCGGTGGGGTATTTATTCCATCTTTTTACCGACTCACTGGAGTGTTATATGGGAAATTTAAAACAAAATACCACCTATATCGTTCTCATTGAGAAATATCATATGCACAGCCCCCACTATATTAGTGGTTAGCCATATACAAACCAAAATCGGCTATTTATGATAATAAATATCAATAGTCATAAATAGCCAAATTCTACATTTTATTTATATCACTAAAAACAATAAATATCCTTGGAGCTACTTGCCCATGCTCCGATAAAAACCAACATATGCATTAGCAAATAATTGGCAGCCAAATTTGATACCTTCTTTAATCATAAATTGATATTTTGGTTCATCCCAATATTGATTGACTACTTTCAAAAAATCTTCTGAGTGCTCAATATCCAGTTCTCGATGTAAACCATAATGGGTGATCTTATCTTCTGGCAGCCAACCCTCTTTAGTTATAGCTTCAAATATCATGCACGATACATCAACAAACGTTCTCTCAATACCTGCATACATAGAAGCAGCAAAACGAAAATCACAAAAAGCAGAAACTCCACGTAATGCTTCATTAAAGATCCGAGCATTCGGAGGGGGGTTCTGTAAGTCAATACTGGATATATCACCGCCTAAACGTTCGATCAAAGTTAAGATTGTATTTCCATGTACATTTTCCTTGATACCTTGACCATGTTCTTCCCAAAGATTACCCACCAAGGCAATTCGTGAAATGGGGTCGGATATATTGGCAATAATTTGTGCCATTGGCCTACTGAAAAAATAAACCATCGATGCAAATTCTAATTGGCTATTTAAAAATTGTTCATGGGTCATTTCACCAGAAGTCAGAGATTTAAAGTAGGGATTTTCAGGTAGATTTAAATCAAGTATAGATGATTCCAATTGATTTTTTAATTCTATATTCAATGACATACATCAACCTCCAAGTTTATTTTCAGGGAAGAATACGTTTTTTATCAAACAAGATAAAAGTAAATTAATCATTTCCTTTAAAATAACCATGGCATATTTCAGTTACATTGACTTATATTTAATTATATTAATCATTAATAATTTATTACCCTATTAATTTACCAATAAAAATAACATCATGAAATATACAAATTTAAATAACTCTAATTATTAACAAAGTAAAATAACCATTCTAATTACCAATATATAAATTATATTTTCATCGCTTTGTTTTAATTAAAAGTACATGATGATATTTTGTCGCTTTTATGGACGCTAAGAATAATGACGATAGGGGGGATTTTTACCGATTCATTGGATTGTGATATGGAAAGAGTTTAATACTAAACACACCACATAATATTTGAATACGATAGCTTTGGCTCAATTTTTTAATTATCGCAAGTTGTTCAGGGAGTCTGACATCACCAGAAAAGTAGCCTTCTTTAAGAGCTCGTCATACTTTTCGAGGTGAGCAATTTTCTTTTTTAGTGCACGAATTTCAACTTGTTCTGGTGTCATTGCCGATGCTTTTGGCGAAATACCTTTACGCTCATTTTTGAGTTGCCGTCCCCATTATCCAATGGTTGATTTACCCGCGCCCATGGCATTGGCAGCTTCGGCCGCGGAACAATTTTAATCAATGACAAATTGAGCCGCTTCAAGTTTAAATTCAGCACTTAAAAA
Organism: Providencia sp. PROV189; assembly: GCF_028480065.1. Classification (NCBI taxonomy): domain Bacteria; kingdom Pseudomonadati; phylum Pseudomonadota; class Gammaproteobacteria; order Enterobacterales; family Morganellaceae; genus Providencia; species Providencia sp. PROV189. The sequence continues at coordinate 64,319 of NZ_JAMPOG010000006.1, forward strand.
TCGTTTTATACGTTTTGCAATAAATGTCACCTGTTTTTTATGAGGTAATATATCACCTCTGACTTGGTAACCAAATTAACTATACTACTCCAAATTTTCATAAATCCAGTAAATTTCTGAAAAATGGGAACATATTCACTTTCTGTAGCTATTACTGATAAGATTAGTCTAATATGCACTCATTTTTCTGAATAAAAATACCGTTGATAGCACCTGCACATCCAAAATTAGAGCAAATGGCATCACTCAATTTGTAAATAGCAATGAAATTGATGTCGCTTTATTATTTATTGTAAGATGCATTTCAATTAATTGTACCTATTACTACAACACTTGTTTGATATTCCCCTGCTGTAACACTCCCTGTAGACGATTTTAGCTGTCCATCAATTGTGAATGTCACTTCCCCTATCCCCGTATTAACGATCGATGACCCGCCTAATTTCCCATTTATACCAATAGAAGCATTAAAAGGGCCCAGTTTAACTGAATCTCCACCAACCACAGTAAAGGTAATAGATGCATCCTTTGTACAAGATACTGAGCCTATAGATTGAGCCATGTTTCCAGCCCAGTCATTCATGCCTACAGTTCCAAAGTTCAGATCAGGTAAATTCACATTACATACAGCTGGGATGTCAGGAATTAACCCAGAAGGAATATCAGTGCCACGTACAGTATTATAAAATAAAGACCGGCAAGTAGAACTGTTGACTGTATTTGATGTGCAAGCGATTACATCTGCCAAAGCAGTCATAGACCCATTACGAGGTAAAACCCGAGTATGATTATAACTTCCATTTGAGCAAGACTGATTGGCACATATACCAGATATACCCCGCCAAATATAAAATTTGTTGATGCTTGGTAATGGAATATTAACTGTCGGTAAATCGGATAAAATAGCTTGATTACATGGTTTATCAACCTTTATATACAGATTGGGATCATAAAATACATCACCAAACACATCCCAACGCAGATGCCCGTAACTGTAATCATACCAGCCGTCAGACTCAGAAAAGTATAGAGTTCCATACAAATAACATGATGATCCTCCTGATACGTTAGAAAGTGTATTGTATTTAGCATCAATAGTCACTGCTCCACCGGAGTAGCCATAACTTTCAGCGGACATAACTCCAGTATCATACCCAACAGAATTGGTTATAGGACGCCGATCAATATTATCTTGGATTTTATATACTGTTCCAAATATTGAAAAAGACCCTTCACCATATCCTATTGCTCTTTGCGGAGTATTGTTCTGATTGAAGTAAGATGCCCCAATAGAAGTTAATGGAAAAGTGAATAGCAAAAGAGCTAACTGAATGCGCATTTATGGATTCCTTGTGTCGCTTGATAATGAATACTCATCAACGAAATCTATTTTGAAATTGAATACCAAGAAATTTGCCACCGCTTAAACTGTTATTGTGAGATAAATACTAAGCAATAGATGGCAAATAAATCACTACTAAACCTTAGCGAGCATTGACGTATATAGTCTTGCACTAGCCTGATAGAAAACACCCCGTCTCTACCCCGTAAAATGGAGCATCGCTTCACTGATATATCAACATATACGTCAGCGTCGCCGTAAAAAAACCCGGCTGAATGCTCTCTACCGTTGCGTCTTCCACTGCCTGTATATATGACCGTAACCGTATCGTCATATCCCCTTTTTTTATCGGCATTAAAGGCTCTACCTGAGTGTTATTAATGGGTAACGCTACACCACTCGGGGTTTCAAGACCTATCGCAATCCCACTAGCCTGACTTCCAGCATCCACATTCAGTAATCCATTGTCGGTCGTCGAAACACCGCTAAATTTCACTGCAATACTATTTCCCAAAGAAGTATCACAATCCGTCAAATGAAATTGGATGTCTTCCTTGCTATAACGACGTTGTCCATTCAGCAAATCCTTTGAATTAATATTGCCCCCAAAGTCAACTCCGAAGTTCTCATAATTCGGGTCAACCGTGCACGGCAACGCAATCAACGTTCCACTGTACTGAATATCATTACTGTTCG
>NZ_JAMPOG010000007.1:0-2121 GCF_028480065.1 Providencia sp. PROV189
CGAAAAACAGCGTTACTCACCGATCTCCTTCATGGTAATACGCAAACGGCAAATCAAAACCCTCAATAATCGAATAGAATCCGATCATGCACCGATTAAAAAGTTAATTGTTGCCACCGGCGGTTTCAAAATCGCTAAGCGGGCTTGGTCGACAATCCAAGGATTTGAAACTTTGCGAAAACTGAATAAGGGTCAATTTGATGAATGGTTACGTCGTGATGAACCTGAGTTTCGTGTACGGGAGCGATCTGCCTTTATGAATCGCTTATTCAATGTGGAGACGGTTTTAGCGTGAAAGACGCCATTGGCCTTGAGCAAAAAATACGCAAATTTATTATTTGCAACAAGCCCGTTAATCTCATCGAAGATAAGGGGCTTGTTGCAAAAATTACCTAAGTGAGAAATACCCAATGAACTTTGAGTAAAAAATAAACTAATTTATTATCTGCAACAAGCAACAATTAATGATCATCACCCCTCCAGCGATTATGAAAGTACTATTAACGATAGGTCATTATCAATGTGGCTGACCCCGAATAGTCACCGCCAACAGGATTTCCAGTGGAATTTAACTTACTTGACAAGACCATGGAAGATGGAGCACCAGCAGACACCGTAACTGTCGAGGGAATTGTCGTAATTGTACTTACGATCCCTCCCCCCATATCCACCTTATTATTACCCGTAGTAGATACAACTGTAGCGATAGCACTAGTGGAGGCGCTACAATTTATCGAGAGGTTCGAGCTTGAACTATTTCCATTAATATTATCCGCACTAAGGGTTCCATGATCAATCTGTAAGTTACCTGAAAGAATACAAGACACCGGTTGGGTTGGTGTATTCACATCGCTTCCTGAATCCACCCTAACCGAAGTCACAGCCTTAGTTGGATCACCTGAAAATCCAGGTACGACAGCGACCATCATCACCACAGGATTACCAAATACACACGGATTGCCACATGAACCTACCCATCCACTTCCATTTACACCTCTAAACCCCCAACCGCTCATTTGGCCAGATATAATACCTATATCCGCTCGCGTTACTTCAGAACATTTCTTGTTCACTACGAAAGGTATATTATTGTATAGCATCCCTGCACTACCCATCATGTTAGCAGAGTCAGCATTCATGGACTTTCCAGTCCAACCATCGGCATTACTATTTCCAGCAAGGGCAATAAATGAACATTGATTCAAACTTGAGTTCACAAAAGAAAAGGGCTTTCCTTCCGGTGCTCCGGGAAACCATACTTGATAATCAATGTTATAATACGTACTAGAAAACGTGCACGTTTGAGGATAATTACCACCGAGAGTACAGCTTGGATATTGACCACTCGTGATTGTTGAAGTGTAGCTTTGACTATCCATAGCTTGAAACGTTGTTGCCGCTGAGACTGCAATCGTCGTATTTATGGGATAGCCACTCCTCTCCCTCATCGTAGAGGAACTATGTGCTTTAAAGGCGAGAGTGAGCAATATCAAGCCGAACCCTAACGACTTTGCTCCGTCATTGAGTATATTTTTCATATATCTGATTTCTCCACGTCATGCGTTTGCCGGAGAGTTTCCGTTTAATTTTAACCCAAAATATCGTTTTGGACTCAGTTCTATAAGGAGATAAACATTACGTCATTGTCCTATTGATACACCAAGGTATACGTCAGCGTCGCCGTAAAAAAGCCCGGCGTCATCGTCTCTACCGTCGCCCCTTCCACCGCCTGCAAGTACGACCTGACCCGGATCGTCATCTCACCGTCCGTTATCGGCATCACCGGCCCCACCGGGGCACCGTTTATCGGCAAGGCCACCCCACTCGGGGTTTCCAGTCCCACCGCAATCCCACTAGCCTGACTCCCCGCATCCACGTTCAATAACCCATTTGCCGTGGTCGACGCACCGCTGAATCTCGCCGAGATAGCGCTCCCCAACGAAGTGTCACAATCCGTTAAATGAAACAGGATGTCTTCCTTGCTGTAACGGCGTTGCCCATCCACCAAATCCTTGGTATTAATGTTGCCCCCAAAATCAACCCCAAAGTTCTCATAAATCGGGTCAACGGTGCACGGCAACGCAATTAACGTACCACTGTATTGAATGTCGTTACTGTTGG
>NZ_JAMPOG010000008.1:0-239810 GCF_028480065.1 Providencia sp. PROV189
CATCCTTCACCGGTACCGCATACAACGGCAACGATTCGGTCCCGTTATCTGACATGGTGATTGGGGTGCCACTGTTCGGGGGGATAACCACCCCTTCGTGATACAGACGCACCCCTAAGCCCGATTGACTCGCTTGTAACGCCTGATTATCAAACGGTGCCTGCATCCCCCGGTATTCCAGATACAACGCCACCGCGTTCCCCAGCCCCGTCCCACAACTGAGCGTCAAGGTAAAGTCTTGGCGATAGTTTTCACCGTTAATTTTAGTGATCCCCACCTCCCCAAACGGCACGCGGATCGGCTGGTCAACCCCATCCGGCCCCGCCACATCACACGGCGGGTTTTGGATTAAATTGGCCGTAAAGTTCACATCGACGGCATACGTCGTCAGCGGCATCAGGCTGCTCAGCCATAATGCCATTACGGATATCCTGGTGTGTCGGCTCATCATCATTGGTACTCCACACTCAACGTGGCGGACGCGGTCATCTGACCGTCATTAATGCCCCCCGTCCCACTGCCAATCGGGATCACACTGAGAATGGGTTGGGTGCTATAATTAAAATTACGCCATGTCCCCAAGCCCAGATTGGTATTGTTCACCATCAGCCGTAACCCCAAATTGGGCTCTGACGTCGCCAGCACATTGGTCGCTTGACCGTTCATCCGCGGACCGTCAAACTTCAGCTTTAACGCCGGGTTTTGGTCACCATCCTCACACTGGAGCTGGTACGGGATCTCGGTTTGCCCGTAGCTGACACCATCAATATTTTTAATGATCAGGTCCCCCATCGTCACATTGATGGGTTGCCCAATCCCGCTCGGCCCGTAGATATCACAGGTCTTCTCAACCACGGTCACCTTGACGGTTAAGGTATAAGTTTCCGCCAGAGCAGCCGCTGAAAACAACATCAGATTGCTCAGCAACAGACTGGTTGCCAGCGCTTTCGGCGGTCGACAGAGACGTCGTCGTATTGTCATGGTGATGGTCACTCCTACTCGTACAGCATTTCAAACGCGATAAGTGCCGAATACGGCCCTGGGACCAACGCCCCCGTTCTCACCGGCGTCACGTAATAAGTCAACCGACTTTGCCCCGAGGGCAACAACTGCGGCTCACTCGCTTGCCCCATCGGTAACAAGGCGCCACCCGCGGTCGTCACCGCCAACCCCAAGCCCTGCGCCCCATTGACCCGCACAAAATCGCTGTACATCGGCACCGTCGGCGCCACAAACCGAATTTTCACCGCCGGCTGCGTCGAACTCCATGCTGTCATGCCACTCTACACATTCTCAAGCCGCGTCGCCGTCTCTAAGCAATCTTCCAGTTCAATCTGAAACACAATCGGCGTCCCCTTACCGTTGTGCTGCAAGGTGCCGGTATCTAAGTTCCCCATCTCCACCGTCTGGTAGCTCGACGTCATCGCCAAACGGCACGGACTTTCCGTCAGTGACCCTTTGACATACACCACCCCGTGCTGCCCATCCACATTCCAGTTATCCACCGGACGATAAAGGTTGTCATTGTTATCCGCCAAGCTCGGCGCACTGACGATACCACTGAGCACCGCCGCAAGCAGGCCGTGACGAAACCTGCGTTTTCTTTGTTGGTCAGTCATCTGACACTCCTTACTGTCTGTTACGCTAAGCACAGGCTCTGACGCTGCCTTATTCGCTTTTAGGATTAGGAACAACGTCACACGTCTGAGCTTGGCAACGGAACGTCAACGTTGGACGCCCGCCAAAATCATTGATGTACGTCAGTACCGGACTGCTGCCCAGCTTATTGACACTGACCCCAAGCGTATCTTGCCCAAACGGCGACACCATCACCGGCGTAAATTCCTTGCCATCAGACGATTTTGCGTTGGCGGTCGCGTTAATTATCGTCACATAATACGGCGTCGGGTTCTTCACCACGTACTGGTCACCCTGCTTTTCCAAGGTCAACTTGTCTTGCCACGGCGCCCCATTTTTCTCCGGGATTATCGCTTTCGGGCGATAGAACAACTTCACCCGCGTCTGCAAGGCAATTTGCAACGTGTTCGGCTTATCACTTTTCGGCGGAATTTCCCGCAAATTAAAATAGAACAGCGATTCACGGTCTTGCGGCAACGTACTAATCGCCGGCAGGGCCTCAATCTTCACTTGGCTCGATTTCCCCGGCTCTAAACGCTGCACCGGCGGCAACACCACTAACGGCGACTGGATTTTTTGCCCTTCGGCATTTTCAATCCACCCTTGCGCCAAATACGGCAGCTGTTTATTGTTATTCGAGATATTCAGCGAAATCGATTTTTGGCCACCATCAAAAATGACTCGGGTCCGGTCCATAGAAACCGCCCCATAAGCCGTACTGCTCAAGACAGTCAGCCCGATAAGACTGGAGACAACACTCGATGCGCGATTTAATTGCATGGTCGTTTACCTTTATCTAACGGGAAAGGACACCCTCTCCCCTCATAATTCACTCTGAATGTCGCCCACACCGTATTCGTGCAAGCCGTTTTTATATGAATAATTTAGCGCTGAGTCAGGGCACTCTCGTCAGCGCGGACTGTCGGAGTACACGGCAGCAATAACGCCTCTTGCAAAGTGCCCAGTGCAGCAGGGAAACGCACTTCACACGCCTTATTCTCGCCCCACGTCACCGTCATCGCCTCCGTCGGATTAATCCCACTGATGTACGCACTCCCTGCATCGCCCACAATCCCCGTATTTTGCCCTTTGCTGTTTTGCACTTGTGCCCCAAACGGTGGGAAGCTGCCATCCGGTAAACGTAATACCGTCATCGCTTTTTCGCCCGAGACCACCGCAAAGTGACGGTAACCCACCGCACCTTCCGTTAAGGTGGCTTGCACCACCGATTGCTGCGCATCCACGTTATCCGGTAAGGCGTTCAAATCTATCTGCGCCTTACTGCGGTAATAACTGTTCACATCGCCGACCACCGCTTTACCAAACGCGTTTGAGGTAATGGGGGCACCAAACCCTTTAATCGGCACATTCGCAACCCCGTCGGTATCAACCAGCATCCGCGTTCCACCCGGGGCATTAATACGGTGTAACCCGCCACCTTCCGCGGTGAGCGTCACGCCGCCACTCGCCGACAACCCAAATGCACTGTATTGGTTGTGCATATAACTGGCGTTTGCCGTTAAACGCGCCACATCCGACTGATGGGTAATAAACGCACTGCCCGTGCCGCCTTTTTTGCTGCTGCCAGCACTGAGTTGATAGGTCGTCCGGTCATCAATTCGGTCGTAGTACGTGGCTCGGTTGGTGGTGTCATAGCGACTGCTGTTTAAGGAGTACCCCACATTGGCGCCGTTGCTCAACGGGAACGAGGTGGATAAAAACACACTGTCATCCTTCACGCCGTTGTACTCGGTACGCGTCGCGGTCAGGTTCACGCTGACATTTTTAAGCGGCCCGATGTCCATGTACTTCGATAACATGACACTGTAGTAGTCATTGTCCGGCTGGTCCCAGTACGTTTGGTGGTTGTAGTTCAAGTACAACGACATTCCCTGGTCAGCAAAGTTTTTATTCAGTGACACGGTATACAGCTCTTTACTGCCCCCGTAACGCCCCCCGCTTTTTAACGCGGACAAGAAATCGGACATCGACATAAAGTCACGCTCAGAGAAGCGATACCCCGCAAACTGAATGGTACTGTCGATGGTTTCAAAGCGTTTCGAGTAGTTAATGCGGTAAGCCCCCCCACTGACCGTCCCTTGCCCTACTAAGCGGGCAAAGGACTGTGTCACATCAAAGGACAGCGCACCGAACGCCAATAAATCGCGCCCGATACCCAGCGACACCGCATTGTAGTTTTGACTGTTCAGGCTGCCCCCAAACAGTGACCACCCATTGTTAACCCCCCATGAGAACTCGCCGGTGACAAAACTGTCCCCTTCACTGTGACGTTGGTAATTGGTCGGTTGCCCTAACGCTAACTTGTATTGGATTTGCCCCGGGCGGGTCAGGTACGGCAAGCTGGCCGTGTCCACCTGAAACGCTTGAGTTGAACCGTCTTGCTCCTTGACGGTCACCTCCAGCTTCCCGCTGACCGCATCACTCAAATCCTGAATACGAAACGGCCCCGGCGCCACTTGGGTTTCATACAACACACGCCCTTGTTGACTCACGGTCACCGTGGCATTGGTTTTGGCAATCCCGGTCACTTCCGGCGCATAGCCGCGCAAATTCGGCGGTAACATGTTCAAATCCGAGCGCACACTCGCCCCGATAAACCGGAACGAGTCAAACATGTTCGAGACCAGGTAGTCTTCCCCGATAATCAGTTTGGCCGCCAAGCTCGGCAATGCGCGGTACGCGTAGAAGCGGTTCCAATCAAAATCTTTATTGACCGCCTCGCCCGACCCCGTGGCGTGGTTTAATCGCCCCTGCCAGTCCGCCCGAAAACGCCAGGCGCCCAAGTTGACCCCAACCACCCCGTTACCGTTTAACGTATAACTGTTATGCCCGCCGTTGTACGAGTTATTGGCGTTACCGTTGACGTTATAATCGAGCATCAATGCCGCGATGCCGTCGTCCCAGCGTGACGGCGGATCCCAATTGGGGGCCGTGTACTCCAAATAGGCTTGCGGGATACTCACGTACAAGGACGACGTAGCTAAATCACCCCGCACTTGCATGCCCGGCACGCTTTCCACCAATAAACATTGCCCGTCATGCCAAAATGTGGCCTCTTTTTGAACTTTAGGCAGTAGGCCCAATTGGCTCACCAGCTCGGGTGAAATACACGGAATGCTGCCTTTTGGGTCATTCTCAGGCACATAAAACGGTACAGATACCTCACCGAGCTGTTCTTCGTTCGCTTTTAAGGTAAAGGAATAGGTGCCGGGCATGATGTAGCCCGCACGGGAAAACTGGTTCAAGTCAATATTAGTTTTGTCTTCTAAATCGAGCACCTCGGTATTAAATTCAAACGCCTCCGCCGCCATGACCGGCACAGAAACCCTGTATAAGGACAAGGCAATCGCCAGACTCAGGCCCCGAGGGCGAAAAAATTTCGGTCGTGTTGAAGACATAAGTAACATCCCTAAAAGTCAAGTTCAGGAAAAACAGGAAATCCAAAAAAACGGGCTTTTTTAGTCATAATCGAGCTTAAACCGCAGGGCGCTTTGATAGTCCCCCGGTCGTAAAGGCCCCGCATCGGAGACCAGTTGCAAGCCGTAATGCAGCACAGAGTTGCCCAGGACAAGGGCTTGCTTCGGGGTCGATTGCCCAGGATAAATCGGTTGACCGTGTGCATCTTGCAGCCGTAATGCCACGCCGCGTGCGTCACCAGAGACCGAGAACCGCTCACCGTCGGTGGGCCCGTCAAAGGTGACCGAAAAGGTTTGCCACGCCGCGCCCGCATACGGGGTCAACGTGCACCCTATCAGCGCAATCGAAAAGGGGCGAACGGGACCGCGTCCTTGCTGGCGAAGGGTACTGACGGGCAACACGCCCATGTCCACCGTCTGCGCATACGAGCCGGTATCAATGGCACACGCCGAATCGACAATACTGCCATTCATACTGATACGCCCCCATAGTGGCGAGGTGTCTGCTTGCGCGGAGGATACCCCGACACTGACGGCCAACAGCAGACCTGCACGGATTGAAAACCCCTTCATTATCCCTTCCCCTTTTGCCATAAAACCCTTGGCACACCACATGGCCAAGGGAATAACATCGTAGACACCGCCAATGGCTGCTAAGCGATTAGTTGTACGCCAGCGTAAAGTTGGTGACCGCTTGGAAGTTACCTGGAACAATGGTTGCCCCTTCTAAACCTTGCAGTGCCGCTTGGAATTTCAGTGTGTTGTCACCTTGTACGTAGTTTTGCGTATTACCGCTATTCACCGCGATGGTTGCACCAGAAGCGTTCATGATTTTGACAGCCGCACCGGAAGCATCCCCAGTGATTTGCAATAAGTCAGCGCCTGGCGTACCTGTCGCGCCCGCAGCGGTGCCGTTAAAGGTCACCGTCACTTGGTTGTTGTTTTCTAAATTACAACCTTCTAACTGGATAGAGAACGGCTGAGCAGAAGAAGAACCACCGGCAGCCAGTGTCACGTTAGACACTTGACCTAATGGTACTTCTTGGTTTTCTTCGCCCGGTGCGATAGAGCATGGCGCTTCGATGATAGAGCCAGTGAATGTCACGGTACCACTACCCGCATCCGCCAATGCTGCTGAACTCATTGCGCCAGAAATCAGGGTTGCTAAAATAACTTTTTTCATATTTGCCTCTGTAATATAAATATATTGTATTTAAAAAAAAGGAATGTATTGACAATCCTTCAGACGTGCGTATTCCTAATTATTTATAGATAAATAATTTAAAAATCTTTAAATAAAAAGAAATGATAAAATAACTAACCCCATAAGTTAGTTTGATTATATCGAAAAAAAATCTCGAGCTGTTTCTTCAATTCTTCCGACTGGTTATCAGAGCTAAATACATTACGATACTGCACACAGATTTTCTTTTCCTTTTCGAATACCTGTAAAAAGACCTGATTAAAGAAATCTGTTAAAGGAACATTTAATGCATTTAAAATAATAATTAATGTATCTATTGTTATATTACAAACCCCACATTCATAACGTGATATTTGTTGTTGGGAAACATTAACTAGCTTAGCTAGATCTTTTCCTGTCATCGAACGTTCTTTACGTAATTTATGAATTTCTTTCCCGATCGCTTTGGTGAAAACAGTTCTTGAATCATCGAGTTTATTTTTCGGAATTTGTACCGTCTCTACTCTCACTATTTTTCTCCATGCATTAAATTAATTATATTTACCTATTTAAACGCCACTTACATAAATATATCTAACGAAGATAACTAATAAAAACCAATATGCATAGAAACCCATTCCATTTTAAAATTGAATAAAAAATCCACCTTAAACATGTTTTATGCAACTTTAAGTCTATAGGTATAAATAATGTTGTGTTATGTATTATCACTGAATCAATACCTATTAATTTACTTGAGCATTGGAGTAAAATCAAACTTCCCCCCAGCCATTTAGCAGTACAGAGACCTTCTGTTTACACCAATACGGAGTAATTTTAATTTCGTAAAATCTAGCTATTTGGCAGGCTTTAGCAAAAAATCTTTTTGAGATAATCTATATAAAATGGTATTTTCAACCAAAAACACACTAATTATGACACAAATAAAGATTAAAATATTAAATTTAATAAATATTCACAATCATAAATGAAAACATAAATTAATTAATTTATTAAACACTTCTTATATAAGAATAAATAAAAAATAACCCCGTATTTTTCATGTAGATACAATATAGATTTAATTATTTAAAATAATAGTCCATCTTTAAATATTAGATAAGAACCCTTTAAAGTTAAAGTTATCTTTTGATTTGGACAACAATACCAACCATGACTTCACAATCACTTTTAAAATAATAATTATCACAACTAAAAATAAGACATTTTAATTTTAGTCCATTTCAAAGCATTGAAAAATGACTACTAATTTAAATAATACAAATATGTAAGAAAAGTGAACATTCTCTTATTGAGCTTATTTTTTACTTGAGAATTAAATATACCCATAATGAGCATCATAAAAAGATATGCGCAAAAAACAAAATTTAACTTTTAAAACCAATTTAAATTGAAAACCATTATTATTCTCAAAAACACTTAAAGGTAACATTAAAAGCCATCAAGAGATGAATAAGTGATTTATAGATTATGAATTGAACGATAGTGTTTTGATCGCCCACTAAAAGAGGATTAAATCAATATCATTTATTCAGGATGGGAAATACTAAAAGGTAGTGAAGCGAAATGATTCACACAAAAGGATGGAGTTAAAGTTATCTAACTAATTTTCTCATCGTCATACCTCAATAACGATCATTAATGTCATGTTATCTTTCATCTGTTTATTTAGATTTATAAATTGCTTACGTATAATAGTAGTCTTAACTCAAGACTTCGTTCTCTATTTCATAAACTTTATTACTGACTCGCTGCAATAGCCATGAACACAGATTGGGATATCAAGAGCATCCCCTATCATTACATTTATGAGGGATTTTTCTTTTGTGTATTTGAGGGAACAAAGGCATAAATGCAAAAAGCCCTGATTCTAAGAATCAGGGCTTCGATATCTGGCGGAACGGACGGGACTCGAACCCGCGACCCCCTGCGTGACAGGCAGGTATTCTAACCAACTGAACTACCGCTCCGAACATTCCCCTTGGGAACGCGATGCATATTACGAATACTTTCAATAACAGTCAATACTTTTTCTTGAAAAAACGTGCATTTGAACAGTTTTTAGCCTTAAAAGCGAATAACTGCTAATGAACCGTCTCCCCTTCCTCAGGCGATTGACGCCAGAGACAAGGCTTACCACCTTTTTTATCGACGATATCTAGCCGCTTTTCATGTTCAATCAGCTCTTCATCCGTCGCATAAAGTACCCTTAACCCACTGACAGGACGGTCTATCCGTTGTACTTCTTCAACATAACTTTCGTTTGAAGTATCTGCTTCCATTGAAAAAGCCAAAGACGTCTGTCCACCAGTCATCGCTAAATAGACATCAGCCAGTATCTCGGCATCGAGCAAAGCCCCATGGAGAGTTCGTTTCGTATTATCAATCAAATAGCGATCACACAACGCATCCAAGTTATTCCGTTTACCGGGAAATATTTGCCGAGCCATCACTAAACTATCCGTTATTTGGCAAAAATCGGCCGTTGGCGGTATATCTTTATTCAATTTGCTAAATTCGTAATCCATGAAGCCAATATCAAAGGGGGCGTTATGGATAATCAGCTCTGCTCCACGAATAAACTCAATAAACTCATCGGCAATATCAGCGAACACGGGTTTATCTTGTAAAAACTCATCACTGATACCATGAACCTCAAAAGCTTCAGGGTCCACGAGACGATCAGGTTTTATATAGACGTGAAAATTGCGCCCCGTCAGCCTACGATTGATAACCTCGACGGCTCCAATTTCAATAATGTTATGGCCTTCATAATGAACGCCCAGTTTGTTCATACCTGTGGTTTCAGTATCGAGGACAATTTGTCTGGTTATCGCCGTGCTCATAATGGATTTTTGTGTCAAACTAGAGATTGATGAATAAGGTAGAGTTTAACAGAAATGACAAAGCAGGTAGAAATTTTCACTGATGGTTCCTGTCTGGGTAATCCAGGTCCAGGTGGTTATGGCATTCTTCTTCGTTACCAACAGCATGAAAAGACACTCAATGAAGGTTTTTTTATGACAACCAATAACCGTATGGAGCTACTTGCTGCTATTGTTGCCCTTGAATCGTTAAAACGACCATGTGATATTATTTTAACCACCGATAGCCAATATGTTCGCCAAGGGATCACACAATGGATCCACAATTGGAAGCGTCGTCAGTGGCGTAAAGCAGATAAGTCTCCGGTAGTGAATGTTGACCTCTGGAAACGCTTAGATGCGGCTATCGCTCGCCATAAAATTGATTGGCGTTGGGTAAAAGGCCATGCAGGCCATCCGGAAAATGAAAAATGTGATGAACTCGCACGCCAAGCGGCTGAATCACCAACAAAAGAAGATACAGGTTACCAACCTACACAAGATTAAACGGGTTCAATCCCAACTTGCCTACATTTGCCCACACAGTGTAGGCCTTAATTCATATCGCGTGTTTATCGCTGAAATTTATAATTTTTTGGTGCTATCAGAAATACGCTTTGTTGCCCCCAGTGCAGTGCCTATTTTAACTTTCGGTTGTTTAAATTTGAGCAATGTCGGAGTTAGAGGGTAAGTTCGCTTTCTCGCAACAATCACATTTAAAGTACCTACCCCTTTTATGCGCTGATTTAACCAATTTTCAGGGCCATGCCATGGAAACACCTGACAATTGCGATGGTAAAGTACTTCATAATTCAATACACTAAGCCAATCAAATACCCTTAACGTAGGAAAAAGACGGCTACAATAAGGTTGCTGTTTACGAAGGAACGGCACCATTTTACCGATCCCTAATAAGCTAAATGGGTTAAAGCCAGAAATAATTAGCCAGCCATCATCAACGAGCACACGGTCAACTTCACGCAATACCCAATGGGGGTCATGGCTATATGCCAACATGTGTGAAATTAAGCATGCGTCGATTGATTTGGCCATAAAGGGAAGCGCTTGTGGTTCAGCGATAACTTGAAAACGAGGGTCACCATTCCCCAAACAAAACTGATGCGATACCATACACTCTTCGGTATCGACCTCAGTACTGAGGTGCCCAAGCTTAAGCAAATGAAAGCCAAATATTTTTGGCCACCAAGGGCGAAGCTGATATTGCAACGCTTGGCGATAGTGTTCCCCAAAAGGAATATCAGACCAACTCACAGGCATCTGGAACTTTTTTTCAATACGCGCTGGCTTCATCAAATTCCCCTTAATCAAAATAGAGAGGTCATTATGGAGTTAATACGAGTCCCTGCTTTAAATGATAACTATATTTGGATTCTGTCTGATAATAACCAACAGTGTATCATTGTTGACCCCGCGGAGTCAGAGCCAGTCCTCGAAATATTGACGCAAAAAAAGCTTACCCCAACGGCTATCTTACTGACCCATCATCACAATGACCATACTGGTGGTGTAAAAGGTATTCTGAAAAACTTCAGTAACCTACCTGTTTTTGGGCCTCAAGAGACTCAAGTTAAAGGAGCAACACAAATCGTTGAGCAAGGTGATAGTGTCAAAATTAACGATTTTAATTTTGATGTTATTGGCTTACCTGGACATACCCTTGGTCATATTGCTTTTTATCAAGCCCCTTATCTATTTTGTGGCGATACCCTGTTTTCTGCTGGGTGTGGAAGGATATTTGAGGGTACACCGGAGCAAATGTATCAATCCATTCAGAAAATTGCTGCTCTCCCTGATGACACATTAATTTGTTGTGCCCATGAATATACTCAATCTAATTTGAAATTCGCTCACCATATTTGGCCTGAAAACACGCAAATTAGCCAATATCAAGAAGAGGTTGCCGCTAAGCGAAACAAAAATCAACCAACTGTACCTACCACACTAAAAACAGAACGAAAAGTGAATATTTTTTTACAGTGTGATAATGCACAATTGCAAAGAAAATTAAATATAAATCAAGCTAACCCACCACTTAGAGCTGTTTTTACCGTTCTACGTCAATTAAAAGATCATTATTAACGTTTAATTATTGTCTTCTTTGTGTCGGATAAGTATTATTGTTCGACTTTTACACATACAACAAAGAACCAAGACACAATGAAGACAATAGCGACTATTATCGCCATTGTTCTGCTGGCCGGATGCCAATCTTCGCCTCAACAAACCAAGCAGAACAGGTCTTCAGCAAACCACACTATAGAAACCGTTGCTCCACATAATCAGGCAGCAAGCAGACAAATCTCAACGGTAGATAACGACCTTTGGGGTTATATCAGTGATGAGCTGAAGATGGATATACCTGATAATGCTATCATCAGGGAACAGGCAAGTAATTACTATACAAAACAAAGTTTTCTCTACGACGTCACATTAAGGGCCGAACCTTATATGTACTGGATCGTGGACGAAATCGATAATCGTAACTTACCCATGGAATTGGCCCTGATTCCAATCATAGAAAGTTCATTCAATCCAAAAGCAACCTCACCTGCACAGGCGGCAGGATTGTGGCAAATTGTTCCTATCACCGCACGCTCTTATGGCTTAAAACAAGATCAATGGGTCGATGAGCGCCGTGACTTAGTCACATCGACTAAGGCTGCTTTTGATTTGCTCGAAAATTTAAATATCATGTTTGGACATGATTGGGAATTAACCTTAGCCGCTTATAACTGCGGTGAAGGCTGTGTACTGAATGCGATTAAGAAGAATGAAGAAGCTGGGTTGCCAACTGATTTCTGGTCGTTATCTTTACCTAAAGAAACAAAACAATATGTGCCTAAAATATTAGCGCTTAGCCAAATATTAAGAGCACCTGAAAAATATCAAATTAAATTACCGCGTAGTAACCGAAATAGAGCGTTAACTCAAGTCGATGTTGGGCAGCAAATTACATTAACCCAAGCTGCCGAGCTAACAGGTATTTCGGAAGAGTCGCTGAAAATTTATAATTCTGGCTATAAGCGTGGTGTAACATCACCTAATGGCCCACATTATATTATGTTACCGACAGCAAAAGCGGAGCAATTAAAAGTATCACTTTCTGACCAAGCTGTTTTAGATAATATCCGTCTCGCTGTGGCTAAAAATCAGCATCAGAGATCAACCCAACCCGCCAATAATTTCACTTATAAAGTGGCTAAAGGGGAATCGGTTGCAAGTATTGCCAAAAAATTCAATACGACAAGTAAAGATATAAAGCGGCTTAATGGAATGAAAACGGCCACTATCTATCCGGGCCAAACCCTTAAGATAAAAGGTTCAGCCCCTACTGCCAATAGTCGTAAAACCAAAACTTATAGAGTGAAGAAAGGTGACTCTTATTACAGCATAGCCAAAAGGCATGGGATCAAACTCAATGATTTAATGAGTTGGAATTCAGGTGTCAAAATGGCAGATCTAAAACCTGGTGTCACATTGAATCTCTACTTATAAAATAAGTCTCTGTCATGTACCTACCGATTAATCGGTAGGTATTACTTATTTGGTATTAAAAATTAATTATGCTTATCAATATTGGTATCATATTCAATTACCGTTAATCTTTTCTCTATTTTGTTAAAAAAACCTCTTCAAATTATTTTGCATATCGTTTTTAAGTTAAAATCATCGTTATTTTTTGTAAACAAACGAAAAGTATCTCTAATTGGATATAAAACTCCTTTAAAACTGCGCTTAATTGATATAAATAGCACTATAAGTCCTTTATCCTGCTTTATTTTTGAAAAAAAACCGCGGTCAGGTGGTGACTTATGTAATAAAAGTGCTATATTATTAGCACAGCGAAAACTGTTAGCGCTGCTAGCCCGTATTTGAATATTACTGATATAATTATTGATAATTCTAAAAATCACACCTACTTTGTTACAAAGTATATATAACCTAATGCGTTGATTAGTAAATGCTTATGTTAATAACCAAGGTGTTTTATTTAGTTTGTACTAGATTATTTAGATATAGAAATACACATAGCAAAGGTTAGTCTCGCCTGCGGAGGTGATTATGGATGAATATTCACCCAAAAATTATGATATATCTGAGTTAAAATACTTGTGTAACAGTTTGAATCGAGAAGCAATGTTAAGCTTACAGAAAACTAATACACACTGGGTCAATGATTTAAGTTCACCACAAAGTGCTAGACTTAATGAA
Organism: Providencia sp. PROV189; assembly: GCF_028480065.1. Taxonomy (NCBI): domain Bacteria; kingdom Pseudomonadati; phylum Pseudomonadota; class Gammaproteobacteria; order Enterobacterales; family Morganellaceae; genus Providencia; species Providencia sp. PROV189. The sequence goes on from NZ_JAMPOG010000008.1 coordinate 13,377, forward strand.
CTCATTGAACATATTGCAGCCTTCGTGTGGCAATTTAAGATAAAATATCCCAAAGAGAATCTCGTTATATCATTAGTTGAAGAGTATCTTGATGAGACTTATGATTTATTCGGAAGCCCTGTAATAACTCTAAGTGAAATTATTGACTGGCAGAGCATGAATCAAAATCTAGTTTCCGTACTTGATGATGATTTAAAGTGCCCTGCAAGCAAAACATAAAGATATTATTCGTCGCTATATAAACTATAACATAGCATGTTATAAAGCTTTTTTAATTATCAATAAAAGAAAGGGTATTATGACCAAAACTGATTATCTGATGCGTTTAAGAAAATGCACAACCATCGATACACTTGAGCGTGTTATTGAGAAAAATAAGTATGAGCTTTCTGAAGATGAGTTAGAATTGTTCTATTCAGCTGCTGACCATCGCCTTGCAGAACTCACTATGAATAAACTTTATGACAAAATCCCTGCATCGGTTTGGAAATTTGTTAGGTAACTACTTATTAATATGCACAGATAATAACTGGTTATAGCCGATAATTCATTTTATCGGCTTAATGTGTATATTGTCTTTCATTCCATTATTATACATTGTAAACAATGTATCCATCGCGCTCGTATTTTATCCAATTAAGCTTTGGATATTCATAATTAGACAGCTTCTCAATAGCGCTACGCTTATTCATAAAGAATTTATAAAACCTTACAAATAATCGTCGCTTTATCTTATAAAAATAGCATTAAAATTAATAATACTCATTTCAAATTTACGATTTTGCTATTTTATCTGCCAATGAATATTAGCTTAAGTTATAAGATAAAAGAGGGGGGAAATAAACAGATAGGCTACTTAACTCATAATTGGGTGGGGGCCCTGCCAGCGACATCCCGGCACACACATCTCCTGCTGTGGCTGCTTCTTTCCAGACCTGACCAAATTAACAAGTTAGTGTTGCGGGAGAACCAACAGAGCCCCCATAGATTGCTTCCTAAAAAGCAGGAGGCATTATGCTTGATGACAACTAAAATAGCAAGAAAACTACTGCCAAGTGCTGATTTCTTGCACAAAATACGTAATTAATGATATTTATTAAAAAATAATCAACTGGTGGGTTCAATAACTAACCTAATTTCTTTGCTCGTATCATCACTAGTAGAGAGATTTTCTACTTTGGAAATCAGCAAGATATTACCATCAACAGATACTGTCGCTCTCATCGCAAGATGGGCATCTGGGCGTACTTCATTCTTTTGATAGCTTAATTCAAAAGGAAAAGGAGACTGTTTGCCTAAAGTCTCATAATATTTTTGTGATAAGATCAACGCAGGTAGTTCCGCGATTGAAATATCCGCTAAGGTTACTGTAATCACGGCATTCTGAGGCAATTTGACCTGCTGCGGAATGACAACTTGCCCTCTAATGACGTCAGTGTCTAAATGCTGCTTTGCATTATGGCTGTGATTGTTAACCTTCGTCTCTTTTACATTATTATTATTACCTTCACAACCGACCAAAAAAGCAGGCAGAACAAAGCCAATTATGCATAGGTGTAGTTTCATAATAAATGTCCAAAAAACAATTTGTTGTTAAGTATTTTTATACTAATCAGAGTGTGATTTTTACTGAAGGCGAATTGATTATAGCTAAAAAATACTCACCAACAAAATATTCTTTCAAAATGTAACAAACAACATCAAAATGTAATCAACTGTTGAACATAGCGGCCTAAACGGTAGTCATCGCCTATTTAAAATCATAGCCAGCCATGCTTTCTGCTATTGATATATAAAAGCGATAAGACAAAAAACGCTCTACCTATTTTTATGTATTAATGGGAAAATACCCGCATCTGATAAATATTAATCAACTTTCAAGGTTGCTATGAGCCCAGAATTGCAAAATTTAATCAGCCTATTGGAGCTGGAAAAAATCGAAGAGGGTATTTATCGAGGTCAAAGTGAAGATCTTGGATTACCTCAAGTATTTGGGGGGCAAGTTGTTGGTCAAGCCATGTACGCAGCGGAACAGACTATCCCCGAAGGTCGCGTAATAAATTCATTCCATAGCTATTTCTTGCGTCCTGGTGATAGCCAACGCCCTATTGTCTATGATGTCGAAATATTAAGAGATGGTGGCAGCTTTAGTACACGACGCATCAGCGCAATACAACATGGCAAGCCCATCTTTTTTATGACGGCCTCTTTCCAAGCACAAGAAGAGGGGTTTAATCACCAGAACCTCATGCCAGATGTTCCTTTACCAGAGACACTGGCATCACAGGATGAAATCATTCAACGTTTGGCAACCCAATTGCCCGAGTCGGTCAAAAAGTATGCTTTGCGCCCAAATCCTTTTGAGTTTCGGCCTATTCAATTTTACAGCCCATTTAATAACCCACCGCAAGAGCCTTTTCGTTATATTTGGTTTAAAGCCAAAGGCCAATTGCCTGATATTCCCTCATTACACAACTACTTATTAGGCTATGCGTCTGACTATAATTTTTTACCTGCAACCCTACAGCCACATGGCCGTGGGTTTATGGAGAGAGATTTGCAAGTCGCAACAATCGATCACTCAATGTGGTATCACCGACCATTTAAAATTGATGATTGGTTACTCTATGCCATTGAAAGCCCTTCCGCTTCTGGAGGACGAGGCTTTGTTAAAGGGCAAATTTATGACCGACAAGGGGTCTTAGTGGCAACAGCGGTTCAAGAAGGGGTGATCCGTAAAAGAAGGCCTCGCTAAGTCAACTATAGCTAATTAGTGCGAGTACTCACTAACTATTTTGTGAGTTAAAAAACGCCCCCAGTAATGGGTTATCCAACTATTGGGGGTCATTCACTATTTTCGCTTTAGTTTGGGATATCGTGACCGCACTCATCTATCATTATGTTTATCAAGATATTGAGATGTAGGTGTTGAACAGCTTTAGTTTGATAAACTTCCTTGTATGTTAGTACCAACTCACTTTTTGGCTTCGATCAATTATAGGCACTCTCTCCATGATAAGTGATATCAAGCCCTTCTCGCTCCTGTTCAACATCAACACGTAAGCCTGTTGTCTTATCTGCGATTAAAAATGCAAGGTAGGCAACAATTGAGGTCCAAACAACACAAATAAGTATGCTAAATGCCTGAATGCCAACTTGTTTTATCATTGTTATACCTTCTGCATACCCCATCCCCCCGAGAGCCGCCGAAGTAAACACACCCGTGAGTAAGCACCCAACCACCCCGCAAACACCATGAACACCAAAGACATCACAAACATCATCAACTTTTAACCAACGTTTTAAAACCACAACCCCCCATAACCCAGCAATACCTGAAAGTAGGCCGATAATTAATGCTCCTGCAACTCCAACCGTTCCTGCTGCGGGTGTAACACCAACCAACCCCGCTAAGCACCCTGAGCAGGCACCTAACAATGAGGGCTTATCCCTAAATATCCATTCAGCAAGTACCCATGAAAGTATTGCTCCGGATGCCGCTACCACCGTATTAATAAATGCCAAGGCCGCGACGGAATTCGCACTTCCCGCTGACCCCGCATTAAAACCAAACCAACCGATAAATAAGATTGCGGTACCCATAAACACCATCGGCAAGTTGTGAGGCTTTATGACTTCTTTACCCAACCCTGTTCGCTTTCCAAGTAAGTAAGCACCAACAAGCCCAGCAACAGCGGCATTAATATGAACGACAGTGCCTCCAGCAAAGTCCAAAGCACCATCTTGGGCAAGGAGTCCTCCTCCCCACACCATATGAGCAATAGGCAAATAAGCAAAGGTTGTCCAAATGACAGTAAATATCAGTATTGCAGAAAATTTAACTCGTTCGCCTAACGCACCAACCACCAGCGCAACCGTCAAACAAGCGAAAGCACCTTGGAATGCGACATGAATAAATTGAGGGATGGTGGCAGATAAGCTGTCAATATTGATACCCTTGAGCATAAATTGGCTTAATCCCCCAAAAAAGCTATTACCCTCACTAAATGAAATACTGTAACCATAGATGACCCAAATCACTGAAACAAGTGCAAAAATAACCATAGTTTGCGCCATCAGTGCGAGGACATTTTTGCTTCTCAGTAACCCGCCATAAAATAAAGCAATACCCGGAACGATCATGAATAGGACTAATGCAGTGCAAACCATCATAAATGCGTTATCCGCTTTATCGACACCGTCATCAGATGCAAACACTCTTGCAGGAAAACTTGCTATAAATAGCCAACACAAACGTTGAAACAGTTTACTCATCGCTACTCTCCTATAGTGCTTCATCTTGTTTCTCGCCAGTACGGATACGTATGGCTTGCTCAAGCTCTAATACAAATATTTTCCCATCACCTACTTGCCCTGTATTGGCTGCTTTTTCTATTGACTCAATAACGAGATCAGCAAATTCATCGGAAACAGCAATTTCTAGACGCACTTTTGGTAAGAAGTCGACGGTATATTCTGCACCACGATATAATTCAGAATGTCCTTTTTGCCGCCCAAAACCACGCACTTCAGTCATCGTAAGGCCTTGTATCCCTATATCTGAAAGAGCCTCTCTGACCTCATCTAACTTAAAAGGCTTAATAATTGCGATGATATATTTCATTTTCCCTCCGGATAATATGATCCCCTACCTATCCAGCTAAAGACGTACGACAACATCATCATTGGCTGCAACTACACTAACAGCAAATAGCATGCCAAAATTAATTATGCTTATAATTCAAATAGTCATCGCAAAAGAAAAGGCCACTCATCCGAGTGGCCTTTTGACGATGCGTTAAAAATGTGCAAACAGGCTAATTCAATAACGCTTCAGGCTCCATATCATCATGCAAATTCAACGATTCACCGACCTGTTGAAGCTGATACATTTGATAATAACGCCCTTTTTGTTGCAGTAGCTGTGTATGACTACCTTTTTCAACAATTGCACCACGATGAAGCACAACAACCTGATCGGCATCGACAATTGTGGATAATCGGTGTGCAATAACCACAAGTGTAGTCGTTTGGCGGATTATACGCAGTGCTTTTTGAATAGCCTGTTCTGTACCTGAATCGATATTGGCTGTCGCCTCATCCAGAATTAATATTTTGGGTGTTGCAACTAAGACCCGAGCCATCGCGAGTAGTTGCCTTTGCCCGACAGAAAGCGTATTCCCCTGTTCTCCTAGTAGCGAATCTAATCCTTCTGGCAGTGATCGGACATGCTCAGCTAACTGTACAACATCGAGAACCTGCCAAACTTTTTCTTGGGTTATCTCACGCCCTAACGCGACATTATCAAAGAAAGATGCCGCTAGAACGACAGGATCCTGTTGCACCATCGCGATCCCATTACGTAAAACTTGATGTGAAAGTGTGTGTAAGGAACGTCCATCAAGTAGGATCTCCCCTTGCTGCCAAGGGTAATAGCCCATAATCAGGTTTGCGATGGTACTTTTCCCACTTCCCGTGTGACCAACTAAAGCAACAAAGCTATTTTCAGGAATATGAAGATTGATATCCGTTAACACTTTTTTGTCATCACGATACGCAAAAGATAACCCCTGAATATCAATAGCACCACTTTGTAATGGCTGTATATTATTGCCATAAGCTTGTTTCGGACTATCCATTAATTCAAACACTCGCTCACCTGAAACGACCGCTTGTTGCAACATAGATTGTTGAGAGGTCAATTCGATGAGAGGCTCATTTAAACGTCCAAGATAGTTGATAAAAGCATATAAAACCCCAACACCAATTGTGCTCGTACCATCAAATCCAAACAATAACAGTAACCCACAAAGCACCGATGCCGAGATCAAGCTAAGCAGAGGTCGAAGTAATAACCCATCCAGTTTTAATGCCTTCATGCGTGCAAGGTAGTGATCTTGACTAGCCTCTAACATTTTCTCGCCAAACCGAGCTTGTTGGCGAAATTGCTGGATCACTGTCATGCCATTGATCACTTCATTAAAGCCATTATTTATTTCAGCAAGATAAGAACGAACGCGGCGCACAATCGGAGTACTTAGCCGTTGATACACGAGCATCACCACCATCACGGCTGGAAAAATCATGACTGCCACTAAAGCCATGCGCCATTCAAGGGTAAACATCGCGATAAGCATCGCACAAATTAGCGCTAAACTACGGAAGACTGTCGGCACAACCATCACAAATAGGTCTTTAATAACTTCGGTATCATTAGTAACACGGGAAATGATTTGACCTACAGGTTGTTTATCAAACGCACTTAATGGTTGTCTTAATGCTGAGTTCATTACGTCGGTACGTAAAGCCTGAACCACGCCAACAGCCGCTTTGTTAAATAAGATCGTTTGATAATAATGTAAGAGTGCAGCAGCAATCTGTAATAAGACAAAACCAACCGCTAAATATAAGGTTAACGGCATGATGATCTGTTTCTTAGCCACCATGTTGTCAATAAAATAACTAATCAGCAAAGGCCCACTGACTTCAGCCGCAGCAGCGACCCATAGCATAACAATGGCAACCGACATTGTACCGCGGTGAACTTTGCCATAGCTAAGTAAGCGTTTTAACGCTGGCCACAATGGTTTTTTCTGACTCATAAATCACCATCCAAAGTGGCTTCGATTTGTTGATAATGGTACATATCTTTATACCATCCAGGTTGGACTGATAACGTTGAGTGAATACCTTCCGCCGCAATGCTTCCTTGGGATAACACGAGAATATTATCAGCGTCGACTAACGCAGATAGGCGGTGTGCACTAATGATTAATGTTTTACCCTCTCGCCAGCGACTTAAATTTTGTAAAATAGTAAATTCAGTCTGCCCATCCACCGCCGATAACGCATCATCTAAAATTAAAATTTCGGCATTTTGCAAAATAGCGCGCGCAATAGAAATTCGCTGTTTTTGCCCACCAGACAACATTACGCCACGCTCACCCACTTGGGTTTGGTAGCCTTCAGGTAACCTCAAAATATCATCATGTACGCAAGCAATACGCGCAGCTTCCTCAATCTGCTCTACTGTGGCTTGTGGGTTGCCTAATGCGATATTCCCTGCAATCGTATCAGAGAATAAAAAAGGTGATTGGTTAACAACGGCTAAACGACCTCGCCACTCATCTAACCGAATCTCAGGTAACGGTTTCCCCTGATAAGAAATCGCGCCTTCAGTAACATCGAATTGGCGTTGGATCAGCGTAATAAGTGTTGATTTCCCTGAACCTGTCGGGCCACATAGTCCTAAAAATTGCCCCGGTTTGAGGTCAAATTGAATGTCGTGGAGTGCGACTCTATCTGTTTCAGGGTAGCTAAACGTTTTAATTCTCGCGCTCAATGCCCCTTTTTCAGCACCCAGTGATTGATGCCCATCTTCAATATCGAGCGGCTCATCAAGTAAACTTCGGATACGACTATATGCAGCACTACCACGCTCTACGATATTAAACATCCATGCCAATGCCAGCATAGGCCAAATCATTAGCCCCAAGTACATCACAAAGCTAGTCAGTTCACCGAGCGTCAATGTTCCTTGTAATACCATCCAACTGCCACCGCCAATAGCAAGCAAGTTAGCCATACCGATAGCGATAAAAATGGTTGGGTCAAAGCGTGCATCAACTCTGGCAACATGCATATTACGCCGCCCTGCTTCTGTCGCAACCTGCTCAAATTGGTTTGATTGGTGATCTTCAAGACCAAAAGCTTTAATCATGCGAATACTGGTTAAACTCTCTTGAGCATGATTATTTAGGGATGAAAATGCGCCTTGGGCATGTTTGAAACGATGATGTAATTGGTCGCCATAGCGTTTAATAACTAGTGCCATAATTGGCATAGGAATTAATGCTAATAACGTTAACTGCCAACTGATCTCCACGCTCATCATGATCAATACCGCACATCCCATGACTAAGGAATCAACAAACGTCAGTACCCCTTCCCCCGCTGCAAAAACAACGCGGTCAACATCATTGGTTGTACGCGCTATTAAATCCCCCGTTCGATAGCGTAGATAGAAAGACTGATTTTGTAGGCTTAATTGGCGATAGAATTTTTGTCGCAATTGTACGGCTAACTTATAGGATGCTCCGAATAACCAAATCCGCCACACATAGCGCAGCCCATACACAACGACAGCGATAAATAACATCAAGGCGACATAAGATACTAGCTGGCTCGTAGCCATCGTCTGGTTGCTAATACCATCAACAACAACGCCCACAAGCCGTGGAGGAACAAGCTGTAAAATAGCAATAATAATGAGAAAGCAAACCGCGCCAACATAGCGCCGCCATTCACTAAGAAAATACCAGCTTAATTGTGAAAATAATCGCACTGAGTTACTGCCTTGAATAAGATTTAATATTTGCCATTATGTGGCATCCTAACGATGCAAAACAATTGAGAAAAGCAGAACTAACAACACTAATCAGGAATAGGTAGCGCTGTCGTATACTTGATTTTTTCCATTGCAAAACTAGAGGTTACATCAATCAGGCCATGAACGCCATTAACCAGTTTCTTATAAAATAGATCGTAGGATTTCATATCTTTGACTTCGACTTGCATCAGATAATCATACTCTCCTGCCATACGGTAAAACATAAGGACTTCAGGGAGTTGGCTAACAAAAGAGACAAATTGTTCATACCACTCGCTGTTATGGTGTTGCGTTTTGATCATAACAATAACCGTTAGACCGAGACCTAATTTTTCCCCATCAAGCAAGGTCACTCGGTGGCGAATGTACCCTTCATCCTCCAAGCGTTTCAACCTTTTCCAACAAGGAGTCGACGTCAAGTTAACGGCCTCTGCAAGTGCATTTAAAGATAGACTACTGTCATTTTGCAACAAGCGAAGCAACTTTTTATCTATCTTATCTAACATAGGTATTCTCTTTTTATTTATAAAAAAATATCACTGTCGACTTTATATAATAGAATGATTTTACCTAAATAGATTTACGACAGCATAAATAATTCATCAATAACCACAAAAAGACAAAAATTTCCCTGTTCATCACACGCTAGCATCATTACCATGACCCATCAGTTAAGTATTTATATTTTTGAGTAGGAGAAGTGTTTATGAAACGTGCTGTTGTTGTCTTCAGTGGTGGTCAAGACTCGACGACTTGTCTCATTCAAGCTTTAAAAATGTATGATGAAGTCCATTGTGTCACCTTTGATTATGGACAACGTCATCGGCTTGAAATTGAAGTGGCTCAAAAGCTAAGCCATTCACTGGGTGCAGCCGCGCATAAAATCCTTGATGTAAACCTACTCAATGAGTTAGCCGTAAGCAGTTTGACCCGCGACAATATCCCTGTACCCGACTATAACGAAAGTGCAACTAATGGGCTACCTAGCACTTTTGTTCCAGGTAGAAACATTCTCTTTTTAACGCTTGCAGCCATCTACGCTTACCAAGTCCAAGCAGAGGCGGTTATCACAGGCGTATGTGAAACCGATTTTTCAGGCTACCCTGATTGCCGAGACGAATTTGTTAAAGCACTTAACCATGCCGTAAACCTTGGGCTAGCAAAAGATATCCGCTTTGAAACGCCTTTAATGTGGCTCGATAAAGCACAAACATGGGCACTTGCAGACTATTATGGGCATTTAGAAACCATACGTGAGCAAACGTTGACTTGTTATAATGGTATACAAGGTGACGGTTGTGGGGAGTGTGCTGCATGCCACCTTCGCAGTAAAGGCTTGGACTATTATTTACGCCATAAAGAGTCGGTGTTAGCTTCTCTAAAAAAACTCGCTAATCTCGCTTAGTACTTTGCTTGCTAACCACACCGGAGAGTTAGCAACTTTCCGGTGTTAATGATTAAGCGGTAATAAAATCTTCAGTACTGCTTTTGGATAATAACTCAAGTTTTTCGCGCAGTTCCCCTTCAATCTTAATGGATTTATTCAGCGCTAAATCAATAAAGACAAAAGTCACCTTTGCATCTGACACCACTTCTCTCTTACCTTGCCTTTCACGTGTTATTTGCTGATAGCACAACGCACTTTTAGTACCAATTTTTTCAATACGCGTTGTCACTGTTAGCTCATCGCCAAGTATGGCACCATGAAAATAGTTCACATTGATATTAACCGCCACCATGGCAAGCTGGCTTTTTAGCGCCCAGCCCAGAAAATTGTGCTCATCCATACAAGCCCATCTATCTGATTCATAAAACTCCAGATAACGTGCGTTGTTCACATGTTGGAAAACATCAATATGATAACCACGTACTTTAATTTGCGTTGCCATAACTACTCCGACCAGTTGCTATTCGTTACAAAAATATAACAAACAATCATGCTATTTGCTGAAATGTTCTATTTTCTTCGATGCTGATCGCGTTTTTTATGTATCAAGGCAAGTATTACAATAATAGGATCGTCTTAGATCACACTATAATATTGGCATTCACCACAAATAAGATTAAGTGCCCACAACAAGGTGGGCACACAGCTCACTATAGCGCTAACTTGCCTCTGTTTTTCTCTAAAAATGCAGGCCCTATTCCACGTACTTCCAAAATATTTTCAAGAGTATTAAATGCGCCATATTTCTCCCTATACTCAACAATAGCTTTCGCTTTTTGTATGCCAATTCCATGAAGCTTTTTCGCTAACTCTTCGGCACTCGCTTGGTTGATGTTCACTTGATTTGTCTCTTTCAAATTATCCGATGGTTTTTCCTCCTTAGGTTTTTTACTAACCACCGCCGCCACTGGCTTATCAGCTTCTGCTTTTTTTGCTAGCGCCGATTGTGAGCACATTAATATCGTCAGAATAACGGCAGCGCTGCCTAATGATTGCTTTATAAATTTCATCCATGTCATTGATGTTCTCCTGTTTAAATTGAGATGCCACAATGCCAAATTTATTATGCAAAAGCTTTTTTGTGATGATAGAAATGAGAAAGGCCACCCAAAGGTGGCCTCAACTTATTTTTGTTGCACTTAGAATTACGAGCGGCTTCGCAATTTAGTCTAAATTAATCACTTCAATTTTGGCGTTATTACGTAAGTTCTGAATCAAAGCTTCATTTACCGCCATTCCCATCATACCACGGTAGCTTGCGGTTAACTTCTCAAGCTCTTTATCTGAAGCTTTGCCTGGGATCACTTTATCAAGTTGAATAATGACTAAATTATCTTTTTCATCACGCACTGTTGTATAAGTTGCTTTGCCGTCAGCAGGTTTCGCCATTGCCATTGCCGCGCCAATAACTGGCGTTTGAGGCATCAAGCGTGAAACCTTTTCAGGTGCAGAAAACTGAATATTCGCAGTATCACCTTTACCTTCTTTCAAGGCTGCGACTAATTTCTCGCCTTCAGCTTTTAATGCTGCATTCGCTTTCTGGCGCTTAACGAGTGTTTCAACTTGAGATTTAACAGCTTCTAATGGTTGAGTTTGCTCCGGTGCATATTGTGATACACGGACAACAAATGCACGGTCACCTTGAACGTCGATAACATCTGAGTTAATCCCCGTAGAACCATTTTGATCCACTAAACGTTCACTGAATATTTCGTTGATCACTTTAGGGTAATTAAGCGCTGCTGGCGGATTATTTTTATCAAACCAATCCGTTGCCACCACTTTTAAACCTGATACTTCTTCAACTGAAGCAAGTGACTCATTATCATTTGTGGCCGCTTCACTGACTTTCTGCTGTAAGTCATAAAACTGCTTACTATTTTTGTCCTGAATCAGTTTATTTTTAATCTCATCCTTCACCGAGTCGAGAGGCTTAATACTTTCAGGTTTGATATCATCCAAACGGAAAATCACAAAATTTGAATCTGACTTAATAGGTGTAGAGATTTGCCCTTTTTCCGTTAAGTTAGCGTTAACGATTTCAGAGGGCGTCGAGGCTTCTTCCATCCAACCAATGATACCTTTATTACCCGCACTAAGCTTATCGGTTGATTTCTCAGTCGCTAACGCCACAAAATCAGCACCGGCTTTTAGCTCATCAATGATAGCGTTAGCTTCTTTCTCTGACGCCACTTGGATCATGCTGTAGTGCTTTTGCTCAGCTTGAGTGTAGTTTTTTAGGTTTTGCTCATAATACGTTTTTACCTCTTCATCAGTGACTGATTGTGGAGGTAAAGCTGCCGCGTCTATTTCTACATAGCTAACTTGCACTTTCTCAGGAGCAATAAAGCTATCCTGATTCGCATTATAGTAAGCTTTAATTTCATCTTCAGTCGCCGTCTGCTTTGCTTGTTCATCGGCTAACGAAAGGGTCGCTACACGAATTTCGCGCTCTTGTAAAACGAGCTCTGCATATGTTTTCACTTCTGAAGGTAGCGCAAAATCGGTTTTAATAAATGAATCAGAAAGCTGAGAGAGAATTAAATTAGCACGGACTTGTTCCGCTAAGTTATCAGCACTGTAGTTATTTGCTGCCAATATCTGACGATACTTATCGCCATCAAATTTTCCATTAGTTTGGAACACTGGCATTTCAAAAATTGCATCCTTTACCTGCTGATCACTGGCAGATAAGTTTAATTCATTAGCATATTCAGCCATTAACGTACTGTTAATCAAGTTATTTAAAACCTGATTACGCAAAAATTTCATGCTCTCTTCATTGCCAGCAATTTCAGAGAACTTATCACCCAAGGAATCTTGTAAAGACTGACGCTCTTGCGAGAAAGCCGTTTGGAATTGCTCCCTGCTAATTGACTGTCCATTAACTTTAGCAGCATCATTACTTGAACCGCCAATCATGTAACCAGCAACCCCTGTCAGCACGAATGACAGGATAATAATAGCCAGTAGCACTTTGATAAAAGGACTGTTCGCTTTCGTGCGTAGATTGTCCATCATAAAAAGGCTTAACTCCGCTTGTTAAATTCAATTTCCTAATAATACGCTAATCTTAACCCAGATTGAAAAAAAAGCGCACCATTTCCATGATGCGCCTCTATATTAGCTGATTAATATTATTCAGTCAGTGTGTGTTTTAGAAAAAATAAAACAAAACCAAAAGAAAACTGAATTAGCTATTAACCGCGTCTTTTAAACCTTTGCCCGGACGGAAAGCAGGTACTTTCGCCGCAGCGATCTTAATCTCTTTACCTGTTTGTGGGTTACGTCCTGTACGAGCGGCACGCTCACGAACAGTGAATGTACCAAAGCCAACTAAAGCAACATCGTCACCTTTGCTTAGTGAAGTCGTTACAGATGCAACAAACGCATCAACAACGCGACCAGCTGCAGCTTTAGAAATGTTCGCTTCAGAAGCGATTTGATCAATCAGTTGAGACTTATTCACTCTTATCATCCCCATATTAGTTTTGACTATGATCTTAATTAGGCTATTAAGCTAATTAATGATGCAGCCGTTATATCAATCCTGAATGCCAATGGCAAGAGAACAGATTACATCCAAATAATTATCAGAATCATCGTTAAATTAGCGACGAAAAAAAAGACTGACAACCCCTAAATTAGCTGTCAGTCTCATTTTTATGTAAACTTCTTGATTCAGCTCACTCTTTTTGACTTATTTTTTACGATTTCCGCACCAAATGGTGGGTTCGCTAGTGCTAAAGAGAGTACCTCTTCAATTGTTTTAACCGGATGAATTTCCAAATCTGCAATAACGTTTTCTGGAATTTCTTCCAAGTCACGTTTATTCTCAAATGGAATTAATACTGTCTTGATGCCACCGCGGTGTGCCGCAAGTAATTTCTCTTTCAGACCACCAATCGGTAAAACAAGACCTCTTAAAGTAATTTCACCCGTCATTGCTACATCAGCTTTAACAGGATTCCCCGTTAAACAAGACACCAACGCGGTTGACATTGCAATCCCCGCACTTGGGCCATCTTTTGGCGTCGCACCTTCCGGAACGTGTACATGGATATCGCGTTTTTCATAGAAATCGCTATTGATACCCAGTTTTTCTGCTCGAGCACGTACTACGGTTAATGCCGCTTGGATGGATTCCTGCATAACTTCACCGAGTGAACCGGTATACGTGAGTTTACCTTTGCCCGGAACACAAGCTGTCTCAATGGTTAATAAATCACCACCTACTTCTGTCCATGCAAGACCTGTCACTTGACCAACTCGGTTTTCAGTATCTGCTTGCCCGTAATCGAATTTGCGCACACCTAAAAAGTCTTTTAGGTTGTCAGCGTTAATTTCGATATGTTTAAGCTTTTTATCCATCAATAAGGCTTTCACCGCTTTACGGCACAATTTCGAAATTTCACGTTCGAGGCCACGCACACCAGCTTCACGCGTGTAATAACGAATAATACCGATTAATGCACTGTCATCGATGGTTAGCTCACCTTTTTTCAAGGCATTACGCTGAACTTGTTTCGGCAATAAGTGTTGCTTAGCAATATTCAGCTTTTCATCTTCCGTATAACCGGAAAGACGGATCACTTCCATACGGTCAAGTAACGGCGCTGGGATGTTCATTGAGTTCGACGTAGCAACAAACATCACATCTGACAGATCATAATCCACTTCCAAATAGTGATCGTTAAAGGCGACGTTTTGCTCAGGATCTAATACCTCTAACAATGCGGATGCTGGATCGCCACGCATATCAGAAGACATTTTATCGATCTCATCTAACAGGAATAGTGGGTTTTTTACCCCAACTTTTGCCATTTTCTGGATCAATTTACCCGGCATAGAACCGATATAGGTACGACGGTGACCACGGATCTCCGCTTCGTCACGCACACCACCTAACGCCATACGGGTATACTGGCGCCCTGTCGCTTTCGCAATAGATTGCCCAAGAGAAGTTTTACCAACCCCCGGAGGCCCTACCAGACATAAAATAGGCCCTTTAATTTTGCTAACACGACTTTGTACTGCCAGATACTCTAAAATACGCTCTTTAACGCGCTCTAAGCCATAATGGTCTTTATCAAGGACTTCTTGCGCCTTAACAAGATCTTTTTTCACTTTGCTGCGCGCATGCCATGGCACCTGCACCATCCAGTCAATATAGCTACGTACGACGGTGGCTTCAGCCGACATCGGAGACATCATTTTTAGCTTCTGCAACTCAGCTTCCGCTTTTTCATGAGCCTCTTTTGGCATCTTCGCTTCTTCAATTTTACGTTTCAGCGCTTCGTATTCATCTGGCGCGTCATCCATTTCACCAAGCTCTTTTTGAATCGCTTTCATTTGCTCATTCAAATAGTATTCGCGTTGGCTTTTTTCCATCTGTTTTTTAACACGATTACGGATGCGTTTTTCAACTTGCAGCAGCTCAGTTTCTGACTCCATCATGGCCATCAGGAACTCAACACGCTCGGCGACATTCGCCATCTCCAATACGCGCTGTTTATCTGCCAATTTCAATGGCATATGAGAAGCTATTGTGTCCGCTAGTTTATCGAGTTGATCTTGTTCAATCGAGTGTAGCGAGGTCAGCACCTCAGGCGGAATTTTTTTGTTCAGTTTGATGTAGCTTTCGAACTGACTGACTATCGTGCGATAAAGAACCTCTTGTTCTTTTTCATCAAGAAGCTCTGCAACTTGCGTTTTAGCACCCGCTTCATTGTAAAAGTTATCAGTTCCCGCAACGTGTTTCACTGATTCAGGCTGTAACAGTTCAGCTTGTGCTAAGAAATATTCACCATTGTCAGTTAAACTGCTTATGCGTGCTCTTCTTAAACCTTCAACTAATACTTTAACTGTGCCATCGGGCAATTTCAGCATTTGAATAACTGAAGCAACGGTGCCAACAGAAAATAAATCGTTAACCCCAGGCTCATCAGTTGAGGCCTCTTTTTGGGCTACCAGCATTACTTGCTTGTCATGATCCATCGCTGCTTCCAGACTGTGAATGGATTTTTCACGTCCAACAAACAGTGGGATCACCATATGTGGGTACACCACTACATCACGCAGAGGCAATACTGGTATTTCTATGCGTTCGGAACGCTCAGGATTCATAAAGCTCTCTCTTCGTTTAGCTTACGCTAGTTTAAGGGTTTCCAACTATTGTTTAGAAAGTAATTATTGTAAAAACAAAGAAACCACACTCAGAATATAAACTATATGGGGATAAGATTTTAGCATTCAATGGGTACTTGAAGATAAAAAGTGAAATGAGGGGAGGATCCCTCATTTCACTGATAACTTTTTGGTGCTAAATCCTAGGCGCTAATTATCACCAGAGGCTTGGGCATCAGGCTTGCTGTAGATCAGTAATGGCTCTGATTGTTCATTAATCACATTCTCATCAACAACGACTTTTTCAACACCTTCCATAGAAGGCAGATCGTACATTGTATTTAGTAATGCGGCTTCAACAATTGAGCGTAAGCCACGGGCCCCGGTTTTACGAGCCATTGCCTTTTTAGCAATCGCTTTTAAGGCTTCTTCACGGAACTCTAACTCTGTCCCTTCAAGGCTAAATAGCGCTTGATATTGCTTGGTTAATGCGTTCTTCGGTTCCTGCAAAATCTGAATCAATGCTTCTTCACTCAATTCAGTTAATGTCGCAACAACAGGCAAACGACCAATAAACTCAGGGATCAGACCAAATTTGATTAAATCTTCTGGTTCTGTTTGCGTTAACAACTCACCTTCACTGATTTTGTCAGATTCGCCTTTGACTTCCGCAGCGAAACCAATACCTGAACGTATGTTTAAACGCTGACCGATGACTTTATCAAGCCCTGCAAACGCACCACCACAGATAAATAAGATTTTAGAGGTATCAACCTGTAAAAACTCTTGTTGAGGATGCTTGCGACCACCTTGTGGAGGAACCGCCGCCACTGTTCCTTCAATGAGTTTCAGTAGCGCTTGCTGTACCCCTTCCCCTGAAACATCACGGGTAATGGATGGGTTATCTGATTTACGCGAAATTTTGTCAATTTCATCAATGTAAACAATACCGCGTTGAGCTTTTTCTACATCGTAGTCGCATTTTTGCAGTAATTTTTGGATGATATTTTCGACATCTTCCCCCACGTAACCCGCTTCGGTTAATGTGGTTGCATCAGCCATCGTAAATGGCACATCCAAGTAACGAGCCAACGTCTCAGCCAACAGTGTTTTACCGCTACCTGTTGGGCCGATCAGCAAAATATTACTTTTACCAAGCTCTACCCCTTCAGCAGTGGTATCTCCATTACGTAAACGCTTGTAATGGTTATAAACAGCAACAGAAAGTACTTTCTTCGCTTGTTCTTGACCTATGACGTAATCATCAAGATGCTCTCTAATTTCATGGGGAGTAGGCAGTGCACTACGCTCACGATGAGGAGCTAACTCTTTGATCTCTTCACGGATGATATCGAGGCATAAATCGACACATTCATCACAAATATAGACTGACGGACCGGCAATCAGCTTGCGGACTTCATGCTGACTTTTTCCGCAGAAAGAGCAGTACAACAGCTTACCTGACCCCTCTTTGCGTTTTTCTGTCATCAGTTGACCTCACTTATCGTCAAACTACCCTGTTTATTTGCTGGATAAACAACCTAAAACAGGATAATAAATTTCTTTAATATTAATTAAGTATGGATAAATCCTAGCTAATTAACGGCTAGTATAAATATGGTCGACCAAACCATACTCTTTGGCTTCATCTGCAGACAAGAAACGATCGCGTTCAGTATCACGATTAATCTCTTCAACTGATTTACCTGTGTGCAATGCCATTAATTCATTCATTCGAGTTTTCACTTTCAGAATTTCCTGAGCGTGAATTTGAATGTCTGTCGCTTGCCCTTGATAACCGCCCAATGGTTGGTGGATCATCACACGAGAGTTCGGCAAGCAGAAGCGTTTGCCTTTAGTCCCCGCAGCCAGCAAGAAAGAGCCCATAGAGCAAGCTTGCCCCATACAGATTGTGCTGACATCCGGCTTAATAAATTGCATTGTGTCATAGATAGACATACCTGCGGTGATCACACCACCAGGGGAGTTGATGTAAAGTTGGATATCTTTTTCTGGGTTTTCCGCTTCCAGAAATAGCATCTGTGCGACAATTAAGTTCGCCATATGATCTTCCACCTGACCTGTCAGGAAGATAATACGTTCTTTTAACAGACGTGAATAAATATCGTATGAACGTTCACCCCGAGAGGTCTGCTCAATGACCATTGGCACTAGAGCCATTTGGGATGCTAGATTTTCCTGACCGCCAAAATATGACATCGAAATCTCCTATTAAAAACTATCTGGTGCTTGCGCCTAAATTTGCTGTTTGTTCGACTTTTAAGCATTCTAAGCAGCAAACAAACAGTTTGTCTTTAAAAATTCTCTATCTTGCCTATTTCCACTATTATCTCATCTCGTTATTTCTTTTAAGTTAACTAAAAAGCTGTTAATAGAGATGAGCATGAACACAGCGAATGACGCCGTAGAAAACAAGACCCACTATAAAATAGTTTAACACAAGTCTGTAAGGATTCACGGATTTGTTCTTTCAGATAACCGAGAACCAAACAGCCTATCTTATGTGAATATACCGCAGCGCTTATAATAAAATTAGGGCGAAAATGTGATTTTCAAGACGATTGGTGCGCCTACCTTAAATAATTCGAGTGGTAATAAAGCGACAAGTAAGCCATCTTAGGCAGCACAAATGGCTAATAAACCCCAAGCTCAGCCTCTATCTAGGCACCCTCACCCTAACTTGAAATGTGATAACTCTAATTGGCAAAAAACCCGCAGCGCAATGCCACGGGTTTATTATTTGCACAACTGAAAAAGCGAAATTAACCCGCTTGAACTTGGTTCATCAATTCTGTGAAGTTAGTTTCTTTTTCAGTCACCTTCGCAACTTCAAGAACTTTCTCAACCGCTTGTTCTTCTAATGCTAAGTTACGAACACTATTCATCAGCTCATTATTTTTGCTGTAGTATTCGATAACTTCTGCTGGATCTTCATAAGCTGACGCCATTTCTTCGATCAATGCTTTAACACGATCTTCATCAGCTTTCAGCTCATTAGCGCTGATCACTTCACCTAACAGCAGACCGATAACAACGCGACGTTTTGCTTGTTCTTCGAACAGTTCACGTGGCAGTTCCATCGCTTGCTTCTCGTTACCACCAAAGCGTTGAGCAGCTTGACGACGCAGAACGTCAATTTCGCCATCAACCACAGCAGCAGGAACTTCGATTTCGTTTGCGTTAACTAGACCATCTAAAACTTGCGCTTTAATACGGTTACGAACTGCATTTTTCAGTTCACGTTCCATATTTTTACGAACTTCAGCACGCAGACCTTCTAAAGTACCATCAACGATACCGAAACGCTTGATGAACTCTTCAGTGAATTCTGGCAGTTCACGTTGCTCAACTTTCTTCAGAACGATAGCAAACTTAGCTGCTTTACCTTTCAGGTTTTCAGCGTGGTAATCTTCTGGGAAGTTAACTTCGATATCAAACTCTTCGCCTGCTTTGTGACCAACGATGCCATCTTCAAAGCCAGGGATCATACGACCTTCGCCCATAACCAGTGCGAAATCTTCTGCTTTGCCGCCTTCGAACTCTTCACCATCGATTGAGCCAGTGAAGTTAATAGTGATACGTGAATCCGCAGTTGCCGCTTCAGAAACTTCTTTCCA
This sequence comes from Providencia sp. PROV189, assembly GCF_028480065.1. NCBI lineage: Bacteria > Pseudomonadati > Pseudomonadota > Gammaproteobacteria > Enterobacterales > Morganellaceae > Providencia > Providencia sp. PROV189. The sequence goes on from NZ_JAMPOG010000008.1 coordinate 32,977, forward strand.
CTGAGCTTGTTGCTTACGCAGCGTTTCCAGCATGTTTTCCAGATCTTCATCTTTTACAGAAACAACTGGTTTTTCAACTTCGATAGTTTCCAGACCTTTCAGCTCGATTTCTGGATAAACTTCGAATTCAACTGAGTAAACAAAATCTTTACCATCTTCCAGCATTTCAGGTTTGTAGCTAGGCGCACCTGCTGGATTGATTTTTTGTTCGATGATCGCGTTGATGAAGTTACGTTGCATCACATCGCCCAGAACGTCTTGCATAACAGACGCGCCGTAACGCTGTTTAACGATGTTCATTGGTACTTTCCCTTTACGGAAACCATCAACACGTACTTTCTTCGCGACATTAACCAGCTCGCTGTTTACTGCTTTTTCAATATCGGCAGCAGGAACGGTGATTGTTACACGACGCCCAAGGCCTTGAGTCGTTTCAACAGAAACTTGCATCTTCTTACCTCAAAAAAAATCTTAGTGATCGGTCTACTCCAGAGTTTGGTCATTAAATCATAACGACCTTCTCCCTTCCAGAACCGGGGGCGTTGCTTACACAACGGTCATCCCTGATATCAGAAGCGTCCCGAAACCTTACTGAAAATTAGACGCGACATTATACCGATGCAGATGCTCCGAGTCGAGAAAAGCTGATAAAAGAAGCGATCAATCCGCTTTATTTGTGACTTTTCCGACTAAAAAATGTCTTCTCCACGCAAATTGGAGAAAAAATGCTCATCGAAATTAATGTCGACATCGTAAAATGATGTGAATCATTTCATCACAATGACAGTAAAACAGAGAATGAGTCAATCAGCCGTTTGTTTTACCACCACCACGACATGCAGGTGAATTTAATGCCGTATCCGCCAATTCCCCCCATTCTGTCGGGGTATACGTATGGAGCGCTAATGCGTGGATACTTCCTGCTAATTCGTCCGCCAAAATAGCATAAATTTCGCGATGACGGCCAACCATACGTTTATTTTCAAATTTTTCACTGACTAAAACCACCTTAAAGTGGCTTTCTGAACCAGCAGGCACATTGTGTTGATAGCTTTCATTGATCACTTCAAGATGAGCAGGTTCAAAGGCTGTATGCAACTTTTGCTGAATACGTGACTGCATATTCTGCGGTGCATTTATCCCCATAAAAATAACTCCTTTCTTCAACCAACATTTACGTTTTTTTTGTTATCTTTTTTTGTCACGGTAGAGGACAATCACTCTACAATGATATGATAAATACCCGCTTTGGCGAATTTTTTCTAAAATGGTTGTCTAACCCTTTAGAAAATCCGTCACAATGGCACTATACCCTATAAAACATAACAGGGTTCGTTAGATTGCACCATAACGGAACAGACTCAATTAGGAAAGATTAACTGGAAAAAATTATGTTAAGAAAACTTTGTTTTCCACTTTTTGCACTATTTCTTCTAGCAGGTTGTGCAACAAGCAATAACACTTTATCGCTCGAACCCAAAATCACGCTACCTGCGCGCAACCCGACACTCAATGCAACCGCAATTAGTGTGAGTAGCGTTGATAACCGACCATCAAAATCACTTACGGAACTCAACCGTAATGGGAGTTTAGTGGTCTTGTCACCTTCGCGTGATCCTCGCTATTTAATGCAAGAAGCGGTTGAGAAACAAATGGCAGCACGTGGTTTTATGGTGTCGTCACCCGCGAGTGTTAACTTAGTCGTACAATTAAATCAATTAAACGCCCAAGTCACTGAAGGTAGTCTACGTCACAATATCACGGTAAACACCAGTGTGACCGTTAATGCGACAGCGCCTAACGGCTCGACGAAATCACGTACTTTTACGCGTAATTACAACAACCAAGAATTACTTGGTGCAAGTAACGATAAAATAGAAAAAGCGATCAATATCGCGTTAACAGATTTAATTAATGATATGGCAAATGACCAAGAATTGACGCAGTTTATTAGACAAAACGCTCGGTAATCGCCCTTCATTATTATACGGTAAGAGCCTATTTCTATAGGCTCTTAAAAGTGTGGTGCTATTACTACAATAAGCAACCAATAACGGAAGTCCTCTATTTTACAAATAACCAATCATAGGAAGATTATGTCCCGTGCCTTTTTACCTAACTCAGTCATTTTAATCCTATTAGGTTTTGTTTCCGGCCTTCCGTTAGCCCTTACCGCAGGTACATTACAAGCTTGGTTAACAGTTGAAAACATCGATATCAAAACAATCGGTTTCTTTTCACTTGTTGGTCAAGCTTATGTTTTAAAGTTTCTGTGGTCTCCCATGATGGACAGATATACGCCTCCTTTTTTTGGTCGGCGTCGAGGTTGGTTACTCACCACACAGATCCTACTTATTATTAGCATAGGGGCGATGGGTTTTATGAATCCATCCGAACACCTATGGTGGTTAGCAGCACTTGCCGTCATGGTTGCCTTTTGCTCCGCCTCACAAGATATTGTCTTCGATGCCTATAAAACCGATTTGCTCAGTGCAGAGGAAAGAGGTTTTGGTGCCGCCGTGTCGGTGATGGGGTATCGCATCAGTATGCTAGTTTCAGGTGGATTAGCATTATGGATGGCAGATACGTTTCTCACATGGAAACAGCTCTATCTACTCATGGCGGGGTTAATGCTAATCGGTGTTGTAGCGACGCTGCTTGCCAAAGAGCCTGAAGATAATGGCGCACCACCAACTTCACTAAAAAAAGCTATCTATGAACCATTAGCTGAATTTTTCAGCCGTAACAATGCTTGGTTGATCCTGCTGTTACTGGTGTTTTATAAAATGGGTGATGCTTTTGTTATGGCACTTAACACCAATTTTCTACTGCATGGGCTAGGGTTTAGCTTAAGTGAAGTCGGCACTGTCAATAAAACAGTAGGTATGCTGGCGACCATTATTGGGGCGTTATTTGGCGGTTATTTGATGAAAAAAATGAGCTTATTTAACGCGCTCTTTATTTTCGGAATATTACAAGGCGTATCTAATATCGGCTATTGGTTCCTTGCAGTCACGCCACCTAACATCATGACTATGGGAACAATTATTTTCCTTGAGAACCTTTTCTCAGGAATGGGTACCGCCGCCTTTGTTGCCTTATTGATGACCTTATGTAATAAGTCTCTTTCTGCCACACAATTTGCTTTGCTATCTGCACTTTCCGCAGTAGGACGCGTATATATCGGCCCTGTTGCCAGTATTCTTGTGAGTGCTTATGATTGGCCAATCTTTTATTTACTCTCGATTATCGTTGCTCTACCGGGGATCTTGCTGCTACTTGCCTGCCGCACATCGCTTATCTATACCCAAACAACTGGGCTATTCCAGCGCCGTGAACAATATGCAAAAGCCTACAAAATCGCGGTTTACTTATTCTTGCTAGCTATTAGCATCCTTGCTATTTGGCTAATAACGCTCTTAATCAGCTCATTCTCATCTGTCAAAATCTATCTGTTTACAACTCATCTATCACTTTGGCTTTCCTTGCCTGAATATCAAAATAGCATCTTCAATACCGGCGTTGGGATTGGGGCATTAAGTTTGATTATTGGTGGATGCCTTGATTTCTTTGCGGTCAAGAAAGTAGTTAAAAAAGCTATTAATTAATCAAAAAAATTAATAACTAGAGTAATTATCCCGAAATAAGATAAATCTGTTTCGGGTTTTTCTTGACCTTTTAAATTAGATCTGACTAGCAAATATTGATATCCCTCGCGTCATATCGTGATGCATATCACTTATTCAATGAAATATATTTTTTAATTACAAATGAAAAGCCTAATATCTCACACGTTAAGGGCTAATCAGCCTCACGGCTGAATAATAAATATCGTTAATACTCAAACGAAAATAATATATTATGAAAAAACAACTTCTCTGCGCCGCGGCACTCGTATCTTTAGCTGGAACAGCGAATGCAGACGACGGCTTTCTTGGCTATCAGAATGGTTTCGCGGATATCAATGTCAACTATCTAGACTGGTCTCACCGCACCGAAACTAAGTCAGAATACACTTCTCGTAAAAAAGACTTTGCCTACATTGAGTTAGAAGGCGGTGCTAACTTCAATTGGGGGGAATTATACGGCTTCTTTGATGTGGAAAATCCATTCCATAAACGCCGTACTGAACCAGGTCGTAACCAACGTTATACAATCAAAACCACGGGACGTTTCTATTTAGGTGACAGTGGCTTTAACGTATATGGACACGTCTATGGTACTTGGTCACTGCCAGGAGCTAAATATGGTGGTAATTTCCATGAAGTCAATACATTGTATGGTTTAGGATACAACACTGCATTTGGTGACCTGTGGTTCAAACCATTTATTGCAATGCACTATGTCGATCAATCGTTTTATTCAGGTAATAACGGCTATGTCGTCGGCTGGGTTGCTGGTTATGGATTCAAAATGTTTGAAGAGAATTTCATGATCACTAACTGGCACGAAATGGAGTTTGCACGCCATAAACGTTATGGCAGCGGTAACGGTGGTCGTGATGGTGTCAATGGTGCATTAGCATTTTGGTGGAATGCAACACCAAATTTAGCAGCAGGTGTTCAATATCGCTACGCTGATAACAAGTTAGGTGAAGATTTCTATCAAGATGCGATTATTTATACATTAAAATATACGTTCTAAATAGCTCACTTAAGTCAACATGAATACTTATAGAAAAATTTAAAAACTCTCTTTTCTTTTCAAGAAAGTAACAATTTTTCTTAGCTATTTTGGCCGGTAAGGTGGTGCTAGCCGCCTTATCGGCATTAAAAATCGTAATTTCACCTATCATTTTATTTAACAATCATAGCAGTTTCTTCATTTTTTGCTCACTTTTGTACATATTTTTCTTTGAAAAATGACAAAGATATTTTAGTATTACCTTCGTTTTAGCAAAATATACCTATAATCTGCATGACTTTTAACTTTTTAATCATAAGCTCTTTACATGTGATCATATTAACATAAAGAGCTAACAATCCTGCTTCTTTACCTTACAATTGTTTACACTCACATAACCTTACCGTAGAATGCCCCCACTGATGAAACGACAATTAGAATCTTTGTCATTTGGGGTCGTGGATGAGACTTATGAACTACAAAAAAAGCATTGGGGCAATCTCGCTAGTTGTAGCCGCCTTATTATTAGGTGGTTGCGACATGGTGTTGATGGACCCTAAAGGCGCCGTTGGCGTCAAACAAAAAGAGCTGATTCTTATTGCAATCGGCTTAATGCTCGTTGTTGTGATTCCTGTTATTTTCATGGCATTTATCTTTGCAATGAAATATCGTGAATCCAATAAATCAGCAACTTACCGTCCTAACTGGGCTCACTCAAATAAAATTGAGTTAGTCTGCTGGACCGTTCCTATCATCATTATCATCATTCTAGGTACTATTACTTGGAAGACGACTCATGAGCTTGACCCTTATAAGCCATTAGTCAGTGATCAGGAACCTGTCACTATTGAAGTTATTTCGGCTGACTGGAAATGGATCTTCATCTATCCAGAGCAAGGCATTGCAACAGTTAACGAAATCGCATTCCCTACTGGTGTGCCAATCAACTTCAAAATTACGTCTGATTCGGTGATGAACTCGTTCTTCATTCCATCGTTAGGTGGTCAAATCTACGCGATGGCAGGTATGCAAACTAAGCTTCACTTAATTGCTAATGAACCTGGTACTTATAAAGGCTTCTCTGCAAGCTACAGTGGCCATGGCTTCTCTGATATGAAGTTTAATGCTATCGCAACACCTGATCGCCAAGGTTTTGATGAGTGGGTACAAAAGGTGAAAGCGTCACCTAAGACTATGGATACCATGCAAGCGTTTGATGAAGTCGCCAAACCTAGCATGAACGTTCCTGTAACCTACTTCTCTAGCGTGAAACCAAATCTGTATGAAGACATCATTCTCAAGTTTGGTCATGAGCACCATAAAGGTCACGCTCCTGCAGACAAGAAAGATGAAACTGCAGGTCAATCTATGCATATGAGCCATAACGCTCATACAGGCGCTGAGGAATAAGGGCATGTTCGGAAAATTAACACTAGATGCTATTCCGCTCCATGAGCCAATTGTCGTCGTGACACTGATTTGTATCATTATCGGCGGTATTGCGCTTCTTGGTGCGATCACCTACTTCGGTAAATGGAAGTGGTTGTGGAAAGAGTGGTTGACATCCGTTGACCACAAAAAAATTGGTGTCATGTACATCATTGTCGCAATGGTCATGCTATTCCGTGGTTTCGCGGATGCTATCATGATGCGTGGTCAACAAGTACTCGCTTCTGCTGGTCAAGAAGGTTTCTTAAACCCTCACCACTATGACCAAATTTTTACCGCACACGGCGTTATCATGATTTTCTTCATGGCGACTCCATTTGTTGTCGGTCTGATGAACCTTGTTGTTCCTCTGCAAATTGGTGCGCGTGACGTTGCTTTCCCATTCCTGAACTCACTGAGCTTCTGGTTCTTCGTCGTCGGTGTTGTGCTGATTAACATCTCTTTAGGGGTGGGTGAATTCGCACAAACAGGTTGGTTAGCTTATCCGCCGCTTTCGGGCTTGGAGTACAACCCGGGTGTCGGGGTCGATTATTGGCTCTGGAGTCTCCAGATATCCGGTATTGGTACACTATTAACAGGGGTTAACTTTATCGCGACAATTATCCGCATGCGTGCACCGGGTATGTCGATGATGAAAATGCCAGTATTTAGCTGGGCAGCACTCTGTACGAACGTACTTATCGTAGCAGCGTTCCCAATCCTGACTGTTACACTGACGCTTCTGACATTAGACCGTTACCTAGGTACCCATTTCTTTACTAATGATATGGGCGGTAACATGATGATGTACATCAACCTGATTTGGGCATGGGGTCACCCAGAGGTGTATATCCTTGTACTACCTGTATTCGGTGTTTTCTCAGAAATTGCGGCAACGTTCTCCAAAAAACGTCTGTTTGGCTACACCTCGTTAGTGTGGGCAACTATCGTTATTACCGTTATGTCCTTCATCGTTTGGTTGCACCACTTCTTTACGATGGGCTCGGGAGCAAACGTCAACGCCTTCTTTGGTATCGCCACGATGATTATCGCAATCCCAACAGGGGTTAAGATCTTCAACTGGCTGTTCACCATGTATCAAGGTCGTATTGAGTTTAAATCACCGATGCTGTGGACTGTCGGCTTCATTATCACCTTCTCTGTCGGTGGTATGACAGGTGTTCTACTTGCAGTACCTGGTGCAAACTTCGTTCTGCACAACAGTTTATTCCTGATTGCTCACTTCCATAACGTTATCATTGGTGGTGTGGTATTCGGTTGTTTCGCGGGTATGACTTACTGGTTCCCGAAAGCTTACGGCTTTACGCTAAATGAAAAATGGGGTGTCCGTGCCTTCTGGTTCTGGATCACTGGTTTCTTCTTAGCATTTATGCCGCTATATATCCTTGGCTTTATGGGAATGACTCGTCGTTTAAGCCAAAATATTGATCCGGCTTATCACACGATGCTCGTTGTTGCTGCATGTGGTGCTGGACTGATTGCGCTGGGTATCCTGTGTCAAGTTATCCAAATCATCGTGAGTATCCGTGACCGTCATGCAAACCGTGACCTAACTGGTGACCCATGGGGTGGCCGTACACTGGAGTGGGCAACATCTTCTCCACCGCCATTCTATAACTTTGCCATCGAGCCAAACATCCAAACTCGCGATGCTTGGTGGGATATGAAAGAAAAAGGTACCGCTCATAAGCGTCCTGCTAAATATGAAGAAATTCATATGCCGAAAAATACAGGCGCTGGCGTGATCATCGCTGCATTCAGCTTGGTTTTAGGTTTCGCGATGATCTGGCACATCTGGTGGCTCGCAATCGTTGGTTTCGCTGGCATGATTGTTACTTGGATTGCAAAAAGCTTCGACGAAGATGTTGATTATTACGTACCTGTGGCCGAAATCGAGCAAATCGAGAATAAGCACTTTGAAGACTTACGTAAGGCAGGTGTGAACGATGTCAACTAATACAATGACTAATCAAAACTTGGCCCATGCAGAGCATGGGCACCATGATGCAGGCGGAACTAAGGTATTTGGTTTCTGGCTCTACATAATGAGTGACCTGATTCTGTTCGCCTGTTTATTCGCAACTTATGTTGTCTTGGCTGACGGCACTGCCGGCGGCCCTGAAGGTAAAGACATTTTCAGCCTGTCATTCGTTTTAGGTGAAACCTTCCTACTGTTGTTCAGTAGTATCACCTACGGCTTTGCAATGTTAGCCATGCATAAAGGTAAAATTGCATCCGTTAACTTATGGCTGTTTGTCACTTTCCTGTTAGGCCTTGGCTTCGTTATCATGGAAGTTTATGAGTTCCATGAGCTAATTGCAGAAGGCTATGGTCCTGACCGCAGTGGCTTCTTGTCTGGCTTCTTTACGCTGGTTGCAACTCACGGTATCCACGTGACTTGTGGTCTAGTTTGGATCATCATCATGATTATCCAAGTTTCACGCCGTGGCCTAACTGAGGTGAACCAAACGCGTCTGAACTGCCTGAGCCTATTCTGGCACTTCTTAGATGTTGTTTGGATCTGTGTATTTACCGTTGTTTATCTTCTGGGGGCAATTTAAATGAGTCACGCAAAAGATGCTCATACTGGAGCAAGCCACGGTAGCATGAAGACTTACGTGATTGGTTTTGTTCTGTCAGTCATATTGACAGTGATTCCTTTCTGGATGGTGATGGAAGGTACAGCATCACAAGCCACTATCCTTTGGACAGTTGTGGGTATGGCTGTTGTACAGATCCTCGTTCATCTAGTATGCTTCTTGCACATGAACACATCATCAGATGAGCGTTGGAACCTGATTGCATTCCTGTTCACTATGCTAATCATCGGTATCGTTGTCATTGGCTCTCTGTGGATTATGTACAACCTGAACATCAATATGATGCTCGACTAAAGAGTTGCCGATATGTTTAAGCAATACCTGCAAGTGACCAAGCCAGGAATTATTTTCGGAAATCTAATTTCTGTGATCGGCGGTTTTCTTCTCGCCTCAAAAGGCTCGATTGATTACCCGCTGTTTATTGCGACTTTGCTGGGTGTATCACTGGTCGTCGCTTCTGGTTGTGTTTTTAACAACTATATCGACCGTGATATCGACCGTATCATGGAAAGAACGAAGAATCGCCCTTTAGTTAAAGGGCTGATTGACCCGAAAATTAGCCTGATTTACGCCGCTGCATTAGGTATTGCTGGCATGCTGCTACTTCTTGTAGCAGCAAATGCTCTGGCAATGCTCCTTGCGGTAATTGGTTTCGTAGTTTATGTAGGTATTTATAGCCTATATATGAAACGTAAATCAGTCTATGGCACGCTAATTGGTAGTTTATCTGGCGCAGCTCCACCGGTTATCGGTTATTGCGCTGTCACAAATGAGTTCGATACAGGTGCATTGATCCTGTTATTGATTTTCAGCTTGTGGCAAATGCCTCATTCGTATGCCATCGCGATTTTCCGTTTTAAAGACTATAAAGCAGCTAATATTCCTGTTTTGCCTGTAATTAAAGGGATCTCTGTCGCTAAGACACATATCTTCTTATACATCTTGGCATTCATGGTTGCCACACTCATGTTAGCTATCAGCGGATACGCTGGTTATAAATATCTGGTTGTGGGTGCTGCGGTCAGTCTTTGGTGGCTTGGCATGGCAATTTCTGGGTTTAAAACCGAAAATGATGACCGTGTTTGGGCTCGTAAACTGTTTATCTTCTCCATTGTGGCGATCACTTCATTGAGTGTCATGATGTCAGTTGACCCAACAGTTTCAACCGATACTGTTATAGCTTTAGTTAGATAATTTCTGACACAATAACTCCCAACGGCAGGCCAGTCCTGCCGTTTTCATTTATAACATCATTATTGATTATTAATAATGATTAAATATTCATTTACCTACCTCTAGGTTCCCCAATAGAATAACCTTTTTCGTCTATACCCGAGGCTTTACCATGAATGATAACAAGATGACCCGCTCCGAATTACGTGCGACATGGGGGCTAGGCTCTGTTTTTTCCCTAAGAATGCTAGGGATGTTTATGGTATTACCCATATTAACCAGTTATGGTATTCACCTTAAAGATTCATCAGAGCTTTTGGTCGGGGTCGCGATTGGTATTTATGGCCTAAGCCAAGCCATCTTCCAAATCCCTTTCGGCTTGATGTCAGATAAAATTGGCCGTAAACCTTTAATCGTAGTTGGGTTGATGATATTTATCATTGGTAGCGTACTCGCCGCACTTAGTGACTCCATATGGGGGATCATTATTGGTCGAGCCTTACAAGGTGCTGGAGCGATTTCTGCTGCCGTTATGGCATTACTTTCTGACCTTACCCGCGAACAGAATCGTACCAAGGCCATGGCTTTTTTAGGGATTAGCTTTGGCATCACTTTTGCTATCGCATTAGTCCTAGGACCAATCGTCACTCACTGGGTTGGATTAAGTGGGTTATTTTGGGGGATCACCCTACTAGCGGGCGGTGCTATTGTGGTCACCCTGTTTGTGGTGCCTAATAGCCATCAGCATATGACTAACCGCGAATCCGCTTTCGTAAAAGAGAATTTGCGTACAGTCATAACGAACCCCCAGTTGCTAAAACTCAACTTTGGCATTTTAAGCCTACATACTTTGCTTATGTCGAGCTTCGTTGCCTTCCCCTTAATCATGACTCATGCGGGATACTTGGCAAAAGATCACTGGAAGGCTTATCTGATTACCATGCTGATCGCCTTTGTATCAGTGCTTCCCTTTATTATCTATGCTGAAAAACACCGAAAAATGAAACAGGTGTTTTTACTATGTATTTTTATCTTGGCGTTAGCTGAGGTCACTTTATGGTTATCGGGAAACCATCTGTGGGTGATCTTTTTAGGATTACAGCTATTTTTTGTCGCCTTTAATATTATGGAAGCCATTCTCCCTTCATTGATCAGTAAAGAAGCTCCCGCTGGCTATAAAGGAACCGCAATGGGGGTTTATTCCACCAGCCAGTTTTTAGGTGTGGCGATAGGCGGCATACTCGGTGGGTGGCTCTATGATATGGATGGAGCGGCAGCCGTATTTATTGGCGGGCTAGCCTTAACAGCCATTTGGTTTATCGTGAGTCTGACCATGCGGCAGCCTCCTTATGTCAGCAGTATTCGTCTTGTTTTACCTCATCGATTTAAAAATATCGACAAGTTACAAGCTCAACTTTCCACGCTGCCGGGTGTATTAGAAGCCGTCATTATTCCCGATGAAATGGGCGTTTATGTGAAAGTGGATAGGAAACTGACAACGCGAGAACAACTAGAAGCAATAATTAAAGGTGAAGATTAATACAAATAGCCCGCGGCAATATCAGCAGCGGGCTGTTGTGCCTATTAGTCACGGAAGTTAGTAAACTGGAATGGCTGGCCTAGGTTGCCAGAACGGACAAGTGCCATCACTGATTGTAAATCATCACGTGATTTGCCTGTCACTCGCACTTGCTCACCTTGGATCTGAGCTTGAACTTTCAGTTTGCTATCTTTAATTAACTTAACAATTTTTTTAGCCGTTGCCGCATCAATCCCCTGCTTTAACGTCACTTCAACACTGTAAGTTTTGCCACTGTGCACAACATCATCGGGAATATTCAAGACAGCGCCATCAATGCCACGCTTTGCCATTTTTTCACGTAAAATGTCTAACAACTGATGAACTTGAAAGTCCGACTCACTCGTTACTTTGATAGATTCACTCTTCTCATTGAGTTCGAAGCTTGCCGCCACATTTTTAAAGTCCCAACGGGTGGTTAATTCGCGCTCGGAATTTTCAACCGCATTACGCACTTCATTCATTTCTACTTCAGATACAATATCAAATGATGGCATGGTTATGACCTCCTGATAATCAATGTGATGCATGATAGCTTCTTTCTATTAAGAGCAAAAGCACTATACTTGATATATGAATTTACAAGCATCTATACTCGTCGAGCTTCAAGCGCAGCACCATTGGCTATGTGTTTACCCATCAGATGACGATTTTAACACCTAGCTGCAATTTGAAAGGGTTAAAACTGACCATTAAATAACTATTGGCTTGAACCTGACTAATACCCAGAGGGGGAATATGAAAATAACGCTTATCGGTTGTGGTGCTATTGGTAAATTATGGCTCGCCGCGTTAAGTCAGCAAGGGCACGATATACAAGGCTGGCTACGCATAGCCCAATCTGACTTATTTGTTGATGTCAACGAACCCGATGGCCGTATTTTTCGTGAATGGATCCCTTGCAACAACCTCAATCATTTACAAAACAGTGAATTGGTTATTGTGTGTTTGAAGGCATGGCAAGTCTCCGATGCGCTACTGCCTTTACTGCATAATATACCAGACGCCTGCCCGATCCTGTTACTTCATAACGGCATGGGGACCCTTGATGAATTAGGCACTTTACGCCATCCTTTTTTATCCGGCATCACCACCCACGCAGCTTGGCAAGAAAATAACCAAGTTTTTCATGTCGCTAATGGTATAACCCATATCGGAGCCGTTAACTCACTGGCTGAAAATTACTACCCCATTGCCGATATTTTGCATGAGGCCCTTCCAGATGTCGCATGGCATAACCAGATCCTGACGACGTGTTGGAAGAAACTTGCCGTCAACTGTGTGATAAATCCTCTCACTATTCTTCATAATTGTAAAAATGGTGATTTACTCAATCATTCACAGCAAATTAATTTGCTAATTGATGAAATATGCCAAGTGATGGCTATTGAAGGACTGCATACTGATAAAGCCCAGCTTGTTGACTATATTTATGGCATTATTCACAGTACGGCGAGTAACTACTCCTCAATGTTACAAGACATTCGTAATAAGCGACGAACCGAAATCGACTACATTACAGGCTATCTCATTAAACAAGCAAGAGCACATGGCCTAAGTACACCAGAGAATGATCGTTTGTACCATTTTATTAAACAGCGAGAAGAAAAAAATGACGGCTTCCGTACTGATATGCATCGCCAATGGTAGTGAAGAAATCGAAACCGTAACCACTGCTGATTTATTAGTAAGAGCAGGGATCAAGGTTACATTAGCTAGTGTGACTGACGATGGCTCTATTGAAATAACCGCCTCTAGAGGCGTCAGAATTGTCGCTGATACCCCAATTATCAAGGTGGCTGATGAACCTTTTGATGCGATTGTTCTTCCCGGTGGAGTAAAAGGAGCCGAAACCTTCCGCGACAGCCCATTAGTCGTGGAAAAAGCGAGGAGAATGCACCTTGATGGTAAAATTGTAGCCGCGATTTGTGCCGCTCCTGCTTTGGTATTGGAATACCACCAGTTATTTCCAATCGGGAATATGACAGGTTATCCCACGATGAAAAATCAAATTGCGGCAAATAAATGGGTTGATAAGCGAGTCTATTTTGATGAGCGTGTCAACTTATTAACGAGCCAAGGGCCAGCAACAACCTTTGATTTCGCCTTGAAATTGATTGAGTTGCTGGTTGGCCGCGATATCGCCGGCAAGGTTGCATCTCAATTAATTTTACCTAATGGGATTAATGATTATTTAGAGCAGTAATAGTAAAGGCCGATACGATGATACCGTTCGGCCTTTATCTTAGTTATGGCATGACTCGGTTACGGGCGATAGACTTTTACATTATTAAACCCCTGCTCTTGCAAATAAAGAGCTTGTAAACGGCTCATCACCCCGCGCTCGCAATATAACAAGTAGGTTTTATCTTTTGGTAAATCGCCAAATTGAGTACCCAAGCGGTAAAACGGGATATGCTTAACCTCAATCCCTTCAATGGATAATGGCTTCTCTTCGTGTTCGTCCGTAGAGCGAATATCTAAAATCACTTCATGCTCAGGCGCAAGCTCACTCACCATTTCCACTTCCATGACTTGTTCACGGCTTTCTTGGGCTATCTGGCGAATATCAATATTTTGTGACTGCTCAACGACTTGATCTAAGATACTAAAGTCAAAATTGGCTTCTTCCGCTTCAATTTTCGCTTTCACTGCTTTAACAGTAGGGCTTTTCGAAATCACACCACAATATTCAGGCATGGTTTTCGCAAAATCTTCTGTGCCAATTTGACGGGCAATTTTGATGATATGCTCTTTGTCATGAGAGATAAGAGGACGCAACACCAAAGTGTCAGACGCATTATCAATCAAACGCAAATTGGTCAATGTTTGACTTGATACCTGCCCTAATGCTTCCCCTGTCACTATCGCTTGAACGCCATAGCGTTCAGCAACCTTTGAAGCGGCACGGACCATCATGCGTTTCAAGACAACGCCCATTTGTCCGTCATCTACTTTTTCTAAGATTTCTGCCACAACAGGCTCAAAATTAACCGCAATAAAACGGACTTTATGGGAACTACCAAAGCGGTTCCAGAGATAGTGGGCAATTTGTTTAACACCAATTTCATGAGCCGCTCCACCTAGATTAAAGAAGCAGTAATGAACACGGCAACCACGGCGCATCAACATATAACTTGATACCCCAGAGTCAAAGCCCCCAGAGATCAGTGATAATACATCTTCTTGCGTCCCAATAGGGAAACCACCAATACCTTCATAGCGTGCTTTTACGAGGATCAAGTTTTCGTCTTCTATCTCTAAATGCACCGTAACATCGGGGGCTGTCAGCTTCACTTTCGCAGAAGGAATATGTTGATTTAAGCCACCACCGATATAGCGCTCCGCCTCAATAGAAGTAAACTCATGCTTCCCTCTTCGCTTGACGCGCACACAGAAAGTTTTATTTTCTAGCGAAGGCGCATAAGAGTCATGCACCATCTCATAAATATGGTGCAAACTGGTGAACGGCTTTTCTTCAACTTCTAACACATGGTGAATACCGGGAATGCGCGTCAGCATGTCACAAATTTCGTCGTGTTTCGTTTCCCCTTTAACACGCACTTCAATGTTATCCCAATGACGGACAACCGCGATTTCTTCGCCCAACGGCTTCAGGACATTACGGATATTGCTGGTAAGGATCTTAATAAAACGTAGCCTAACGGTCTGGCTTTTAATCGTAATTTCTGGGAATAACTTAATGATAAACTTCATAATAGCAGCATGTTAATGTTATAGGGGCAAGTGAACGTATTTTAAAAGTGACACACGTACAGGTTACCAATTGTCAATAAAGAGGCGTATTATAGCACTATCTTGTGTGTTGAATCTAAAAACACCAATAATAAATTGTATCCAGCGCGAGACTAAGTTAGTCTGCTCAATTAATACAATCCTTTGATTGAATGATTAAATATTTGTGGTTAAAGAAAGATGGCTAAAGAAAAATCTCAGCAAGTACCTGTAGTTAGCTTCGAAAACTCACTCAAAGAACTTGAGGAAATTGTTTCTCGCCTTGAGTCTGGCTCACTACCACTTGAAGATGCGCTCAATGAGTTTGAACGAGGCATCCAAATCGCTAAACAAGGGCAAAAAGTCCTGCAACAGGCTGAGCAACGCGTGCAAATCCTGCTTAGCGATGATGAAAATAAAGCTCTTGATGATTTTTCACCAGATACCGAATAAATTATGTCCGAACAACACCCTAATAGCTTCACAATACAGCAACAACAAGCGTATGAGCGAGTTAACCAGTATTTACTAAATGCCTTAGATGCGCTTCCTTTCTCTGATTTACCCCTTGCCGCTGCCATGAAACATGGTGCACTACTTGGGGGGAAACGCCTACGCCCGTTTTTGACCTATACTGTAGGAAGCATGCTGGGTGTCGATTCTGTTAATCTTGATGCGCCAGCGGCAGCGGTTGAGTGTATTCACGCCTACTCATTAATTCATGATGATCTCCCTGCTATGGATGATGATGACCTACGGCGTGGGCAACCCACTTGCCATATCAAATTTGGTGAAGGGAATGCCATTTTGGCGGGTGATGCGCTACAAACATTAGCCTTCCAGCTACTGTCTTCCGCAGAAATGCCTGATGTTACTGACAAAGACCGAATTGCTATGTTGTCAGAACTCGCTTATGCCAGTGGTCTAGCGGGTATGTGTGGTGGTCAAGCACTCGACCTTGAGGCTGAGGGCAAGCGTGTTGATCTTGCAGCCCTTGAACGTATTCACCAACACAAAACGGGTGCATTAATACGAGCAGCTATTCGTATGGGTGCTTATGCCGCTGGAATAAAAGGACATAAGGCACTACCTGCATTAGATAAGTATGCAGAATCTATTGGCCTCGCATTCCAAGTACAAGATGATATTTTGGATGTGATTGGTGATAGTGAAGTGACAGGCAAACGCCAAGGCGCTGATGCTGAGCATGAGAAAAGCACGTATCCATCTTTGCTAGGACTTGAAGCGGCTCAAGAAAAAGCTCGCGAGCTGTATTATAATGCGTTGGAAGCGTTAAAAGCCATTGAAGCAGAAGGCTATAATACACAAACTTTAGTCGCCCTAGCGAATTTCATTATCGAGCGTAAAAGCTAATCTTACATACTCTCAAACGATTAAAGATGCGGCTAGGCGAGAAGCGAACAAGTTGCTAGGATCATACAAAAATCTATGGTCAGCACGCGTGAACATAGTCAATAACGCTGCCATCGAGATCATAACGAGTATACAATGCTGCTTTCTATTCATACTATTGATAATAAAAGTGGCATAATAGCTAAATTCAAACGCTGGAATTAACCAGCGTTATTACCTTATTAACAATTATAAATAGTCGTGGGCCCCCTAATGAGTATTGATATCGCTAAGTATCCAACACTAGCGCTGGCAGAAACACCGGAAGAGCTACGTCTGCTGCCGAAAGAAAGCCTGCCGAAGCTGTGTGATGAACTCAGGCAATTTTTACTTAGTAGTGTTGGTCGATCTAGCGGTCACTTTGCCTCTGGTTTAGGCGCCGTTGAACTCACCGTTGCATTACATTATGTCTATAAAACTCCTTTCGATAACCTTGTCTGGGATGTGGGACATCAAGCCTACCCCCATAAGATTTTAACAGGTCGCCGAGATCGCATTGATACCATTCGTCAAAAAAATGGTTTGCATCCCTTTCCTTGGCGTGACGAAAGCGAATATGACGTATTGAGCGTTGGTCACTCATCAACCTCAATTAGTGCCGGTTTAGGTATGGCCATTGCCGCTGAAAAAGAAGATAAAAACCGCAAAACCGTCTGTGTCATTGGGGATGGTGCGATTACTGCGGGTATGGCATTTGAAGCCATGAACCATGCCGGTGATGTTGCTCCTGATATGTTAGTCATCCTCAACGATAACGAAATGTCGATTTCTGAAAATGTTGGGGCGCTGAATAACCATCTTGCTCACCTGCTCTCTGGCAAGCTCTACACCACTTTGCGTGAAGGTGGTAAAAAAGTGTTTTCTAATATGCCGCCGATTAAAGAGCTATTAAAGAAAACAGAAGAACATATCAAAGGCATGGTCGTTCCTGGCACCATGTTTGAAGAGTTAGGTTTTAACTACATCGGCCCTGTTGATGGTCACGATGTCGTTGCGCTTGTGCAAACCTTGAAAAATATGCGTGATCTAAAAGGGCCTCAGTTCTTACATATCATGACCAAAAAAGGTCGTGGCTATGAGCCTGCTGAAAAAGATCCGATCAGTTGGCATGCTGTTCCTAAATTTGATCCAAGCACATTTACCCTGCCTAAGAGTAAAGAGACCCGTCCTACATTTTCTAAGATTTTTGGGGATTGGCTATGCGAAGAAGCCCAAAACGATGATAAGCTCATGGCTATCACACCGGCTATGCGTGAAGGGTCAGGAATGGTGCGTTTTTCCAAAGAGTACCCTAACCAATACTTCGATGTCGCCATCGCCGAGCAACATGCCGTTACCTTTGCCGCTGGCTTAGCTATCGGTGGTTATAATCCGATCGTCGCGATTTACTCCACTTTCTTGCAGCGCGGTTACGATCAAGTGATCCATGATGTTGCGATTCAAAAAACCCCTATCTTATTTGCCATTGATCGTGCGGGGATTGTTGGGGCTGATGGCCAAACTCACCAAGGGGCATTTGATATCTCTTACCTACGGTGCATTCCAACACTCGTTATCATGACGCCAAGTGATGAAAATGAATGCCGCCAAATGCTACATACTGGTTACCATTATAAAGATGGCCCTAGCGCGGTACGCTACCCTCGCGGAACAGGCACTGGAGCAGAATTACAACCTCTTGCACCACTACCAATTGGTAAAGGGGTCATTCGTCGCCAAGGGGAAAAAATTGCCATCCTCTGCTTCGGTACATTACTCAAACATGCGCTCGACGCTGCCGAAGCGCTTAATGCAACCGTTGTTGATATGCGCTTTGTTAAACCATTAGATGAAGCACTGATCCTCGATATGGTAAACAGCCATGACATGTTAGTCACGCTAGAAGAGAATGCCATTATGGGCGGTGCAGGCAGTGGTGTTAACGAATTCCTGATGCGCGAACATAAGATGATACCTGTATTAAATCTTGGTTTACCTGATTTCTTTATACCGCAAGGCAGCCAAGAAGAGCTTATTGCTGACTTAGGTCTCGATAGTCAAGGTATTATTCACGCAATCGAACAATATCAGCAGAAATCATAACCTATAGTAAAAAACAGGTATTGTGATAATAACACTACCTGTTTTTCTCAATATTCTTCCTTAATCGATCTTCCATTACAATCCCCTCTTCCTTATGTGAAATTTCATTTTTCTTATTTAAGATAAAATTATTTTGATCATCGATAAGATCAAACTAAGCTAAAATTCTTTTAAAAGGATCTTGCTTTTATCTCAAATAAAGTTCAGTATGAAGTTAATACCCAATTACCCTCATAATAATTTTTGTCATTATTGACATAAATGTCTCATATTTATATGAGATATACGCCTCATTTTTATTTTAGCTGCCTTTTGGCAGCTTTCTTTTGCAAAAAAGAAAATAAATCAAATAGATTCAATAGATTAAGTAATTTCCTCTAATTTTCTAATCGCTATTTTTAATATCCTCTATCTAGAACCTATTATATTTTTCTATAAAAATTCGCGGTAATGACCTCTTTGTAACCTATATAAAATAACAACACGGATTATTACGATAACAAAAAGATCTTTTTTGATCGCTTAAAATAAAAAACCCGTCTCAATCACTGACACGGGTTCACTAAACAACATGATTATTTTATCAACTTAACTATTAACATCCGTTAATGCAAAATGATCAAACCCTTTAAGGGCAACATCAACCGCCTGATTATCACAATAATAACTGATCCCTTCTGATTGCGGTTTTATTTGACCAATACACGTAAAATTAGCGCCTGTATGAGCCAATGCTACTTCTAAAGCACCACGATTAACTTCAGGGATCGTAAAGCAAAGCTCATAATCTTCACCACCACTTAACGACCAAATGCGTGCTTGCTCTACAGAGCAGTTTTGTTGCAACGCCTCGGAAAGTGGTAAAGCATCAAGATTAATACGAGCGCCACAGCCGCTAGCCTTGAGGATATGATTGAGATCGGAAATTAAACCATCAGAAATATCAATCGCGGAAGAAGCTAAGTGGCGTAACGCCTGCCCTTGTAAAATACGCGGCTGAGGACGCAGATGACGCCCAATTAGCCATGACTTTTGGCTCTCATCAGCAATATCTAATTTCCCCTGTAATATTGCTAAACCCGCAGCGCTGTCACCTAGTGTGCCCGTCACGTATATCCAGTCGCCATTACGGGCTCCTGAGCGTGACAATGCTTTCCCACTCGGTACTAAGCCATGTACGGTATAAGTTAGGCTCATTGGTCCACGCGTTGTATCACCGCCAATTAGCTGCATACCGTAATAGTTAATTTGCTCAAATAAGCTATCGCTAAATTGCTCTAACCAATCTGGATCAACATGAGGTAGTGTGATCGCTAGAGAAACCCATGCCGGATCTGCTCCCATAGCAGCAAGATCACTTAAATTAGACGCTAATGATTTGTAAGCAAGATCGGCTGGAGAAATTTCAGGAAGGAAGTGGATACCAGAAACTAATGTATCGGTGCTCACAGCAAGCTGCTGTTTTTCTGGGATGGTCATCAACGCACAGTCATCACCAATACCAATATTCACATCCCGTCTGTTTGTTGTTTGACGGTTAAAGTAACGCGCGATGAGGTCAAATTCGCCATATGACATGGTAGCTTTTCCATTTTCGCTATGCCCAGTTATCAACTTCATCACTGATAATTAGACATAAAAGACAAAGATAGGCCGGAACCCAGCCTACCTCATTACTACTGTAGTATTACAGGAGGGAACCCTGATCAATTTTTATTTTTTACGACGAACAGAAGGCGCAGCCTTATCGAGAACACCATTCACAAATTTATGGCTATCTTCAGCACCAAAAACTTTGGCTAGTTCAATGCCTTCGTTAATTGTAACTTTATAAGGCACATCTTCACGGTAGCTTAGTTCATACATAGCAACACGTAAAATCGCTTTCTCTACCTGCCCCAACTCTTCAAGCTGGCGAGATAGGAAAGGAGCCATTAGCTGGTCAAGCTTAGCAGCGTTATTGGCGACTCCCGACAACAGTTCACGAAAATAAATAACGTCAACGTCAGACATGTCCTGTTCAGCAATAAATTCATATTCCACATCGGAAACATTATTACCGGATAATTGCCATGAATAGATGGCCTGTACAGCACACTCACGAGCGCGGCGACGAGCAGCAGGTTTCACAAGATTCCCCTTAAATAAAAACTAAATCAGCCTTTTACAGCTTTAAGTACATTAATCATTTCTAATGCCGTCAGAGCAGCTTCAGCGCCTTTATTGCCAGCTTTAGTACCAGCACGTTCAATGGCTTGCTCAATATTTTCAGTCGTCAAAACACCGAAAGTGACTGGCACTTCACTGTTCATTGCGACATGAGAAAGACCTGAACTGCACTCGCCTGCAACATATTCAAAATGCGCAGTTCCACCACGGATCACCGTGCCTAATGCAATAACAGCATCGTATTTTTTCGTTTCGGCCAGTGCTTTAACGGTTAATGGTAGCTCGTAAGCGCCTGGCACCCAGACAACAGTGATGTTATCTTGAGACACTTGGCCGATACGCTCTAAAGCATCAACAGCACCGTCCAGCAGACTATCATTAATAAAGTTGTTAAAACGAGCGATTGCAATGGCGACACGCGCTTGTGGCGCGGCAACAACACCTTTAATTACGTTCATAGCCTTCCTTTAATATTAATTATAACCCGCGGGGCGCGGATTTTATCACATTCTTTCGTTAATCGCGTGGTTGAATTTTAGCAAAATGATAAAAAACTTTTATTACCACACAGGACGTAGCCTGACACGCAGGTCATCACCGACTTTCTGCACATCAGTAAATTCAAATTTTTGTGCATCTGACAAATGTGCAAGTGCTGGAATATTCACCAAACCTCGCGCTGTATCCCCTAATAATTTAGGAGCAATATAGACAATCAGCTCATCCACCAAACCAAGTTTTAGCAATGAGCCAGCGAGTATTGGTCCTGCTTCAACCCAAACGCTATTCACATTTCGTTTAGCCAACTGCATCATCAAGATCACAAGGTCAATACCATTATCATCAGATGGAATAGCAAGCTGTTCAACTTGCCCCTGCCAAACCGCATCAGGCTCGGGTTGAGAGCGAACTAACCAACATTCACCTGCCAATTGGGTGACCTTATGTTCCGCCGTGACGCGATTATGGTTATCTAAAACAATACGAATTGGTTGACGCAATGTGCTTTGCGGATAAACAGCTTGTATCTCGGCAGGTAATTCATTCCAACGTACGGTCAGTGAAGGGTTATCTGCCAGCACAGTACTACTGGTACTCAAAATTGCACTCGCTTGCGCACGCAATACCTGTACGTCCTGCCTTGCTGCTGCTGACGTTATCCATTTACTTTCACCTGATTCTAAGGCCGTTTTGCCGTCAAGGGAGGCTGCAAGTTTCAGTTGAACATAAGGGAATGCTGTACGCATACGCTTTAAAAATCCACGGTTTAATGATTCCGCTTCTTCCATCAATACGCCACTTGCGGTTTCAATCCCCGCTTGAGAAAGCATATATAATCCCCGACCTGCAACTTGAGGATTGGGGTCTTGCATTGCTGCCACAACACGACGAACACCCGCATTAATCAAAGCCTCAGCGCAAGGTGGGGTACGACCGTGATGACTGCATGGCTCTAATGTTACGTAGGCGGTAGCGCCTTTCGCTTTCTCTCCTGCCATGCGTAAGGCATGAACTTCAGCATGCGGTTCACCCGCTTTTTGGTGATACCCTTCACCAACAATTTCACCATCACGTACGATAACGCAACCCACATTAGGATTTGGTGAAGTGGTAAAACGGCCTTTTTGGGCAAGCTCAAGTGCCCGCGCCATATAGATGCGGTCTTGTTCAATCATGTTCTTAATCCTGTAATTTAGCGATCTCTTCGCCAAACTCCCGTACATCTTCAAAGCTACGGTAGACTGAAGCAAAGCGGATATAAGCCACTTTATCCAGTTTCTTCAGTTCATCCATCACTAAATTACCAATCATTTTAGAAGGGATTTCACGTTCCCCTGTTGCACGTAGTTGTGATTTGATAGAAATAATGGCCTGTTCAACGGCATCAGCACTTACGGGCCGTTTTTCCAAGGCCTTTTGCATACCACGACTTAGCTTTTCTTCATCGAAGGGTTCGCGTACTTCATCACTTTTAATTACCCGTGGCATAACAAGTTCCGCCACTTCAAAGGTGGTGAAGCGTTCATGGCAAAGCAGACATTGACGACGCCTGCGCACTTGAGAGCCTTCTCCAACCAGACGCGAGTCAATTACTTTCGTATCTACAGCAGAGCAAAATGGGCAGTGCATAGTGTTTCCTGATTCTTATTTCGGGTAAACAGTGTAACCCAGAGCTTAATAAAAAACACCCCGCAAGACTGTACATTTGCAGTCTAACGGGGTGTTTTCATGTTTAAGCCATCTTTTTAGAACACACCAGACGGCTTTCATTCAGTCACCTAAGCCACCGACTTTCACCCAATGGGGATTACGGTAGTAAAGACTCTTGGTCAGCACCTTCTTTCTCAACTTTCGGTGGAAGTAAGTGCTCACGTTTCATACCCATTTTCAGTGCTAGTGCAGAAGCCACATAGATAGATGAAATCGTACCGATGGTTACACCGATTAACATGACCAATGAGAAGCCTTCTAACATCGCGCCACCGAAGATATACAGCATCAGCACCACTAACAGTGTTGTTGCAGATGTCATAATGGTACGGCTTAAGGTCTGTGTTAAAGAGACGTTCATGATTTCATACGGTGTACCGCGACGAATTTTACGGAAGTTTTCACGGATACGGTCAGATACAACGATACTGTCGTTCAGTGAATAACCAATAACGGACATCAATGACGCCACGATGGTCATATCTATCTCAATATGGAACAAAGATAGAATACCTAACGTAATCACAACGTCATGGGCAAGTGCTAATACTGCACCTGTCGCTAGACGCCATTCAAAGCGGAAACCAACATAAATCAAGATACAGATAAGCGCCGTTAACAGTGCAAGTGCCCCTGTTTGAGCAAGTTCTGCCCCAACACTAGGCCCCACAAATTCAATACGCTTCACTGTCGCTTGCTCATCAACATTTTTATTGATGATAGTGATGATCTCTTTACCGACTTCTTGACCTGCAACCCCTTCAATAGGTGGTAAACGGATCATGATGTCACGGCTGCTACCAAAATTTTGGATTAAAGGATCTTTGTGAGCCGTATTAGAAAGGCTGTCACGAATTTTATCCAAATCAGCTGGCTGACTCAGGTTGACTTCGATGACTGTACCACCAGTGAAGTCAAGGCCCCAGTTAAAGCCTTTCATCCCAATAATCGCGATAGATGCGATCAGTAATACAATAGAAATCCCAAAGGCAACGTTGTCCCAGCGCATAAAGTCATAGACTTTACGACCATAGTTCAATTGTTCAACAGTATAATCCTGTGCCACAACGTGCTCCTTAAATTGACAGCTTGTTGATACGTTTACCGCCATATAGCAGGTTCACGATAGCACGTGTACCAATAATAGCTGTAAACATAGAGGTGGCGACACCGATAGCTGTCGTAATTGCAAAGCCTTTGATTGACCCTGTACCCACTGCATACAGAATAATTGCAGTGATAAGTGTAGTCAGGTTTGCGTCGATAATACTTGAGAAAGCGCCTTTATAGCCTTCATGAATAGATTGCTGGACTGAACGCCCATTGCGCAACTCTTCTTTAATACGTTCGTTAATCAAAACGTTAGCATCGACGGCGACAGCAAGGGTCAGTACGATACCGGCAATACCTGGCATAGTCAGTGTGGCGCCTGGTAACAAGGACATCACCCCAACAATCATGATCAAGTTTGCAAACAGCGCCGTACTCGCAATCAAACCAAACTTACGATAGTAAATAATCATAAATAAGATTGAGGCGAACAAACCAGCTAAACAAGCTTTTAGACCTTGTTCAATGTTTTGTAAACCAAGAGTCGGCCCAATAGTACGCTCTTCAACGATTTGGATTGGCGCAATTAATGCACCAGCACGTAGCAATAGCGACAATTGACGAGCTTCGTTTGGATCAGTGATCCCCGTGATACGGAATTGGCTTCCGAAACGCGCAGAAATATTCGCCGCGTTAATCACTTTCTCATCTTTCATCAAAATTACACGGCCTTCGGCATCTTTTTTCCCGCTGTCTTTATATTCAACAAACAGCGTTGCCATTTGTTTACCCTGATTGTCACGGGTAAAATCAGACATGACAGAGCCACCCGCGCTATCAAGGCCAATACTTACTTGTGGCGCACCATTTTCATCACTACCTGAAGTTGAGTCAGTGATGTGGTCACCAGTCAGGACGACTCGCTTATACAGAACGTAAGGGAAGCCATTACGATCATACTTAACCTCAGAATCGCCTGGCACACGGCCATTTTCTGCCGCTGCTGGGTCAACACTTTGGTTAACTAAACGGAACTCTAAGGTTGCCGTTGCCCCTAAAATTTCTTTGGCACGCGCGGTATCTTGGATACCAGGTAACTCAACAACAATACGCTCCGCACCTTGGCGCTGAACAAGAGGTTCTGCAACACCCAATTGGTTTACACGGTTACGAATAATGGTAATGTTTTGAGATACGGCATAGTTACGAGCCTCACGTAGACGCTCATCCGTCATAACCGCAGTCATGGTATTATTGTTACCATTAGAAAATACAAGATCTTGGAACTTACGAAGGAGTATTTTCTCTGCTTGGCTACGATCATCAGCATTACGGAAACGGATCTCAACGCTGTAATTGTCGCCTTTACGGATAGAAGAGTACGGAACTTTTGCTTGGCGCAAATCGTTACGTATACCGTCCATGTTTTGTTCCTGCAATTTACTTAATGCAGTGTCCATATCGACTTCCATGAGGAAGTGAACCCCACCACGCAGGTCTAGACCGAGTTTCATCGGCTCACCACCAACAGCTTCTAGCCATTTAGGTGTTGCAGGTGCAAGGTTTAATGCAACAACATATTGGTCACCTAGAGCGCTAACCAGTGCTTCACGAGCGCGCAATTGAATATCCGGGTTGTTGAATCGGGCAAGTACAGCCCCATTTTCCAAGGCAATAGATTTGCTCTGGATATTGTCTTTTTCTAACGTTTTTTGGACTTGGATCAGCGTTTGCTCATTGGCGGCGGTTCCCCGCACGCCAGTGATTTGAACAGCCGGATCCTCACCATATAGGTTTGGAAGCGCATAAAGCAGACCGATGAGGATCGCAGCGATCAGCATCAGATACTTCCACAAAGGATAACGGTTTAGCACGGCAGTTCCCTTCGGGAAAAATCAGAAATTAAATACCTTTCATTGTGCCTTTAGGTAAAACAGCAGCAACGAAATCACGTTTGATAGTTACTTCGGTGTTCTCACTCAGTTCAAGAACAACATAACCATTATCAGAAACTTTGGTTACACGACCAATCAAACCACCTGTTGTTAAAACTTCATCGCCCTTAGTGATTGACTCCATCAGTTTACGATGCTCTTTAGCACGTTTTTGCTGTGGACGTAAAATCATAAAATAGAAGATCAAAGCAAACACGGCGAGCATAATAATCATCGTATACGGGTTGCCCTGTGCTGGCGCGCCTGCAGATGCCGCTGCTTCAGAAATAAAAAAACTCATTCAACTTTCCTCATTGTTATTGAACGCTATTTAAAACATAAGTACAGCAAAGCTTAATATGCTACACAGATTAAGCTCATTTCGCACTTAAATTCATTCCATATTTAATGAAGGTTGGCTTTTGCCAATCTTCTGATAGAAATCTTTCGCAAACTCTTCAAAGTTACCATCTTCAATCGCTTGACGAATACCAGCCATTAGACGCTGATAATAACGCAAATTATGAATGGTATTTAGCCTTGCGCCAAGAATTTCATTACAACGATCGAGATGGTGTAAATACGCACGACTATAATGACGGCAAGTATAGCAATCACACTCAGGATCGAGTGTTGAAGTATCCGATTTATACTTCGCATTGCGAATTTTTACCACGCCATTCGTGACAAATAAATGACCATTGCGCGCATTTCGTGTTGGCATCACACAATCAAACATATCGATGCCACGGCGAACACCTTCAACTAAATCTTCCGGTTTACCAACCCCCATTAAATAGCGAGGTTTATCCGCCGGAATTTGTGGGCATACATGTTCTAAGATACGATGCATATCTTCTTTTGGCTCACCTACCGCGAGGCCGCCTACAGCGTACCCATCAAAGCCGATCTCTACCAGCCCCTTAACTGAAATATCACGTAAATCTTCGTAAACACTACCTTGAATGATGCCAAATAGTGCGTTTTTGTTGTTTAATTCATCAAAGCGTTGACGGCTACGTGCAGCCCAACGTAAGGACATCTCCATGGATGTCTTCGCGTAATCCCAATCGGCAGGATATGGCGTACACTCATCAAAAATCATCACGATATCTGAGCCGAGATCGTATTGAATTTCCATTGACTTTTCAGGGCTTAAGAAGATTTTTTCACCGTTAATAGGGTTACGGAAATGCACACCTTCTTCTTTAATTTTACGCATAGCACCAAGGCTAAAGACTTGGAAACCGCCTGAGTCAGTCAAGATAGGACCTTGCCATTGCATAAAATCGTGTAAGTCACCATGCAATTTCATGATCTCTTGCCCTGGGCGCAACCATAAATGGAAGGTGTTACCAAGCAGAATTTGTGCACCTGTTTCTTTGACCTCTTCTGGGGTCATCCCTTTGACTGTTCCATAAGTACCAACAGGCATAAAAGCGGGGGTTTCCACCACGCCACGCTCAAAAATCAAGCGCCCACGACGCGCATTGCCATCCGTGGTTTGTAATTCATATTTCACGTTTATTTCTCCTAGCAGCAGAAAAACAGTCTGTTGCTGATATTAACTTTCACAGGCGAGCAGCTTATCCACCGCCTATCTAACTCACGCTACTGCCCAATCTGCTCAAAACGAGCATCAGGATTACGCGTGATATACATAGCATCACCATAACTAAAGAAACGATATTTTTGTGCTACTGCTTCTTTATAGGCCTGCATAGTATTTTGATATCCAGCAAATGCAGAAACTAACATAATCAGTGTCGATTCTGGCAAATGGAAGTTGGTGATCAAAGCATCAACCACTTGATACTCAAACCCTGGATAAATAAAGATTTGGGTATCATCAAAAAATGGGGCAATGAGCGCATCTTGGCTCGCTTTTGCCGCACTTTCTAATGAGCGTACAGAAGTGGTTCCGACAGCGACCACACGGTTACCTCTCGCTTTACATGCCAATACGGCATCCACAACCTCTTGTGGCACCTCTGCATATTCAGAATGCATGACATGATCTTCGATAGTGTCAACACGCACGGGTTGAAAGGTTCCCGCGCCGACGTGTAAGGTGACGAACGCCATTTCAACGCCTTTTTCACGTAGTGCATCCAATAAAGGCTCATCAAAATGCAAGCCAGCGGTAGGAGCTGCAACCGCGCCAGGACGTTGGCTATAAACGGTTTGGTACAGTTCTTTATCCGATTCTTCATCAGGGCGGTCGATATAAGGTGGTAATGGCATATGCCCGATTTCATTGAGGATACTCAATACATCGCGCTGATCATCAAACTGCACTTCAAATAAAGCCCCATGGCGCGCAACCATAGTCGCATTAACGCTTTCATCTTCACCTAAAATCAGCTCTGCCCCCTCTTTCGGGGCTTTAGATGCCCGAATATGAGCAAGTACGCGATGCTCATCCAGCATTCGTTCGACCAGCATTTCGATTTTGCCACCGCTCGCCTTACGACCAAATAGCCTTGCTGGAATGACACGCGTGTTGTTAAACACCAGCAGATCACCGGGTGACAGTTTCTCAAGGATATCCGTAAAAATACCATGCGTGAGCTGCCCCGTTGGGCCATCAAGGCTTAGCAGTCTACATGCGCTTCGCTGCGCTTGAGGATAATGGGCAATTAATTCTTCAGGTAACTCAAAAGTAAAATCGGAAACACGCATTGTCTTAACTTCAATCTAAAAAAACAGGCGACTAGTCTAGTGCTGAGCACTCAAAGGCGCAAGAAATAAGCGTATTTTTGCCGAAAAAACCTTCAATATTTAACAAATATTTCTCAAGTCACGAAAATTTTCTTCCTTATGTCATCGCTGCATCTCTGTTTTCTATTCGATTTCGTGCTAAACGGATATCTCTAGGCAATTTCAGATCCGTGTTAAAACAACAGACCATAGACATCTAAAGATGCGTGCACAGTAAACGGGCTATAATTTACCAAGCATCGAGTATATGATATCAACATGAACTTTCTTGCTCACTTGCATCTTGCCTATAAAGCGAATAGCTCCCTATTGGGCAATATCATGGCCGACTTCGTTCGTGGCAACCCAGAAGGCCATTATGCGCCCGATGTTGTCGCGGGGATCACTATGCATCGAGCTGTTGATAAGGCGACAGACTCTCACCCTTTAGTCAAAGAAGCGCGCGCACTGTTCAGGCCGGATTACCGTCGGGTCGCGCCGATCACACTTGACCTTGTATGGGATCATTTCCTCTCATTGCATTGGTCTAAAATCGAACAAACTATCGGATTGGCCGATTTTATCTATTATGCACGTCGCCAAATTGAACCTAATCTGCGTCATACGCCTGAAAAGTTTCAGGAGTTAAATGAGTTTCTCTGGCCCCAAAATTGGTTAATTCGCTATGCAGATAAAACATATATAGGGCAATCGTTGAATGGAATGGCACGTCGGCGGCCTAAACTACATGCGCTTAGCGGCTCTTTTGATGACTTTTTATTGCAATATAAGCCACTTGAACAGATTTTTTTCCAGTTTTATCCGCAAATGATACAACAGGCTGAACAAGGAATATTTGTCGGTCACCTCACAACACTGAAGCCTTGATCAATTATCACTTGTACTTTACCGTAATAAAACTATTGTATTGATATCAATTTGTTAAATAAGTATAATTGATAGATAAAAACTATCACAGAAATTGGTATTTATACCTTTATTCTTTGTAGGGAATTTCATATTCTCTCTTGATATATTGCCTAAATAATTTGAACGGTTTGTTGGCAACCAGCGAAAGGCTTCCTAGCAGCAAAATAGCGCTATCACTAGGCACCTAACGCGGTCCAATAAGTGGTTTAAACTATTATGGATATAAAACCTTTAATTCAAACTCATAGGAGTAAATTATGGTTCTGGTAACACGTCAAGCCCCTGACTTTACTGCTGCAGCTGTTCTAGGTAACGGTGAAATTGTTGACAACTTTAACCTGAAAAATCACCTAAACGGCCGTCCAGCGGTGATCTTCTTCTGGCCAATGGACTTCACTTTTGTTTGTCCTTCAGAACTTATCGCGTTCGACCACCGTTATGAAGAATTCAAAAAACGTGGTGTGGAAGTAATCGGTGTTTCTTTTGACTCTGAATTCGTTCACAACGCATGGCGTAAAACTCCTGTTGATAACGGCGGTATTGGTGAAGTGAAATACCCAATGGTTGCTGACGTCAAACGTGAAATCATGAAAGCATACGGCATTGAGCACCCAGAAGCTGGCGTTGCTCTGCGTGGCTCTTTCTTGGTCGACAAAAATGGCGTTGTGCGTCACCAAGTCGTTAACGACCTACCACTCGGCCGTAACATCGATGAAATGCTGCGTATGGTTGATGCGCTGCAATTCCACGAAGAGCACGGTGATGTTTGCCCAGCGCAATGGGAAAAAGGTAAAGAAGGCATGAACGCATCACCTAAAGGTGTTGCTGACTACCTGACTAAAAACGCAACTGGCCTATAATTCATAGCGTTTACTGTTTTTATGGATCGGCATAAACTTCGGTTTATGCCGATTTTTTATTTTTGACAATCCCATTTGCCCGCTTTTACTTTATTCTCTGCTTTTTATTCGTCTTTTTTCAAATAATTATTGCTAGAAAGTTCTTAATTGATGCTAAAGAACAATATATCTGAGGATATATAGCGCACCATACTTTTACAGGACTGCTATTTATAATATGGTTACATTTATCCATAAATAGTTACATTTTTAACTCAATATAGCGTCAATCGTAAAGTAGGAAAAAAACGATGAAATTTAAACTGTTAGCATCGGTTGTTATAGCTGGTACTTTGCTTGCAGGCTGTGATAACAACCAAACAGCCTCTGAAAGTAATTTCAAAAAATCCATTCAAGATTATCTCGATACTAAATCGGCTATTTGTATCAATACTGGCCCATTCCCTGCTGAGCTTTTAGCACAAGCAAATACTCGAAAAATAGAACAATTAGATAGTTTGGTTGATGCTGGATTATTAAACAAATCAGAAAAAAAAGTCGTTATCAAAGATATGTGGGGAACAGAACAAACAGGTGAAGGTGTTGAATTTACCTTAACGAGTGAAGGTCAAAAATTCTTTGATGAGGCAAAAGCCGAATTTTCTGGGCGTGGCAGCTTCTGTACAGGTAAGTTAGTGGTCACTGAAGTCACGAATTTCACAGAGCCTGCTGAGCGCGGTGGTCAAAAAATCTCTATCGCTAACTTTAAACAAAAAATTGAAGATGTGGCACCTTGGGCCAAAAATGAAAAAGTCATTGCCGCCTACCCACAAATCAAATCAACCCAAGAGCGTGCTGAAAAATCACAACAAAGCCCATTGGTACTGACCAATAACGGCTGGATCCATATTGCATTGTTCAACCAAAAATAAATTGGTCTCCCTAAGCAGAGCCACGATCAGGCTCTGCTTAACCCATTGTTTTATATTTTTAAGTTAATTTTTTCACTACATTGTTAACATTTCTCGATTGTATCTTTCAGTCTCTCCAGCTATTTTATGCTATACATAAAGAACACAATTAATTAACAAATGAATCACATTAGTTAATTGTGTTACTCAATTTCATAAAAAGCCCATTCCATTTTATTCATCGGGAGATACGAATGATAAAAACATCATGGCGCCCCTCTGTCCTATTACTTTCACTGCTTATCTCACCTCAACTCTTTGCCGCCTCAGAACCTGCTGTCGAGGCCAAAAAAGGAATGGTTGTGTCTTCTCAACACCTAGCCTCTCAAATTGGTGCCGACATCCTTAATGCAGGCGGTAATGCAGTTGATGCGGCTGTTGCTGTGGGATATGCCCAAGCCGTGGTTAATCCATGCTGTGGTAATATTGGTGGCGGCGGATTTATGACCATTCACCTTGCTAATGGCAAAGATCTTTTTATCAACTTTAGAGAAACCGCCCCAGAAGCCGCTAGCGCTAATATGTACTTAGATAAGAATGGTAATTTAATAAAAGATGCCAGCCTCTATGGTTACCTCGCATCGGGGGTTCCGGGAACGGTAAAAGGGCTTGATTATGCGCTCGAAAAATATGGCACAATGAGCCGCCAGCAAGTCATGGAGCCGGCAATTAAATTAGCCAGAGAAGGTTTTGTTTTAACGCGGGCAGATACCGATGTCCTAGATACCACTGTCGATCGCTTTAAGCAAGACCCAGAAGTCGCACGCATTTTTTTAAAACCTAATGGTAGTGCCTTTCAACCCGGCGATCTGTTAGTACAAACCGACTTAGCCAATACCCTTGAAAAAATTGCGAAAGAAGGCCCTAAAGCTTTCTATGAAGGCGAAATACCGAAGATCGTAGAAGAAGCGTCTAAAAAGAATGGGGGGATCTTAACCGCAAAAGATTTTGCTAATTATACGATCACCGACACCACACCAATTAGCTGTACCTATCGAGGCTATAAATTTATTTCAGCACCGCCGCCTAGCTCGGGAGGGGTAACCATCTGCCAAACACTCAATATCTTAGAAGGCTATAACCTTAAAGAGATGGGGTTCAATTCGGCAGAATATATTCATACTCTCACAGAGGCAATGCGCCATGCCTACATGGATAGAAACACTTTCCTAGGCGATCCGGCATTTGTCGATAACCCAACCGACAAGTTATTGAGTAAAGCCTACGCAGAAGAGCTACGTAAAGAGATCAAACCTAACCAAGCAACGCCATCAACACAAGTCCAACCCGGTGTAGGGCCACATGAAAAACCAGAAACCACTCATTACTCTGTTGTCGATGACAAAGGTAATGCGGTTTCAACGACTTATACCATCAATGGCCGTTTCGGCTCCGTGGTGATCCCGCCTGGTACAGGGTTCTTTTTAAATGATGAGATGGATGATTTCACCACCAAAGTTGGTGAGAAAAATATGTATGGTTTAGTTCAAGGTGAAAGAAACGCGATTGCTCCTGGTAAGCGCCCACTATCATCGATGAGCCCAACCATAGTGACCAAAGATGGTAAAGTGTTCTTAGTGCTCGGCTCCCCAGGCGGGTCACGGATTATTTCAATCACATTGCAAACCGCCCTAAATATCATTGACCATGGAATGCCTCCTCAAGAAGCCGTGAACGCACCGCGTATCCACCATCAATGGTTACCCGATGAAGTTTACTATGAGGAGCGTGGTGTCTCTAAAGATACCTTAGCGTTGCTCGATAAGATGGGTTACAAAATGGTAGAACAAACACCATGGGGCGCAGCAGAGTTAATTATGGTGCCCGTACCGGATGCTAAAGGAGATAAAACAGACTCATCAGGCAATGATGCCGCAGTTTCAGGCAAAGTTCGCCAAGGCTATATCTACGGTTCAAATGATGTTCGTCGTCCAGCCGGTAAAGCCGTTGGTGTCGATTAAAATCCACACTTAAAACAAATGGCGGGATAACCCGCCATTTAAATGATTAGCTAAGTGGAGAGACCCGCTTAGTGTTATCTACTAAAAAATCAACAAATTGATATTTTTAATGGTTTTCA
This sequence comes from Providencia sp. PROV189, assembly GCF_028480065.1. Classification (NCBI taxonomy): domain Bacteria; kingdom Pseudomonadati; phylum Pseudomonadota; class Gammaproteobacteria; order Enterobacterales; family Morganellaceae; genus Providencia; species Providencia sp. PROV189. The sequence goes on from NZ_JAMPOG010000008.1 coordinate 66,515, forward strand.
CAGTCTCTTATGGCCGCAGCCAAACACCTTGATGTTGACCCACGACCTGAAATTACCTTGCGTTATTTACGAATAAAATTATCCACAATAAGGCTGATCGCTTCTTCACTACGACCATGTAAAACCGCTTTTGCCGTATAAAGCCCCATACCGACAACACTATTAAGCTCTACATTCGGTGGCATAACCAATTCATTCGGTGAAGTATGCACGTTTAATACCGCTGGGCCATTATAATTTAGGAAGCGGATAACAGCGTCCTCCAATGCTTCTGGGGATTCAACTGATTCACCAAACATCCCTAACGCACTCGCCAACTTACCAAAATCAGGGTTTTCTAAATCGGTATAGTTATTCAATAACCCTTCAACTTTTTGTTCTAATTCAACAAAGTTAAGCGATTTATTGTTGATGATAACGATTTTTGCCGCCAATTTTTCTTGCGTCATAGTGAGTAGATCGCCTAATAGCATCGCTAACCCACCATCACCTGACATAGAGATCACTTGGCGATTAGGAAACGCTTTTTTCAATCCTAATGCTTGAGGCATTGCGTTAGCCATGGTGCCATGTTTTAAGCTCGTTAATGTTCTTCGCTGCCCATTGGTATTGATATAGCGCAGCATCCAAACCATTGCAGAACCCCCATCTGCCGTAAAAATAGCGTCGCTATCTGCATGCTTATCGAGTAGCTGAGCAAGGTATTGAGGGTGGATGACATGAGCTTTCGCCCCTTTTTCTAGCCAGCTAATTTTTTCGAGTGTCTTTTTGTGCAAATCGACAGATTTACGTAAAAACTCATCATCGGTTTTATTGTCAATTAAAGGCAATAATTGCAATAATGTTTCATTGACATCACCATTGAGCCCTAAATTGACAGGGTGGCGTTTACCGATATTTTCTAAATTAATATCAACTTGTACGATGGTTGCTTTTTCAGGGAAAAATTGAGGCCATGCGAAATCAGTACCTAACAGCAGCAAAGTATCGCAGTTTTTTAACATGATAAAACCGGACTCAATACCGATCATTCCCGTCATTCCCACATTATATGGGTTATCATATTCAATAAAATCTTTGGCTCGTGAGGTATGTGCAATTGGCGCTTTTAATTTTTCTGCCAATTGAAGAAGTGCTCCTCTGGCATCTTTACTACCAATCCCCGCATAAATACCTATTTTCTTACCTTTATTTAATACATCTGCCAGCGCTTTAATATCTTCTTGAGCAGGGATAATTCGCGGTTGATGATAATTGACGGCTATTTTATTTGGATAATCTATTTCAGACTTACTTATATTTACTGGAAGAATAATAACAGCGACACCTTTTTGACTTAAAGCTGCACTAATGGCATTTTTTGTCACTTCAATCGCTTTATCAGGGCTAATAATTTCTTCGCAGAATACTGAGCATTCACTATAAACGGATTTAAAATCGACGTATTGAGGGAAAGAACTATCGGTTGTATTAGTATCTAATTGGCTTGCAATCAAAATAACAGGCGCGCCATTGCGATGTGATTCATATAATCCATTAATAAAATGTAAGCTTCCAGGTCCACAGGAGCCTGCACATGCGGTGAGTTGGCCTGAAATAAAGGATTCGGCACCGGCGGCAAATCCCCCAACCTCCTCATGCCTTACATGGATCCACTCCATCTTACTTTCATGTATCGCATCCGTGACATAATTTAAAGTATCACCAACGATGCCATAACAATGCTTCACACCTGAATTTTGGAGAATATCAACAATCACGCTAGCAACATTTTTTTTCATGCAAGGCTCCAATAGCAGATTATTTCTTATAAACAAAAGATCACAGATGACTCTTGTCTACATATTTATATTATTAATATCACAATAAGTAATAACTGCAATTAAAAGCACTATTTTTATTTTAAACCTTTCTTTTTATGATATTTTTCCGTCAGAATAAGAAGTAAAAAAGGAGCTAATAAGCTCCTTTTTCTATTATTGAATATTGATATTTTTAGGCTTGTTTATGTTCGGCTGCGGGTGTGATCACTCGGTCACAAATTGCCGCTACAATTAACACCACAAATGATGGTAATAACCATGCCAAATCTTGTTGATATAACGGGATTCCAGTCATCCAATCAGGAATATACGTTTTCAGATGATCTGACGCTTTCGCTGCACCAATTAACCCCACAATAAAACTGGTCAACATGGTTGGGGCAATCACCACACTTGGGTTACGCCACCACTTTAAAGTAAAGCTTAATAAAATAAGCACAATACAAGGTGGGTAAATCGCCACTAATACAGGAACAGAAAACGCAATCAGTTTACTTAATCCAAGATTAGAAACGACCATGGAGAATGCACCAAGTACCAAAACTAGCGTGCGGTAAGAGATTGGCACATAGCGGCTAAAGAACTCCGCGCAAGCACAGGTCAAACCAACAGCCGTCACCATACAGGCAACAAAAATCAATACGGCAAGGAAGAAGCTACCATAGTTACCAAATGTATACTGAACATAGGCATGCAGAATATCAGCACCATCTTGAGGGTTTGGAATAATGGATGCGCTGTTTTCACCTAATTTAAATAGTGAAAGGTAAACCAGTGTCAGTAGCACTCCCGCAATCAGCCCCGCCCACATGGTATAGCGGGTCAGCAGTGAGGAGTTTTCGATACCTCGCGAACGAGCCGCATTAACAATCACGATACCAAAGACCATTGCCCCCAATGTATCCATCGTCAAATAGCCATTGATAAAGCCATTTGAGAAGGCCATATCGCGGTATTCATCTGTTGATAACATAGGTTGACCTGCCGGCCAAAGCACAGCCGCAACACCAAGGATAGCAAGGGCTAACATTTTTACAGGTGCCAGTATGTGACCTACACTATCCAGCAGTTTACCTGGGTATAGAGAAATACCGATGACTAGCACAAAATAGACTGCACTATAAATTAATAATGATATATCTGATTCGCCACCAAGTAGCGGTGCAATCCCCACTTTGTAAGAAACCGTCGCAGTGCGAGGCGTGGCGAATAGCGGGCCAACGGACAGGTAAGCAACAACAGCAAGCAATAGCCCCGCCGTTTTACCAACAGGTGTACTTAGGGCTTCAATACCCCCACCCACTTTGGCTAATGCCACAACGGTTAAAACAGGCAACCCCACACCTGTAACCAAAAAGCCTAGCGCGGCAGTCCACACTTGCTCGCCAGCCTGTAAGCCAACCATTGGTGGAAATATGATATTTCCAGCACCAACGAAGAGCGCAAAGGTCATAAAACCTAAGGCAAGAATATCTCTGGATGTTAAACGATGAGCCATATTTTATGTTAAATCTTTGTAACGGTGTTAGAAAATATAGAGTAACTAATCAGTAACTCTTTGAATTATAAATGGCGGTATAGAATTCTAATTAACAAGTTGATAAACAATACAATGTGTACGATTTATCACATCAGGCAAGATTAAAAATCAAAAAACAGAAAAAATCGCCAATAACTGGCTACAAGTAAAACTTTTATAGGGAAAAAAGGCAATAGCAAACCTAAAAACAAGAATAAATCTCTAAAGTATTTTTTATAACTAGTGATTACTGTCAGTAAAATAAGAATATGCGCTATATGATTTGAACAAAAAACAACCAATTAAACCATTATTTATCTTATCTTTTAAATCGATTATGGTTTTGCAAAGCGAAATATAGGTTTTTTAGAAAACAGAAATTTTTAATAACCCATCACAAATATAGAGAGATTCATTTTTTAAATAAGAAGGAGCGACATATCTGGCGGTGATAATGATATGTTGGATTGGGTCGATAAGAACGGCTGTTTGCCGCTCTCATCGAGGTATGTCACGTCTTTAATGAAGTGTTTTAGCTGTTTTTTTGTCTGATACAATCAATACAGGAGGCAGGGTAAAAGAGAATTCGCTCCCCTTGCCTAACTGACTGGTTATCATTAATTGGCTATTATGATGCTGCAAAGCGTGTTTGACGATCGCTAAACCAAGCCCCGTTCCTCCCCCTGTTTGGCGAGACCTCGCCTTATCAACACGGTAGAAACGTTCAGTTAAACGTGGAATATGCTCTGGGGGGATCCCCAACCCATTATCAGCAACGCCAAAACGTGCCCCATTATGTGTTTTCTGCCAACTGACTTGGATCGTTGTCCCTTCCGGTGTATGCATAATGGCATTATAGACCAAGTTAGCCACCGCACTACGAAGCTGCTCTTCATTACCGTAAACATACAGCTTTTCATCAACCATAAATTTAAACTGTTGCCGCCCTTGGCTTAAACTCATCGCTTCCTGTTCAATCATTTTTAAAATTACAGGAATATTTACCTGCTCATCTAAATTAATATGAGGCGCCACTTCAATGCGAGATAACTGTAACAGTTGTTTAATCAAATTATCCATTCGATGCGCCTGCTCTTGCATTACCGTTAACGCTTTTTTGTTGGCAGCTGAGGCATTTTCTTGATCATCTAATACTTCAAGATAACCTTGGATCACCGTTAGTGGTGTGCGTAGTTCATGGCTGACATTCGCAAAAAAGTCTCTACGTGCTTTTTCTAATCGGCGCTTTTCCGTGACATCCCTCGCAACCATTAATAGCTGACCTTCGGTATAGGGTAAGACACGAAATTCAACAATAGCGCCACTGTTTAGCTCTATCGTTAACGCTTGTTCATAGTTTTGTAATGTAAAATAACGGCTGAAATCTGGATAGCGTAATAAATTAAAAATCGGTTGCCCGCTATCTTCCGGCCAGCGAAAACCTAATAAATGTTGAGCATGGCGATTACACCAGAAAATATTCCCTTCAAGAGTCATCATTACGACAGCATCAGGGAGAGATTCTGCGCCACTGCGAAAGCGTTTGATCAACTGCCCTAATTCACGCCGACGTTTTCGGTTGCGCTGCTGAAGCTGATAGATCCCATAAAAGATTGGCTCCCAGCCGCCTTTACCATCAGGGGGCAGCATGCTCCGATCAAGCCATAACCAATATGACAACTTCATCAAGTTATAACTGTGCCAAATCAGCGCTGCGGTCAATGAGATGACTAAAAGCCATGCAAGATGGCCGATAAAAATCGATAAGATTAATGCAGGTAAGATGAATAAAAACAGCCCCCAAATTAGCTGTTTCCATGATAGGCGTTCAAGCACTGGTATCTCCTGTTATTGATCAGTAACGCACTGAGAAGCGATAACCAGTACCACGCACTGTTTGAACCATTTTATCATGCCCTTCAGCCTCCAAGGCTTTTCTGAGGCGGCGGATATGCACGTCAACCGTTCTATCTTCAACATACACATTCGCTCCCCATACATAATTGAGTAACTGCTCGCGGCTATATACTCGTTCAGGGTGAGTCATAAAGAAATGCAGCAGCTTATACTCCGTCGGCCCCATATCAATAGGAGTGTCATTACTGCTGACCCGATGAGACGTTGGGTCTAGTGTTAACCCGTTCATTTCAATAATGTCTTCTGTTGCCATCGGGGAAATACGGCGTAGAATGGCTTTCACACGAGCGACGAGCTCTTTGGGTGAAAACGGCTTTATTAGGTAATCATCCGCCCCCACTTCCAATCCTTTTACGCGGTCCTCCTCCTCCCCTCTTGCGGTTAACATCATCACAGGAATATCGCGCGTATCACTGTCACGTTTCATGTGTTTAATCACTTGAATGCCTGAACCACCAGGGATCATCCAGTCTAATAAAACAAGGTCGGGTAATGGATCAACTAACTGCGCGATGGCGGAATCATAATCATCAGCTTCAATCGACTGAAAACCATTCTGCTCTAATACAAAACAAACCATTTCTCGGATGGGCGCTTCATCTTCAACCACTAGAATGCGTCTTGCCATGATTAATCCTGTAAATAAGAAGAGATCATTAAAAGTGAAAGCATTATGCGTCACTTTTATGACAGAATTATGAATACCGTCATCAAATAACAATAATCCTTTCTATATTAGCGGTAAATTGTCATTTAAGTGAAACATTCTCGTCATACTTTACATTGTCGCGCCTGCTGCTTCGCCTATCGTTATCACATTGAATTGTCTGCTTGTTCAGAGATCCCCTTAAAGGGTCATGATAGGGTATACTGAGCATAGTATACATATAAAGCCGTAGGAAGGGGCCTTCATGCGTATTATCCATACCTCTGACTGGCACCTTGGCCAGTATTTTTTCACTAAAAGCCGCGCAGCCGAACATCAACAGTTTTTAACTTGGCTTATTGAGCAGGTCAAACTTCATCAAGTTGATGCCATGATTGTTGCGGGAGATATTTTTGATACCGGCTCCCCCCCAAGTTATGCCCGTGAGCTTTATAATCAATTTGTCGTCTCGCTACAGCAAACAGGTTGCCAATTGGTGATCCTAAGTGGTAACCATGACTCTGTTTCCGTCTTAAATGAAACCAGTTCACTGCTTGCCTATTTGAATACGGATGTCGTCACTTCAGGAGCAACGCCCCATGTGATCACATTAAAGAATGCACAAGGGCAACCCGGAGCACTGTTGTGTGCGATCCCTTTTCTACGCCCTAGAGATATTCAATTAAGTGTTGCAGGACAGAGCAGTGAAGAGAAGCAGCTATCATTACAAACAGCCATTCGTGACTATTACCAAGCTAGCTATCAGCTTGCCGAGCAGCAGCGGCAAACTATGGGGTTAGATATCCCAATTATCGCAACGGGGCATTTAACGGTTGTCGGGGCTGAATTGACGGAGTCTGTGCGTGATATCTATATTGGTACTTTAGACGCATTTCCCTCTGCCGCTTTCCCTCCGGCTGACTATATCGCCTTGGGGCACATTCATCGTCCGCAAGTTATTGGTCAACAGCAACATATTCGTTACTCTGGTTCACCGATTGCATTAAGCTTTGATGAAGCGAACCAACAAAAAAGTGTTTGCTTAGTGGAGTTTGATGGCCGCGAACTGTCGCAGATCCACCAACTTGCGATCCCAATTTTTCAACCTTTGCAAACACTAAAAGGGTCACTTGCAGACATTCAAAAGCAGTTACATGCACTCTCTATCGAGCCAGATACGCCCCCAGTTTGGTTAGATATCGAAGTCGCTTCACAGGACTATCTTGCTGATATCCAACAACGTATTAAAAGTATTATCAAAGGCTTACCCGTTGAAGTTGTATTGTTACGCCGTGCACGTAAACCACAAAACCCCCAACAAGCTCTCGCTAATGAAACCTTAAATGAGCTTACCGCCGAAGAGGTATTTTTGCGTCGTTTAGCGGAAGAGTCGCTAGATGATAAAGAAAAAGAGCAGCGCTTATTAGTACTCTTTAGGCAATCTTATGACGCTTTGCGTGCTGAGTTAGAGGGAAATTCATGAAAATCTTAAGTCTACGCCTAAAAAATATTAACTCTCTAAAAGGCGAATGGAAAATTGACTTCACCCAAGAGCCGTTTGCTAGCCAAGGATTGTTTGCGATCACAGGCCCTACTGGAGCGGGTAAAACCACCTTACTAGATGCTATTTGTCTCGCACTCTATCACCAAACACCTCGTTTAAGTACGCTATCCGTTAAACAGAATGAGCTTATGACACGCCATACTGGCGAGTGCTTGGCTGAAGTGGAATTTGAGGTCAAAGGTATCGCTTACCGCGCATTTTGGAGCCAACGACGAGCCAGCAACAAGCCAGAAGGAAAATTACAACCGCCAAAAGCCGAGCTAGCGATTGTCAGTGACGGCAAAATCATTGCGGAAAAAGTCAGTGACATACGAGAACAAATTGTTCAGATCACAGGGCTAGATTTCGGACGGTTTACAAAGTCTATTTTGCTTTCACAAGGGGATTTTGCCGCCTTTTTAAATGCGAGCGAAAAAGAGCGAGCCGATCTGTTAGAAGAGATCACCGGCACGGAAATTTATAGTCAAATATCCAGCTATATCTATCGCCAGCACAAACAGGTCAAAAATGATTTAGAGATTTTAAAAGCTCGAGCGCAAAGCATTCATTTGCTCACCGAAAGCGAACATCAAGCCCTCATCGAACAACAAACCGTATTAGCAGACCAAGAAAGGCAGCTTAATCAAAAACGAACGCGAAACCAACAAGCGTTATATTGGCAGCAACGCCAACAACAGTTAACTGCCCGCTTACATCAGTTAGAGCTTGATCAACAGCAGGCTGAAAAGGCATATCAAGACGCTGAGCCTCAGTTTAAAAAACTCTCAGACAATCTGCCTGCCGAAAATTTGCGTCCTTTATGGCAGGATGTGGAACGCCAACAACAGGCATTAAATGAATTATTAGAGAAGCAACAGAGCCTTTCACAACAGTGTGAAAATAACACTCAACAACTTGCGCCTTTACAAGCACAACTTGCTCAAGTCCAACATGAGCATAGCCAGCACCAAAATTATGTTCAGCAGCAAACCGTGTTGATCGATACCCACGTTCGCCCATTAGATAATGCGACTCTTCATCTACACCAACAGATTAAAGAAATTTCAGAACAAAAAGAGCAATATCACACGGAATATCAATCGAAGCACAGCTTAATTACTCGAACCCAACATCAAGCTCATTTGGACCGTGAAGAGTTACAGCAAATTGAACATTACCTACAGCAACATCCCCAAGATGCGGCTATTACCCAACAAATAGGTTTATGGCGGCAACAAGGTCAATTTATTGATGAATTGAGTCAAAAAGTACAAGCCTTAGAGCAAAAACAACAACTACTGCAACAAGAGCAGTCAGCATTAGTTAGCGAGCAACAACAGCAAATTGAGCAAAATGCCCAAACGCAGCACCAACTTGAACAGGATACTGCGGCATATCAACTCGTTGAAAGTCGCTATCTAGAGTGGCAAGAAAAACAAGATATTGAACAACTTAATCAATCAATAGAACAGCTACACACCAGATCACAACATGCCCAACTTTTACCTTTATTGTTATCTCAATGGCAAGAGCAGCAAAACCAATTAAAAATCAAACAACACCAGCAAGAGGAGCTAACCCAATCAATTTCTCAGGCTGAAAAGCAGCTCCAGCTAACTGAAATACAAATTACGCACCTTCAGCCTCATTTAACAGATTTGAATGTGCGGTTACGCTTAGAGCAGAAAATCGTCAGTTTAGAAAAGGAGCGCCAACAACTTATTGCGGGTGAGCCTTGCCCACTTTGTGGCTCTACCGAACACCCTGCAATTGAACAATATCAATCTGTAGAGCCAACGCAAACTGAACAGCGCTTAATCGCATTAACCAAACAGTTAGAAGAGCTTAAGCAAACGCAAGTCACTCAACAGTCGCTACTGCAAAGAGAAATGCAGCGCCAAGCAGAAAATCAACAGGCACAACAGCAGCTTATAGCTCAAGAGCGTCAGCTGCGAACACAATGGATGACCGCGTGCCAGAAGGCTCTCGCCCCTGAACTGACCACGACTCATGCTGCCGTAGAGCAGTTGCTCACGGATATCCAAAAACAGTTATCAGAGAAACAGCAGTCATTACAGGCGTTCACCGCCCTCGAACGTGAATATCAACAACTTAAACACCGATTACATGAGCAGCAGTCATTAAATAAACAGCAACAATCCTCGCTCGCCTTGCTTACTGAACGAATTAAGCATCAGCACCAACTTATTGATGAAACACAAAAAGAGCATGTCGTACACCAACAGCGCCATAATCAGCAGCAGCAACAGCTCCACGGGGCTTTGGCTGAATTTAGGTTGCCTGAAAGCAAAAGTTTTGAACAGTGGTTTACGTTACTAGAGCAGCGTGGTCAGCTATATGCTGCGAAAAAACAAAGTGCGCAAGATATTAGCCAAAAAATAGCGGTCGCTGAGGCGACGTTGCAAGTTGAGTTAGCTCAACAAACCCATTTAAGTAAACGGCTAGAAAATACGCAACAGCAATTGCAACAGTTACAACAACAGGTTGAACAAAAACAGGCGGCACGGCAGCTATTACTTGATGGGCAATCTATTTCACAATTTATGGGTCAATTGCAAGATCAGCAAAACAAACTGGCTCATCAGCAACAACAACTTAATGAGCAGGTCACGCATCATGAAAAACACTTAGCTTCTCTAAAAGGCAGCCTTAACGAGGTCATCACGACGATAGAAAAGACACGATATCAGTTAACCACAGCACAGCAGCGCTTCGAGCATGCCCTTTCGACTAGCCCATTTGCAACACAGCAAGCATTCTTAGCCGCACTATTATCGCCGGATGAAAAGCTGCAACTTGAACAATTGCAACAACGATTACTCCAGTCACGTTTACAAGCGCAAACCCGTTATAAAGAAGGTGAGCGCGCACGACAAGAACATTTGGCCCAAAAGCCCGATGATCATATTGAGGTAAGCTTGGAGGAGTGGCAGCAAGCAATTACTCAGCTTGATGAGGAGATTAAAAATCTCAATAAACAACAGGGGCAGATCTTCAGCCAACTCGAAGCAGACAAACAACAACGTCACCAACAACGTGGCTTATTACAAGAAATCGAGCAGAGCCAATCCCACTATGAAGATTGGGGATATCTCTGCGAACTGATTGGCTCAGCGGAAGGAGATAAATTCCGCCGTTACGCGCAAGGGTTAACCTTTGATTGCCTCATTTCTCTCGCTAATCTGCGCTTGGATAAGCTACATGGTCGCTATTTGCTAAAACGTAATCATAATGCGGATCTGGAATTACAAGTGATTGATGGCTGGCAGGCCGATACTATCAGGGATATTAAAACCCTCTCTGGCGGAGAAAGTTTCTTAGTCAGCCTAGCGCTTGCTCTCGCATTATCGGATATGGTGAGTAACAAAACTCAACTCGAGTCTTTATTTCTCGACGAAGGCTTTGGCACACTCGACCCTGAAACATTAGATATTGCCTTAGATGCGTTAGAAAGCCTGAATGCATCCGGAAAAACGATTGGGGTAATTAGCCATGTTGAAGCGATGAAAGAGCGAATTTCTGTACAGATCCCCGTGAAAAAGACCAACGGTTTTGGCTTTAGTGAATTACCTAGCCGATATCGTATCCGTTAAAATATAAATGGCGCTTTATCATAGGAACAAGGCATTCCTAGATAAAAGCGCCTTACCACATCAATCAAAAATTTCTTTCAATTTTCTATCATGAAGGGCTGATAGATGCTCCCCAATGCAATCATAAAAAATAACAATTTGTATTTAATTGATTTTAATAAAAAACAATTAAATTGACTCAGCCGAAAAATTTGAACCTTACCGTTAATTTTTTTTTCTATGATTTTCCCTTCACAGCGCTATAGTAATACTTAACAAATAGCTAGGAGACTCACATGTCAAACGCATTTATTGAAATGATTAAAAATCGTCGCACTATTTATAACCTCGGCGATGCATTACCAGTTTCTGAAGAGCATGTTACAAAATTAATTAAAGAAGCAGTAAAACATTCACCTTCTTCTTTTAACTCACAAACATCACGTGTTGTGATCTTATTTGGCGCAGAGCATAAAAAACTGTGGAACATCACCAAAGAAACATTGCGCGCCATCGTGCCAGAACAGGCATTTGCAGCTACTGAACAAAAAATTGATAGCTTCGCTGCGGGTGCTGGCTCTATCTTATTTTTCGAAGATATGGCGGTCGTGAAAGGCTTACAAGAGCAATTCCCACTTTATGCCGACAATTTCCCAATCTGGTCAGAACAAGCCAGCGGTATCGCACAATTTGCGGTATGGACAGCCTTAGCGCAAGAAAACGTCGGGGCATCACTGCAACACTATAATCCACTCATTGATACTCAGGTACAAAAAGAGTGGGGAACACCTGATAATTGGGTACTACGTGCTCAAATGGTATTTGGGTCAATTAATGCTCCTGCGGGTGATAAAGACTTTATGGATGATGAAATTCGTTTCAAAATCTTTAAATAATCAGAATAAAATTCGAATAAAAAGCCCTTGTTGATTAAAACAAGGGCAAATCACCTGCCAAATAATGTGATATATCACTTTTCAATACCAGCCAACACCAAGGGATCCGATTATTATTGATATGCAATATCAATTAGTTATTCCACAACCCATGCTATCAAACGCTAATCCTTTAGAATATAAAATCAATTAATAGCAATCTAATAAAATTTCATATTGATAATCTCTATTAGATACCGACTTATTGTCGGTATCTATCTATTTTTAGCTATCTTTTTAGAATATTACACTAAATAAATTAGTTTAAATTTCATACTGTTACAAAATAAACTAAATAAAATCGATATTTTATTAGCATAAATCATATTTTTTACTCGTATTTGAACTAAACTAGTCAGTGAGAATTTTGTAACGCGCTACTCGTGTTATTTAACTAGCGCTAGTTCAACTAGGAGGTAGAAGCAATGAAATGTTTATCCTCAATTGTAACAGTGACTGCTTTACTCATTTCCAGTTTTACTTTTACCCATGCTGCAACCAATCGAATCGGAGGTGGAACCATTACTTTTATTGGCTATGTCTATGAGCCACAATGCGCAGTTAAAGTATCCAGTAGCGAACAAATTGATCTTGAATGTTTCCGCAATGGTAAAAATATCACCAAAACCAGTTCACTTAAAAATGCCAAAAAACTCAGTTCTGATTTTGTAAAAGTCGAATATAATCAATTCAACAATAAACCCACTCTAAATGTGACCTACGATTAATGCTCTTTATTTATTAAAAGAGTTAGCGAAATCTTGCTAACTCTTTCAACGATACTAAAATTAACTAAGCTTTTATTTGATAGTTAAATTTAATTAGTATTTAACGTTATGGTCATTTTACTGTTTGCTTTACCTGGTTTAATTGGCTCAGTTCCATAACGAACATAGCGTGCTGTAAAGTTTAATAGCAGCTCATGTGTTGCAGCGCCTGTCGTTGGCACAGAAACGCTAGTCCAATTATTTGCTGTAGGAATTGGTGAATCAATTGCTCCTAAACGAAGTAGTTTATTTCTCTGCCCCGATGAATTTAATATTTCTATCGCGACCCCTTTTGCTGTCGAGCCTAAATTAGGATCTAATAATAAATAGTCAACCTCATTCATAGCCCTATTTTCTTCACCAGGTGCAAAACCATAACTAATTTTAGCCCCTTTCTGACATTCTAATGTGAAAGAAAAAGGAGTAGGAGTTGATGGAATATCATTTGATGAATGGCTACCTAAATAAACGGTTGATGTCGACGATTTCAAACCACAAGTTGTAACCTGACGTCCCCCGACTGGACGCTGACGTATTTTAAAAAAAGTGTAGCCTGCGGGTTCATAGTTATTATTTATCGTATTATTGATCCCAGGGCCTTTGAACCCAACAACCCCTCTATTAACGACCCCAACGGTACCTAACGAGTTACCACTGACATTTTGCTGAGAGCGAACCTGTTCAATAGAAAGACCCGAAAAATGTTTCAGCTTAATATTAATTTTTTGTGGGTTATCAGGATCTATGTCATATGCCATAGGCTTCGCATTCACCACATTATCAAATTGATATGAAGCATCTCTATTCATACCTAGAAATAGTTCAAAAGCCATTCCTTGAATATTCGTTCCCCAATATTTTATATTGTCATACGTAAACGCGGGAGCGGCGTTATCGAAAATATAAGTTTTAGGTAAATAGTATATTTCAAAAATAGAGGATGCATCAGCGATATCACATTTAAAAACGACACGATCTGGCGGAGCGCCCATTAATGATGCCATTTGAGTGCTCGTTATAGAATCAAAAGCAATTCTTGTTCCAGCAGGCTGAAATTGTAACCCATATATACTGACGTCAACCTTAGAGCCAATACTCACTTGTGTTCCAGGTATCCCACCATTTTGGATAATACAAGTGGAATTTGCTGTTCCAGCGAAAAATAAAATCATAAAACCAATTGATGTTATGGCTCGTTTAGATATAAACATAACGCCCCCAAAATACTTGTTAACGAATAAGTCTTCTTTAAAAACTTATGGGTAAATTAATAAAAAACATAATGATTAATAAGCCCAACACTGAATAGTTAATCTTTAAAAGATACTAATTTTCATATTTTAGAAAAGTATCGAAACTTATTAACCCTAAAAACCGTAAATTAAATAAGGCACAGTAGCACTTTAAGAAATCATTTCTTCTTAAACAACATACAACCTTAATAAAAATAACAAACAGATTCAGAAATAGAACTATTACTTGAGATGTTATAATCAAATTTACAACGTTGATGACTACCTTCACCCCATTTAACAATAACTGTTCCTTGTTCAGATTGAGAATTAAAATGTACTAAGCCACCTTGCCCAACTAAACCAATCTTATTATTATTTTCATCATAAATATCGGCACCAAACGGCACTGCTTTTTTATCTTGTAAAATAATACGATAAGTAATGTTGTTACCTTTTTGTGTATTAAATTTCACTAATACCGCAGACCCTGCATAAGGTGCTATCTTGGCTAAGTTATTATCTAATTCAACATCTGTATCCATATTTTCTGTATTAAGATACAGTGTATTATATTGATAAGGTACTAATGAAGGTACAACGGCTTTTCCGCTATCATTAATAACAATATTACTCCATGAGGCTACTGATGCACCTTCCGCTTCATTAGCTTCCACAATCGCAAAAGTATCACTTAAATAGCGAGACGGAATAACGCCACCTTGATAAGCCACTAATGCACCACTTGCTCCCACCGATAATGACTTGTAATTATTACCTTGTGAATAACCCGCGTTTACAGAAGCCGAAGAGAAATCTTTCTGAATATTTCCAGAGAAGCTACTGTTTGAATTACCAATATCACTCGCTGTCGCGTTCCAAGAAATAGAATTATCTTCACCGAAAGAGCTACTAATTGTCGTATTATTTGACCAACGATGATCTGAATCAGAACGTGTTATGGAGCTACTTAATAACGTATTCTGTTCTGGATACCAAAGTGAGAATGGTACAGAGACGTTAAACATATAGTTATTATCTCCACCCTGATCGCCATTTCGATACATTTTTATATAGGTAAAGCTATAACCAATACCTTTAAAGTTATTCATATAGCCAGCTTGCAATTGCTTAGTATCTGGCAAATTATCACGCCAAGTTTGCAATGAACCACTGACATACACAGTACCATAATCCGCTAAATTTTGGTTAACCGTTAATACATATTGGGAACGTCTTGGGTTAATGCTTTCGCCATTAAACAAATAACTATCACGATAAGAACTTGCTTCATATAAGCTTAAATAGTTCTGCGATTCATAACGGTAACCAGCTAACGCAATATTTGTACCAGTGGCATTAATGTCTTTATTCCACGTGACTCGCGCACGAGCACCGTTATAAGTACGTTTATTGTCTAATTCAGCTTTTGAGCTTGCCATATCAAAGCTAAATGCACCGACTTGTGTATTAACCGCAAAACCTAATAACCCAGATTGGTATTTATTGGAGTACTGCACCCCTGCAAATGGCGTTAGAATATTACTTAAACCATATTTTATTGTTGATTGAGCAAAAATATCGGAAGAAGTATGATCACCCCGTAACTTACCACTCACAATGCTATAATCAATCTGACCCGGCCTTAATAAACCTGGTACCGTTGAGAATGGCACGACAAACGTGGAAACACTTCCATTTGCTTCAGTCACTTCAACAGTTAAATCACCGCCATAACCTGTTGCATAAAGGTCATTGATCGTAAATTCACCGGGAGAGACATTCGTTTCGTATATTACAAAACCATTTTGTATTATTCTTACCCGAGCATTACTATTTGCAACCCCCCTAACTGTTGGCGCAAACCCTTGCATTGATTGTGGACGCATTCGGTTATCAGTCGCTAATTCAGCACCGGTATACGAAAAGCTATCAAATAGGCTTCCATCGGTAAAAGATTGCCCAACCGTTAATTCACTTTTTATTTGTGGAATAGCTCTCTGAACATACGTTCTGATGCTTTCATGATGAAATTTATCATCTTCATTGTATTGCAAATTAGATTGATGGCGAATTCTAAACAAGCCTAAATTAAGCCCAGCCGATATATTTCCGTAAGCAGAATGTTCGTCCTTACCATGACTACGAGTACTATACCCATTAAGGTTATAGTTCATAAAAAAAGCAGGAACCCCTTCATTAAGAGCACTGATTGGTACAGAGCCGCGTGCTGAATACTCCACCATTGCTTGAGGAATTAAAATATCTAATCGTAATATATCTTGCTTTAAATTAACTTGAACATCTTTTGATAATGATTTTAAGTCTTCACATTCACCATTAGACTCTATTAGCCCTAAATATTCTGGTTTTATGTTAAACCCATCAACATCTTCTTTGGTTAAACAAGGAACAACACGTCCCTGTTCATTTTCATAAAATCTAATCTCTTTATTATAAAGAAATTCATTATTTAAATATAAATCGACATACCAATTACCTGGAGTAATTTGGTCTTCTGTTAATTTATCTATTGATATATCTTTAGCATTACCTAATAAGAACCCCTCATTGTAAGAGTATTTCTTTTCATTTTGGTTTTCTTCTACCGCTAATGCAAATCTACCATACCCTAAAGACAAAGAAACAAGAACAAAAAGTAATTTTATTTTCATAGCAATACCATTTATTATAAATTAGACTCGTAGGAATCTAAGCCACCATAATCATTAATGACTGAGTAGCTAACTTTTTTTGCATTAATAAAATCATTGGGTATTGCTACACCTTTTCCTCTATTCAGATAAATATCAGAGAATGGCGCAACCATATTCCCTTCTAAGCTTAACTTTCTATTCCCTTCAGATAATGTAACATCCTGAAAAGTAATAAACCATGGCGAGTTATTTTTAACAAGCAACTCATTTCCTTTTGCCGTTTTCTTTATTGAGAAAGAAAGTTTTTCATTAACCTGTGCAGGCATTTTAATGTCTGTTGGTCGATAAAATAATTTCACTCTTGTTCGAATGGCAATTTGCATTGTATTCTTATTTTGAGAAGCAGTATCTTCATTCTCAGGTGGAATTTCTAACACGTTCAAATAAAAAATAGACTCTTTATCTTTTGGTAAAGAATCACCAAGATAAGTTAACCTTAAATTTTGACCTGCTCCAGCAGACATTTTAAATATCGGTGGTGTAATTGAAAATGGAGTTTTAATATTTTCAGGTAACTCATTAGGATCTCCATTATCTAGCCAAACTTGCACCAAAGCTGGCCATTTATTATCATTAACCTACTGTACTGTTTTACTTTTAGATTTTTCATTATATATAACACGAGTGCCATTAATAATAACGCTGGCATACATGGATGTTGATACAATGAATAATGAAATAAATAAAACGATTTTATTTATGATAGATAGCCTAGTTATCATAATGACCTAACCCTACTCTAAGTTGTAATAATTTAGTCTTTTATTGATCTGCCAGGGGAATGAATTCCCCCGGCAGAATTAACTTATTATGGATAAGTCAATGTATAGTTAACTTGTGCTGTAACAGCACCTGGAGCGGTTACTACATCTTTCGCATAATAGAATGCTTGGTATGCCAATGTAGCTGCACCATTAACGATTGGCTGGCTACCTGCTGGCGCGCCGTTTACTTTCGCAGCGTTACCAGCTTGGTCTGCTAAACCGATCTGTACGTTAGCAGGTGCAGTTGTTGGGATAAGATTACCAGTTACTGCATCACCACTTGTCAAACTTTCGAAGTTTGCTGCTACATCAACACCACTAACGCTACAGTTAGCCAGTTCGATAGTGAATGATGTATTACCTGCTGTTGCACCAGCAGAACTCAATGCAGTAGTCGATACTGTTGGCAGAGTGACTGTGAAGTCACCACCATTACCCGTAGTGACATCACAAGTTGTTGCAGTGATTTCACCGTTGAACGTAATAGTACCATCTGCCGCTAATGCTGATGCCGAAATTGACGATGCAATGAATAAAACTAAAAGTGATTTTTTCATATTTAACCTTTGTTAAGATAAAACAATTCCAATCCTTTATTATTAAAAATAAGGACAACTGACTACACATTTAAGTAAGAGCTAAATCCATTTAAGACAACATTCCAAAAACTAAATAACTAAAGTATTCGCGACAAATATATTTTTATCGTAAATAGTTTTGTCATAATCAGACAATAACACGACGATATCTACATTAAAGGCATTAGCAAATTTTGCTAATGATTCGACATCAATTCTATTAACTCCACGTTCAAATCTAGAAATTTGCTGTTGGCTTATTCCTGTTATTTTACCTAATGCTTCTCCACTCCAACCATTTTGCAATCTCAGTGACTTTATTCTTTGCCCAACAGACAATGAATATTTATATCTTTCATTTTCCATATGCGGGTACCTCTGAATTTATTATTCACACATTGATTCAGATTAGTTCTTGTCAAATATATTACGTATCCATAATTTAAAAACAAATAACACCACTCACGAAAGAGTAAAATATATTATGAAAATAAAAATAGAAACTAGAATTATCGGAAGTCAAACAACGCCAATAAAAACATAATGTTAATCAAATATCCCAAACCAGAATTAACATCTGATTTAGAAATCAACAAGCAATTAAAGAAGATAAAAAAACCACTTAATGTTGAAAAATCGACATTAACACCAAAAAAATCAATTTTATGTATTAATATATATCAACCTATTTGCATTTTTAGATTATCATCATTAATACTCGCAATTAGAGTAACTCATTTATATTAAAATTTAATCATAAATCAATCATCAATAATAGAAACTAGAAATAAAAAAGTGCCCCCTTTCACAATTTAAAATTGTGTAAAGTTACCTATTTAATTACATAACTAATATTTACATTACATTATCTTTGGATTTCATCTTGAAAAAGCGTCCTTTATAGAAAATCATTTTTTGAATGATATTATAAAAAATGAGTTCATCTTCTTTTTTTAGAAAAATTTCATATTAAAAAAATGAATATATTGAACAGAACTTTTTGTAATGAAAAAAAATTAATTAACATTAAAAATATATAAAAAAATTAATATTTCTCTTATTGTTTATTTCATTCTTAGATAGAAACACAAACACAATTAGACTAACCCTTTTGTTATATATCAGAATTGTATCTCCTATTTTCACCGCCTATTAATGATGTTTTTCAGCTTTTATCTTTAATAACGAGGTAGTGATTTTTATACCTTCAATAAAAAAAGCCCCATTATTATTAAAATGAAATTAACAATAACGAGGCTTTTAATGATCAAATTTTAATAATGGTACTAAATTCGATACTGCTTATTTCTCAGTTAAGTCTATTTGGTAAATAGCAAAACCAATATCATCAGTGCCTACCTGTTTTAATGGGTATTGAGCATTCTGCTGAATGAATTTCGCAGCTTTATCACTCTGAGAGGTTTCAAAACGAATATCGAGAGCCTTATCTGTTTTAATTGGCAAGAATGACCAATTATTATCAGCTCTACTGGTAACCTCACCGTGTTCTTTAGAAACTTTCGCAATATAAGAGGCCAATACGGCACGGTTTTCATCTGGGGAAGCAAACGCAATATGATTATCGCCCGTTCCGGCAAATTTACCGCCGTATGCTCGATAATTATTGGTTGCAACTAAGAAGGTAGCTTTCGGGTCTATTGGTTTCCCTTGATAAGTGACATGCTTAATTCTATTCGCCTGTTTATTGACTAGCTGGCAATCTACATCATATTTTGCAGGCTCAGTGAGGTCGATTTGATAATTTATCCCACTGATAGTGTCAAAATTATAAGTTCTAAAGCCATCCCAGTTAATTAAGCTTTGCGGTGATGTTGATTGAGGATCAATACGGTTAAACATACCCGCTGAACACTCCAGCCACTCGACCACTTCGGCACCTGTCGCTTTCACAACCACTAGTGTATTTGGATATAAATACAAATCAGCGGCATTGCGGAAGGTTAGATCTCCTTTTTCAACCTCAACAAATTCGTCAGGCGCATTTTTACGTCCACCTACTTTGAATGGAGCAGCTGCAGACAATACAGGCAAGTCAGCAAGGTCAGGGTCACCTTGAATATAATGTTTCGTATAATCAACTTGCGCATCATTCACTATCTGTACCGTTGGATCGCTTTGAACTAATGCCAAATAGCTGTACATATTATCGGAGGCTTTTCCGATCAATTTCCCAACAAACTGACGTGTATCGTTATGAGGTTTATCAATGATCTTCGCTAATTCATCATCACGCTCAACCAGCGCTTTTTTGTTGGCTTTATCATAAACGGGTCGAGCATGCGCATTCGCATCAACAACTTTCCAACTGCCGTCGTCATTATTGACGACTAAGTCGACGACACCAAGGTGATCCCCCCATTGGCCTGGCATCACCGCTGGGATCCCGTTAACGGTACCTTTGGTAATATCAACACCTTTAATATTGGCGAAATCTTTACTTGGAAATACCCCATGAGAGTGACCAAACATAATCGCATCTATTCCCGGTACTTCACTCAGATAATAAACAGAGTTTTCAGCCATTGCCTTATAAGGCTCTTGTGAAAAACCGGAGTGAGGGATTGCCACCACTAAATCAGCACCTTCTTTTTTCATTTGAGGCACAAATTTTTTGGCGGTTTCCGTAATATCGTTGACCGTCACTTTGCCACTAAGATTGGGTTTATCCCAAATCATAATTTGTGGGGGAACAAAACCAATATAACCAATTTTTAAGTTATGGGTTTTTCCATCACGATCTTTGACGGGAGTATCAACAATAATATAAGGAGTAAAATAGTTTTTACCCGTTTTAGCATCGATGATATTGGCGTTAACATAAGGGAATTTTGCCCCTGCAATTGCCTTTTGCAGATAATCTAAACCAAAATTAAATTCATGGTTACCAAAGTTACCTACAGTATAGCCCATTGTATTCATTAGACTATGAGCAGGATGTGACTCCCCTTCCTCAAGGCCTTTTGCTGCCATATAATCCGCTAAAGGACTGCCTTGAATTAAATCACCATTATCAACTAAGACGGCATTTGTCACTTCACCTTTAGCCGCCTTAATTAAACTTGCAGTACGCACCAATCCAAATTGATCCGTTGGTTTATCCTTAAAATAATCGAAATCAATCAAGTTGCTGTGTATGTCAGACGTTTCCATAACACGTAAATCAACTGTTGCGGCATTGGCATTGAATGCCACGAATAAAGCTAATGCTGATAATTTAAAAATAGTATTCACCGTAATTCCCCTTACGTTGATTTGTGCAAAATAACCCTTGCTTATATTCTCTGTAAAAATAGTACAAACAGCATTACATATAGTGAATGTGTGCGTTCTATTCGTTGATATTTCGATAAGCGTTGATAAACAGTGCCTCTCTTGTCCATCGAAGTCACTGTTTATCTTAATAAGCACTATTTAATCATATATAAGTCACAAAATTATTGACGGTACATAACTATTTAGGCCAAAGCCATGCAGCCCCACGCACCCCACTTGAGTCACCATGAATGGCCTGCCGAATTGGCGTATCACATTCACGACCGAATACCCAGTTTTTCACCAGTGAAGGTAATGTTTGATATAAGCCTTCGACATTACTCATTCCACCACCGAGCACAATGACATCGGGATCGAGCATATTGATAACTTGAGCTAATGCTCTAGCAAGCCGAGATTGGTAATGTGTCATTGCGGCTATTGCATGTGGATCCCCAGACTTCATCAATTCGATGATTTCTGAACCTATTTTGGTTTCACCAGACAATTTACGATAGTCCGCCATAAAACCTGTTCCAGATACGAATAGTTCAGTGCACCCTGTTAGCCCGCAATAGCATTGCTCTTCTTGAAGAAACAATGCGTCTTGGCTGTCTTGCCAAGGCAATGGATTATGGCCCCATTCCCCCGCGACCCCATTACCACCAGAATGAACCTGACCATTGATCGCAATACCAGCACCACATCCCGTACCAATGATCACTGCAAATACCACTTTTGCCCCTTTGCCTGCACCATCAACGGCTTCTGAAACAGCAAGGCAGTTAGCATCGTTGGCGACTTTTACAGGCCGCTCAAGTATTCGCGCTAAATCTACATCAAAAAATTGACCGTTGAGCCATGTGGAATTGGCATTTTTCACTTTACCTGTCACAGGTGATAGTGTCCCGGGGATCCCAACTCCCACACTTCCTTTTCTCGCCGTGGCCACTTCGGCATCATGAACAAGACCTGCAATCGCATTTAACGTTGCGTTATAGTCTCCTCTGGGCGTCGCCACGCGCTTTCTAAATAGAGTTTCGCCATTATCATCTAATGCAATCACTTCTATTTTTGTACCACCAAGGTCAATTCCAATTCTCATCATCACACCCACTACTTAGCTATTTTCTATATCATTGCCTGTATACCCTATCGATTTCAAGCGATTAGCGACAAAACTGAGGCCTATAAACACAACAAATACGCCAAGAAGGCATTTTTTTTCGCTTAATAACCGACAATTCGTTATCATAGCCACCGGCTAAAACAGGTAATCCATCAACAAAGGTAGGTTTTTCATGTGGTTCAAGAATATATTGGTCTATCGTCTGAATCGTGATCTGGCTCTCAGTGCTGACGATCTGGAAAGACAGCTTGCCCCTCTGGCCTATCATCCTTGTGGTAGTCAAGACATGATGAAAACGGGATGGGTGTCACCCATGAAAGGTTCTGATGCTTTGACCCATGCCGCGGGTAACCAAATACTGATCTGTGCCAAAAAAGAAGAAAAAATGCTGCCTTCCCCTGTCATCAAACAGGAGCTACAAGAAAAAATCGAAAAACTTGAAGCAGACCAAGGCCGTAAACTGAAAAAAACAGAAAAAGATTCTCTTAAAGATGAGGTTGTCCATGCCTTATTACCAAGAGCATTCAGCAAATACAATAAAACCTACATTTGGATTGATACCGTCAATCAATTGATTATTGTTGATGCCGCCAGCGCTAAACGTGCAGAGGATAATTTAGCACTATTGCGTAAAAGCCTCGGTTCACTGCCTGTTGTGCCGCTAACTTTTAAAGATCCTATTGAGCTAACGTTAACCGAATGGATCCGCTCAGGCTCTCTGCCTCAAGGTTTTGCCGTAATGGATGAAGCAGAGTTAAAAGCCATTCTAGAGGAAGGTGGCATCATTCGTTGTAAAAAGCAGGATCTGATTTCTGATGAAATTGCGACCCATATTGAGGCTGGGAAATTAGTGACTAAACTGGCTTTAGACTGGGAAGAACGGATCCAATTTATGCTGTCTGATGATGGTTCACTGAAAAGACTAAAATTCAGTGATACATTAAAAGAACAAAACGATGATATCGGTAAAGAAGATTATGCTCAGCGTTTTGATGCCGATTATGTGC
Source organism: Providencia sp. PROV189 (assembly GCF_028480065.1). Taxonomy (NCBI): domain Bacteria; kingdom Pseudomonadati; phylum Pseudomonadota; class Gammaproteobacteria; order Enterobacterales; family Morganellaceae; genus Providencia; species Providencia sp. PROV189. The sequence goes on from NZ_JAMPOG010000008.1 coordinate 89,958, forward strand.
TTATGACAGGGGAACTGAGCGCCCTGATTGCACGCCTTATTGATGTTCTCGGCGGTGAAGCTGAACATTAATCGATGCCATATCCCCAGATGGCAGCAGACGATCCACCGTGTTGCCATCACTTTTTAGACCTCGCTAGCATTGCCACTATTAATTCATTGACTGCCTACTCAATCTCTGGTGAATTGAATTACATCTTGATAACAAAATTATCGCAACGTTTATTTGTTAAATAAAAATAACTAAACGAATCACGTTAACTATCAAAATAAGGTCAACTTCAATCGCAGGAATTGTTATGAAAGAGCTCATCGAACCCGAAGTGGATGAACATTCAGTTGTCACGCTACAAAAAATTACGGCAGATAATTTTTCGGAAATTTGCCTACTCAGCCATACGCTCAGCGAAGCACAACGCGGTATGGTAGCGGATAATGCCTATTCTATTGTTGAAGCTCAATTTTCCGATTGTGCATGGTATCGCGGTATATATGCTGACGATGTTCCCGTTGGTTTTATTATGCTGCATTCGGGGCTAGATGATGACGAGCTTGAATATGATGGAATTATGCTATGGCGCTTTATGATAGCAGAGCCTTATCAAAAATTAGGCTTTGGTCGCGAAGCCCTTCTTCAAGTGATCCGCTATTTAAAAAAGAAAGGTTATCCACGACTTTATAATAGCTGTGGCGAAGGAGAAGAAAGCCCGTTTGAATTCTATAAAAAGCTTGGTTTTATTCCTACAGGGGCTTATTTAGATGATGAATGTGAACTTGTTCTTGATTTAACTAACTGGCAAGAAGAACCGTGATTTAGCAAATAGGGGGATTGCCACCTATTATTATTTAATGATTAACATGGCAATTCATAAGCCTATAATGCCAATATCTCTCTGAGGCGGGAACCTCGAAGCTCACTTCAGCAGATCATCTAACTCATTCAGGTTGCAGCAAGGCGGCAAACGAGCAGATCCCTAGAAGCATACATAAGTATGTCACTAGGGTCTGTGGAAGCCGCCAACAGCGCTGCAACTTAAAGTATGGCAAGTATCGTTATTTCTGGATCAAATAACGTATAGTTGGTCCATCTTGCTGAATATCCAGCACGGTATAACCATAATTTTTGGCATCCAAAGGGATATTATTAATTGATTGTGGGCAATCACTGACCACCTCTAATATTTCCCCTTTTTTTAAGGATGGCATCGCTTCCAATGTCGCTACGGCCGGATAAGGGCAAGGCTCCCCGACCATATCTAATCGATAGTCAGGAATGATTTCTTTATGACTCATACAACCTCCGCTGATGTTGAAACTGGTGATTGACGTTTACGGAAAAAATAGCGTTCCCACACCAACATCAAGATAAATGCTAAAGCTAACAACAGATAAGTCACCGCTAATCCCCCTTGTGGACCAAAGGTTTCTAGCAAATTCACTTTATCGAAATCTGTTGCTAACCAAGGGCCTAAATCATCCCAATAGTAAGCAAGGATGGTTGCTCCGATAATATTACCGAAACCGACCCACCAATAATGGACTTGCCCTTCTACGGCACGGTACATCCAGCCCGTTTCACAGCCCCCCGCAAGCACAATACCAAACCCAAACAATAACCCGCCAATAATGGCATTCGGGCCAGCCCATAAAATTTTTGGCGTTGCACCTAATTGTACATAACTAAAAATACCAATTGCGCTCACCGCCATACCAATAATAATGGCTTTTGCCATATGTGTTCTTCCGGTGATCCATAAGTCACGAAAAGCGGAGGTGAAACAAATTTGTGCTCGTTCAATAAGCAAACCAAACCCAATACCGCATAGAATGGCGATACCTAATACGGGCGCATCCCATAAGGTATAAAAGCCCCACGCGATCGCGACTAAAAAGATAGTCATCCCTAATTTAAAGCGTTTTTTTGCCACATCTAGGTGTTGTGTTAATGGAGAAGCAGCAGAGACTTTTTTGAGCTTAACAGGGATCCTGAACATCGGCATTAATGTGAATTTAGCACCGAAATAGGAGCCTACTGCGGTTGCGATAGCAAAATACCATGCGTGCAGAGAAAACTGAGGGATCCCAGTAAAAAATGCGGCTAAGTTGCACCCCATCGCTAAACGCGCACCAAAACCAGCGATAATACCGCCAATAATTGCTTGGAAAATACGTATCTTGTGTTGTGGCATACGTAATTTTACGTTATTTGCCCATAACGCAGCCGCAAAACACCCCGCAAACATACCGATGATCATCACACCATCAATTCTATCTAGGGGGCTACCTTCTAAGCCAATGACTTTAAAATATCCCCAGTTTTCGGGTTCAGCACCGAATAACTGCATGATATGCCCACCCCAACGGGTGAATTCACCAGTAACAGCCCAGAATGTACCTGTTAAACCAAAGTAATAGGTGGATAAGATCCCTGCCGCAATAACCGCAGGTAGAGGTTTCCAAAAACGGATGAGATAGTGAGATTTAAACTCAGACCAAGTCATTTTAACGTCCAATTCATTCGCGCCAGAACCTGGCAGAGAACCCCGCCGTTGTATAGCATGCCCGCTTCACAAGCCCCCAATGGTTGCAAGAAAGCAAATTGGCATATTCCCCACAGCAGATAGGGATAACATCATACTCCGATAATTAGTTTCGGGAAGCTATATGCTATAAATATTTCACGGTCTATCCCTTCAATCGCTGATTTTTACAGCAGATATAATAACCTATCGAAAATAAAAGGATGGCTCGCAATACCCTAGGTTGATTATATTGCATCTCAGGTTTTTCCATTAACATGAAGATTTTTGAAAACTTACATTAACTTTATGTTTTATAAAAGAAATTTAAGCAAAAAAAAAGCGTTATCAGAGATAACGCGGGAATGTGTAGTCTTATTTTATCTATAGTAGAGGAGTATAATATGAAATTGCCGTATAACGGCGTTGCATGCTATGCGTAGTCTGAAGTCAGCCCATTTGACTCCAGTAATAACATTTATCAACTTAAAAACGCATTCATCCGTAAGTTAAAAAATAATACGATATAGATCATTTTTACTAACTCAAATTATCAAGATGACTTTATTTTTCCCTAGTTTGGCGAATAAAGAAAATAAAAAAATTTGAAAGATGAAAAGTGTTTAAAAGTATTTCTAAATGTTATTGACCGCATTATAACTCAACATAATTGTTGCGCAAGTGTTTTTTTCATTTAACTAAAATTTCAGCGTAAATTCAATTTTAATGAATAAAATCATATTGTTACACTATTATCGTTAAATATAAAAAACATAATTATATATTTTTAATAATAATTTACATAAATAGCGACATCTTTAAAATGTTACAAAACAAATTATTCAATTAACTCTTCTTATCTAGATAATAATTAACATTTAATTGTTAGATTTATTTATATAGATATCATAATTTGAATAAGCATTAATCTAATTTATTTCATTATCTATTCTACTCAATAACACTTGTAATGGATAAATATAATCTGTATTTATACTCTCAATAATATAATCAGAATTTTATATGTAAAACAAAAGGTTATAAAAGATAAATAAAAAACCCTTTATCTACGCAAAAATAAAAAATACGCGTAATTACTTAAATACTCACAAAATAAAATAACATCCTAATAGAAAAATAGTTTATTTTTAATAATCACTTATTGAGAAACTAGGCAAAAAAAGATGTGTTAGTGGACAAAAAAAAACCATACAACTCAACGGATAAATCACAAAGAAGTCATAAAATTAATTCAAAAAACTAATCATTACTCGCAATACGTCATACCGAATCAAGAAAAAAATTGTGACTTAGGCACCTCAATGATGCAGTTTAGTGCCTGTAGATTTAAACCCTCAATAAAAAACGCACCTTATCACCCCCACTATATGTAAAGGGATAAAGTGCGCTTGCTATAGAAAAAGATACTAGCGAACTACTTAGACGCCGCCGCTTCCATGCCTACTAGGCCAATTTTAAGATACCCTGATTGACGCAATGCATTCATTACATCCATCATTGTTTCATAATCAACACTCTTATCCGCTTGGAAGAAAATTGTGGTATCTTTATTCGCATTTGTTGCCAGATCAAGAGAGGCCGCTAACTGCTCTTTTGTTACAGCTTGGTCTCCTATGAATAATTGGCTATCCGCTTTTACCGTCAGAAAGACCGGTTTTTCTGGACGTGGTTGCGGTTTCGCTGTCGAAGCAGGTAAATCCACTTTGATATCAACCGTTGCCAAAGGAGCGGCAACCATAAAGATAATCAACAGAACTAACATAACATCGATAAACGGTGTTACGTTGATCTCGTGCATTTCACCACTATCGTCTTGTTCGTCACCTAAACGCATTGCCATAATCGTTACCTTGCTTTGCTATTTGCCAGATCCAGATCGCGACCTAATAGTAACGCAGCCTGTGCTGCAACATCACCGACCTGACCACGGTAGTTATTAATCATTCTGGCAAAAATGTTATAAATAACAACGGCAGGGATTGCTGCGATCAAACCAATTGCTGTTGCTAATAATGCTTCCGCGATCCCTGGAGCAACAACGGCTAAGTTAGTGGTTTGTGAGTGAGCAATACCAATGAAGCTGTTCATGATCCCCCAAACCGTACCAAACAACCCAACAAACGGAGAAATCGCCCCAATGGTGGCTAAATAACCATTTCCACGCCCCATATGGCGGCTAATTGCAGCGATTGAACGCTCAAGACGGAACCCTGTGCGATCTTTAATACCAGAAAGATCTGTGCTTTGTGCTGACAGTGTTCTTTCCACAACCGCTTGTTTTAACAATAAACGGGTTACACTGTTTGCCTTAAAACCTTCAGCGATGCTCATTGCCTCATCTAACGATTTGACCTTATTAAGCTGTGCTACTTCAGCTTTTAAACGACGGCGCGCTGCCAATAACTCGATGCCTTTAGAGAAGAACAAGGCCCATGTAATCACTGATGCCAAAACCAGACCAATCATGACTGTTTTAACAACGTTATCTGCATTTTGGTACATACCCCAGACCGATAGGTCCTTATCAAAGCCACCTTGGTTTTCGGTCGCAATCTCAATACTTTCGCTAACCACTGGTGTTGTTGCACCATTTTCTGCTGCGGCTTGAGTTTGTGCCGGTGCTGTTGCCGATGGGGTATTTGTTTCAGTCGCCGGTGCCGCTGGTGTTGTTTGGGCTGACGCTGTGGATGTCGCTGGGGTTGTTGCTGGTGTGGTTTCAGCATTTGCTGTCCCCAACAGGCCTATCGCCAATAGAATAGAAGCTGTTAGTTTACGCATCAGTTGGCCTTATACTCTCTTTTTCTGTGTTCTATTAATAAATTCGTGCCGATGATTTCACGTTCACCGACTAACCTATAAAAGCGAAATTGACTCGCCCAATTCATCTCTTTTTTCAAAAGATGGTGCAGATAATATCAAACGCTGCGCGAATTGATAGTAATTATCATTACTATTCAATATTTTTTTCATATTTCTTGCGCTTTAACAAATATGCCCTCAACAACAGTGAGACTATTACTGAGTGACATGAAAAAAAATCCGATTGGACGTTTACACTTGTACATCTTCAACAAAATCATTTAACTTCAAGTATTCTCTTTTTGTTTCGTATCGCTCAGGAGCAGCTAAAGGACGCAATATGGCTAAGATCAAACCAGAAACTCAACTCGTGCACCTTGGTAGAAACCCTGCTTTTACTCAAAAAGGCGTGAACCCTATAATCCAGCGCACCTCATCCGTAATATTCAACACCCTTGCTGAGAAGCGCCATGCGACACAAAACAGAGCCAATTCTGTACTTTTTTATGGGCGTCGTGGAACACAAACTCACTTTGCATTTCAAGAGGCGATGACGGAATTAGAGTGTGGTGCAGGTGCGGTACTTTATCCCTCAGGGGCGGCCGCAATCACCAATGCACTGTTATCTTTTATCTCTTCGGGAGATCATATTCTTGTCACAGGCTCAGCTTATGATCCCACACAAAACTTTTGCGATAAGATCCTAACAAAACTAAACGTTACAACGGACTATTTTGATCCGATGATTGGAGCTGGTATCGCTGAGCTTATCCGTCCTAATACTCGAATAGTCTTTTTAGAAGCGCCCAGTTCTATCACTATGGAGATTCATGATCTCCCTGCTATTGTGCAAGCGATACGTCAAAAAGCCCCCGAAACTATTATTATGATTGACAACACTTGGGCCGCGGGCGTGTTATTAAAACCTTTATTATTAGGCATCGACATCTCTATCCAGTCTGCGACTAAATATATTAATGGTCACTCGGATGGTATGTTAGGCGTTGCCGTTGCTAATGAGCGCTGCATTGAACCCCTTCGCGAAAACTCTTATTTACTCGGTCAGACTGCCGATCCTGATACGGTATATATGGCCGGTCGCGGCTTACATACGTTAGCAACGAGACTCAAACAGCATGAAACCAATGGCTTAGCTGTTGCTCAGTGGTTAGCGCAGCGCCCTGAAGTTGAACGGGTTTTCCATCCCGCGCTTCCTTCTTGTCCGGGGCACTCATTCTTTGTTCGTGATTTTAGTGGCAGCAACGGGCTATTCTCTTTTCAATTAAAATCACGCTTATCCCAAACACAGTTTGAAAATTTCTTAAATCACTTCAGCCATTTTAAGATGGGGTATTCATGGGGAGGTTATGAATCTTTGATTTTGGGATACCAAAAAGAAGATCTTATCAGCATGCGTCAGTATGATTTTACCCCCAATGAGGGTACTTTTTTCCGTATTCATGTTGGTCTGGAGCATCCCCAAGATTTAATTGATGACCTCACATTGGCATTTGAACGTATCCAATAATGGTGTTTTGTTACACGCTTTCATCATCGACCCAAGATGAAAGCGTGAAAATTCAATCATCTTATTTATCAACTAATCCTCTCATTTAGTAAACAAATCAAACTTGGTATGGTTTTTTCCTGTAATATAAGAAAAGAAATTCGCTTTTTCGTAGATAGACAGGAACAATTATGGAAGTACTACGCGAAATCGTGCTGGCGCTTTGGCATCATGATTTCCTTAAACTCTCCAATCCAGAAGTGCTTTGGGTTATTTACACAGTTCTCTTTGTAGTCATTGTGCTAGAAAATGGGGTACTCCCCGCCGCTTTTTTACCTGGTGATACCTTATTGATCCTTTCGGGAGCCTTAATTGCAAAAGGAGTGCTGCACTTTATTCCGACCATTTTGCTACTAACAACAGCGGCAAGCTTGGGGTGTTGGCTCGGTTTTCTTCAAGGAAGGTGGTTGAGTGAAACAAAAATCGTTAAGCGTTGGCTCTCACAGATCCCGCATGAATATCATGATAAAGCCAACCATATGTTTCATAAACAAGGCCTTTACGCCTTACTCATCGGTCGTTTTTTAGCCTTTGTCCGCACACTATTGCCGGTATTAGCTGGGCTGTCTGAGCTAAGCCATCGACGTTTTCAACTCTTCAATTGGTTAAGTGGCTTACTTTGGGTAGGCATTATCGTGACATTAGGATATGCACTGAACCAAATTCCTTTTGTGAAGCAACATGAACAAATCGTCATTAGCGTATTAATGATCTTACCTGTACTTTTGCTCATCGGTGGGCTTATCGGCTCCATCATGATGTATTGGAAGCATCGCAAGTCTATCAATAATAAATCGAAATAATAAAAACCGCCTCATCATTGAGGCGGCATTAGACTTAGTTACGATGGCTGATTTTAATGCGCTGTTAAGGCCGCAAATAAGTATTGACCAATTTCAGGGGTCATCCACGTACCTTGTGAAATAACAGGGTTTTCGCGATAAATTTGACGAATTTTTTCCTGTAATTCAGGGTCTCCCCCAGTAAATTGATTAAACATGTTTAACCATGTTTTAGCCAATGATTGCACTTCTGGTGATTCAGGCGATACACCTGATTGCTGCGCTCTGTATAAGCCCGCAATCAATTCAGGCCATACTTTACCTGATTCAAAGTAGTGTTCACGCACAAATGCAAACTGTGAATCCGTTAAATAAGACTTAAAAATCGCAAGCTGGTGCTCGCTAAACCCTTTCGCCACATATTCAATCATTTCCTCAGTAATACCTGAAGACAATGCAAATTCATTATCCGACAAATGAATTTTATTCAATCTAGCGAAAAAGTCAGGGTTCCCACCAGTATCACGCTCTAAAGCGATCATCCACTCCGCTGACACTTTGCGCGCTTGTTCAGAGTCAGGTGTAACACCTTCTTGCATAAGGTTTTTAACGGTTTCTACGCGTTGCTGCCACTCTTGGCTTTTTAACGTATTCGCCGTATATAATGGCATTTTTTCTAATTCTTTCGGTGTAAAATACTTGTCGTACATAGACATCATCTCCAATATGGAAAACCAATCAGCCTGAGTGAGAATATCGCCAGCTTGCATTTGTAATTGAAGCTGCTCTAACCGATAGCGTAGTTTGGCTATCTGTTTCATCTGTTCAGAAAGCGCGCTAATACGCTCCTGTAACAATTGCGCCATATTCCCACTATGGCCATCTAAGATCTTACCGATGTCTTTGAGTTTAACGCCCACTTGTCTGAGCATTTGAATTTGAGTTAAACGCTCGAGACACTCTACGTTATAGAGTCGATAACCCGCATCGGTTCTCGCAGTTGGAACGAGTAATCCTATCTCTTCATAATGATGAAGTGTGCGAATGGTTAGCCCTGTTTTTTGTGCAATCTCACCCACTTGAAATAGCATATCGAACCTCCTGTGATTGATGTGCAGGTTAGTGCCTCACGTTACGTGAGAGTCAACCGTTTCTGACAATAATTTTATCTTTTTTTCTCTTTCTAGATCATCTTTATCTTCACAAACACACTGATTATAATTTTCGCGGAATAACCCACACTGAATAATAATGGTGAAATTAATGAGTATGAAAGCAATATGTATAGGATTGCTTTTACTCCCTTCTTTAGGGTTAGCAAATTCCCTAAACACCGGAGAGCCGAGTACGCCTGGGTATGAGAAAGCCGAGGAAGCTAAAGCGTGTATTGACCAATATGCTTTTGATATCGCAAGACAATATGACCAACCTGCCAGCCAAATAGCCGAAGCGGCTCTTGGTTACTGTGATCAAAAGATAGAGTCATTTCGCCAATACAACCGAGAAATGAGTGTTGCCAACATTCCACAAAGTAACCTCCGAGAGCTTTCTTTGCGGGGAGCCGCGCTCTATGCTGCCGACCAGCAATTCCATGATCTCAAACTTTCGTGGATAAAAGATATTGAATACAAAATATTAAAACACAGAGAAGCAACACAATAGCATTTTCTTAAAATAAAAAAGCCCTGCCACTTAAGATTAAGGACAGGGCTTTAAACTTATCTTATTGCATTATTTAATTAGAGCATGCATCTCTTGCACTGAAATCACTTTTTCCGTTGGATCAGCGCTTAATGACATTGTGGTCGCAAAGCCGCCATTCAACGTCGTATCATAGTGTACTTTATATTGTAATGCGCTACGGCGTATTAACTTAGAATCCTCAATCGCTTGACGACCAGCCGTAGTGTTCACAATATAATCGTATTCACCATTTTTGATCCTATCTTGGATATGAGGACGACCTTCATGCACTTTGTTGACCAAACGAGGGTTGATCCCAGCTTCACCTAAGACGATAGCCGTACCATGGGTCGCATCCAATTCAAAACCATGCTTAAGCAATTTAGCCGCCAAATCAACGACACGAGTTTTATCCCCTTCGCGCACAGACAACAATGCACGACCGGATTTTTTCATTGTCGAGTTACTGCCTAACATTGCTTTCGCGAAAGCCTCCGCAAATGTACGGCCAACGCCCATCACTTCCCCTGTTGAGCGCATCTCTGGCCCCAAAATTGGGTCAACACCTTGGAATTTATTAAACGGTAGCACCACTTCTTTTACAGAATAATAAGGAGGAATAATCTCTTTCGTCATCCCTTGTTCTGTCAATGATTGACCAACCATCACTCGCGCAGCAATTTTTGCCAGAGGCAGCCCAGTCGCTTTAGATACAAATGGAACAGTACGCGCTGCACGTGGGTTCACTTCGATAAGATAAACTTCGTTATCTTTTACGGCAAACTGGACGTTCATCAAGCCACGAACACGTAACTCAAATGCCAAGTTACGCACTTGCTCACGCATCACATCTTGAATTTCTTGGCTAAGTGTATAAGCAGGTAATGAGCATGCTGAATCACCTGAGTGCACCCCAGCTTGTTCAATATGCTCCATGATGCCGCCAATCAACACCATTTCACCATCACAGATTGCGTCAACGTCTACTTCAACTGCATCATCTAGGAAACGGTCGAGTAGTACTGGTGCATCGTTAGAAACACTCACGGCAGTTTGGAAATAGCGACGTAGATCAGATTCGTCATAAACGATTTCCATCGCACGTCCTCCTAAAACATAGGATGGACGTACCACCAGCGGATAACCGATGCCTGACGCTTTTTCAACCGCCTGCTCAATCGTCACTACAGTCGCATTTTGTGGTTGCTTCAGGTTCAAGCGATTAACCGCTTGTTGGAAACGTTCACGGTCTTCTGCACGGTCAATGGCATCTGGGCTAGTACCGATGACGGGTACACCAGCTGCTTCTAGGGCACGAGCCAGTTTTAATGGCGTCTGCCCGCCATATTGAACAATAACCCCTTTTGGCTGCTCAATACGTACAATTTCAAGTACATCTTCTAAGGTAACTGGCTCAAAATAGAGGCGGTCTGAGGTGTCATAGTCTGTTGAAACCGTCTCAGGGTTACAGTTAACCATGATGGTTTCATACCCATCTTCACGTAGTGCCAACGAAGCATGAACACAGCAATAGTCAAATTCAATACCTTGACCTATACGGTTTGGACCACCACCTAATACCATAACTTTAGGCTTATCGAAATTAGGGTTAGACTCACACTCATCTTCATAGGTGGAGTACATATAAGCGGTATCTGTTGCAAACTCAGCCGCACAGGTATCAACACGCTTATAAACAGGGTGTAAGCCATAACCTTGACGCAGTTTACGTAGCTCAGCTTCAGAGACACCAACAAGTTTTGCTAAACGTGCATCAGCAAAACCTTTGCGTTTCAAAACGCTTAAAAACGTTTTGGTTAACCCATTAATGCCTAGCTCTGTAACTTGTTCTTCTAAGCGCACCAGCTCTTCGATTTGCACTAAAAACCAGCGGTCGATGTTAGTTAGGTTGAAAATACCGTCAACGGATAGTCCTGCACGGAAGGCATCGGCAATATACCAAATACGCTCTGCGCCCGCGTCTTTTAACTCGCGACGAATACGTGTTAGTGCTTCAGGATCATCTTGGCTAACTTTTGGATCAAAACCAGTCGCGCCAACTTCAAGGCCACGTAATGCTTTTTGCATTGACTCTTGGAAGGTGCGACCAATTGCCATCACCTCACCAACGGACTTCATTTGCGTTGTCAGGCGGTCATTCGTGCCCGCAAATTTTTCGAAATTGAAGCGAGGAATTTTTGTGACGACATAGTCAATGGAAGGTTCGAATGATGCAGGTGTACGACCACCTGTAATATCATTCATTAGCTCATCAAGTGTGTAGCCAACAGCAAGCTTAGCGGCAATTTTGGCAATTGGGAAACCAGTCGCTTTCGAAGCAAGTGCGGAAGAGCGCGATACACGAGGGTTCATCTCAATAACAATCAAACGTCCATTTTTGGGATTGACGGCAAATTGAACGTTAGAGCCTCCAGTTTCAACACCAATCTCACGCAATACCGCCATCGAGGCATCACGCATAATTTGATATTCTTTATCGGTCAGTGTCTGGGCTGGCGCAACGGTGATAGAGTCACCCGTATGGATCCCCATCGCATCAAAGTTTTCAATTGAACAAACAATAATGCAGTTATCATTTTTGTCGCGTACCACTTCCATTTCGTACTCTTTCCAGCCAATGAGCGACTCATCAATCAGTAGCTCATTGGTTGGTGAGAGGTCAAGGCCGCGCGTACAGATTTCTTCAAATTCTTCACGGTTATAAGCAATACCACCGCCAGTTCCCCCCATCGTAAATGAAGGACGGATAATACAAGGGAACCCAACATCTTCAGCTACCGCGTAGGCTTCTTCCATATTGTGTGCGATACCGGAGCGCGCTGTATCCAAGCCAATTTTTTTCATGGCTTTATCAAAACGTTGGCGGTCTTCGGCTTTATCAATCGCATCGGCGGTGGCACCAATCATTGTCACACCGAACTCAGCTAATACGCCTTTACGCTCAAGCTCCAGTGCACAGTTCAAAGCAGTTTGCCCACCCATGGTTGGCAGCACCGCATCTGGACGCTCTTTTTCGATGATTTTACGCACCACTTCCCAATGAATTGGCTCAATATACGTTGCATCAGCCATTTCAGGGTCAGTCATGATGGTTGCTGGGTTAGAGTTGACTAAAATAACGCGATAGCCTTCTTCACGCAGTGCTTTACACGCTTGCGCACCTGAATAGTCAAATTCACATGCTTGGCCGATAACAATCGGGCCAGCCCCTAGAATCAGAATACTTTTTATATCTGTACGTTTTGGCATTTTTCTGCTCCCGATTATTTTGCGTTATGACGAGGTTGGTTCTGGCGATATTCATGGATAAGTTCGATGAAGTGATCGAACAATTTCGCCGCATCGTGAGGGCCAGAACTTGCTTCAGGGTGCCCTTGGAAACTAAACGCTGGCTTATCCGTACGGTGAATACCTTGCAGAGTGCCATCAAACAATGACTTATGTGTCACACGTAATGTGTCGGGTAATGTTGACTCATCGACAGCAAAACCATGGTTTTGTGCTGTGATCATGACAACATTTTGATCTAAATCTTTAACTGGATGGTTTGCACCATGGTGACCAAACTTCATTTTCATCGTACTTGCGCCGCTTGCTAACGCCAGTAGCTGGTGCCCTAGGCAGATACCAAAAACAGGAATTTCTGTTTTTAAGAAATCTTGAATTGCTTTGATAGCATAGTCACAAGGGGCAGGGTCGCCAGGCCCGTTAGAAAGGAAAATACCATCTGGATCCATCGCCAATACGGTTTCTGCTGGTGTTGTTGCAGGAACGACAGTCAAACGGCACCCACGATCCACTAGCATACGTAAAATATTACGCTTAGCCCCAAAGTCATAAGCGACTACATGTAACGGTAGCTCATCTTCACTTTTCGCACTCAGTTGACCATCAGCCAAAGTCCAAGAGCCTTGAGTCCAACTGTATGCTTCTTTCGTGCACACTTCTTTCGCCAAATCTAAGCCGTTTAGGCCAGAGAATGCGCGAGCTTTTTCCAGCGCCAACGCTGCATCTGGTGCATCACCGGCAATGATACAGCCGTTCTGAGCCCCTTTTTCTCTTAATAAACGCGTTAATTTACGTGTATCAATATCGGCGATAGCAACGACATTATGACGTTTCAGGTATTCTGATAGGCCTTCCTGACCGCGAAAGTTACTATAAACCAGTGGTAGGTCACGAATAATCAAACCTTGAGCATGAACATTTGGGGATTCTTCGTCATCAGCATTAGTGCCGACATTACCAATATGGGGATAGGTGAGAGTAACAATTTGGCGGGAATAGGAAGGGTCGGTAATTATTTCTTGATATCCGGTCATTGACGTATTGAAAACGACTTCTCCAACAGCGGCCCCTTCAGCACCAATGGCGCGCCCGTGGAATTCGGTTCCGTCTTCGAGAACCAGTATAGCTGACTTAATCAAAACACCCTCCAGGGAATAATAAATCACAATTAGTGCATATTAATTCAGATTTGAGGATCTAAATCAATGCCAAAATGCGTTTTTAAGCAAATTTTTGGCAAATTGCGCGCATTCTAATGATGAGATGAGGTCTTGTCTAGGAAAAAACGCATTTATTTCATTTTTTTGTTACTTTTTTAGTGATCAGCCCGATTTTTAGTGCGATGGCTAGCAAAACTAACACCAATAGTACCTAAGTAAACGGTTGCAAACTGAATTAAGTGAATATCTTATGGTAAAGCAGGAAGAGCATCGAAGAAAGTCTATTTTTTAAGCAGAAGGACTTAGAAAAAACAACTAAACATCAAAAAACAAAGGTAATTTATAAAACATATAACAATAGATGCAAATCACAAAAAATACGTAAATAACATCATGATTTGCATCAATAATATTAAAACATAAATCTATAAATTCTCTAAATCGAGAACATCTTTCATATTATATAAGCCTGCATTTTGAGCAACTACCCATGCAGATGCTTTAATTGCCCCATTAGCAAAGGTCATTCGACTGGAAGCCTTGTGAGTTATCTCTACACGCTCACCAATATCGGCAAACATTGCAGTGTGCTCACCAACAATGTCACCCGCTCGTACAGTCGCAAAACCAATTGTGCCAGCTTCGCGCTCTCCGGTATGGCCTTCACGCGCATATACTGCACACTCTTTAAGATCTTTACCTAGTGCATGAGCAATCGACTCACCCATAGCCAGTGCCGTACCTGAAGGGGCATCGACTTTATGGCGATGGTGAGCCTCGATGATCTCAATATCCGTGTAATCTCCCATCACTTTCGCCGCTTTTTCCAGCAATTTCAGCACTAAGTTAACGCCAACACTGAAATTTGCTGCAAACACAATAGGGATCGATTTAGCGGCTTCGGCGATGGCTTGTTTGCCTTGATCGTCAAAACCGGTTGTACCAATTACCATCGCCTTATGGTTAGCGCGGCAAAAAGCTAAATAATTCAACGTACCTTCGGGACGCGTGAAATCAATCACGACATCAAAATCATCAACAACTTTATCCAATGTATCAACGACAGCAATACCCAGTTTGCCGACTCCCGCAAGCTCACCCGCGTCCGTTCCAACTAATGATGAACCGACGCGCTCAATTGCCGCCCCTAACCGGATACCCTCTTGATTTTGTGTTGCCTGAATAAGCTGACGCCCCATGCGCCCTCCTGCACCAACAATTGCAACACGTACCATTGAATTTGCCATTTGCTATCCTTTTTGTCCGTTTTGCGGTGAATGTGAGGCCCAATACCACTTCACTCGCCACCACAACATCGTCATGTGAAAAATCATTGTGATATAGCTTAGCGAGCCTCTTGAGACTCTGCTAGCTCTAATCTTGAATTATTAACAAAAGCGTATAATGGCTAGAAATTATCAGAAAAAGTTGTGGGAAAAATAGGAATAGCCACAGAAGGGGGTCCTCTGTGGCTGGCGTGTGAGATAAGTCAGCTAATCATTAGAAATTAATTGAACGACGACTAATCGGCCGCCTTCTTCTGTCGATAACACAAACTGCAAGCCATCAGTCAATGCAATCTTATCGCCAATAGGTATCTGTCTTTTTTCTGGTAATACCATCAAGCCATCAATACGTTCATTCACTAGCCACCATTGGTTATTGTGGAAAATAAAATAACCAACACGTTTCTTTTGCTCATCCGTTGTTCGCTCATTAGGCGCAATAAGTCGATTAACATGCCAAGCATAAAGTGATTGCCCACTCCATACCATCAACCGGTGGTCATCTGGTCGATAATTTCCCGCTTTACGTGAAGAGTATAGGTTTAAGATCGGTAATTTACCTGAGTATGCAGTGCCACAATAAGGGCAAACAGGGTGCATTTTCCCAGAAAAAACATACCATTGCTGCTCACAATCATGGTTTTGACACGGTTGAATGAGATCGACAGTTTTTACTAGTGCCGTTTCCCACTCATCCGCAGTAGGCCTGAGAGAGGGTTCGTGCAGACCAGTAATAAACGCTTTTTCAAATAACGGCGTTAAATAAGGCCCCATCACGGTATAAGGGATTTTTTCAGGATCAGCCCAAGGCAAAGATGAAGGTTTAACCTGATTCAATTTAACGGCATTACTTCTATCGGTAGGGTGTTCAATAAAAAGCGCTTTTTCCCCCATTAATAAGCTTTCATCATTCATCTCATCATCCATATCATGAATTTTACCGCCACGCAGTGGATGTCGATAAAATAAATACATATAGATCAGAACTGATAACGCATGCCTATCTGTAGTAATACTCGGTAAAATACGATTTGGGTCGGATTTGGCTAAATGAGCCGTTTTGACCACTTCCGGTGCAATAAAATCTGGCGTACCGACCACATCGGGGGGATATTTTCCAGGAACCACTAACCCATCAATATCAATCACGCACGCATGCCCCTGTTCAGGGTCGATTAGCACGTTTTTATAGCTTAGATCACTGTGACACAGACCCGCAGCGTGCATTCGGCGAACGGCTCTTGCCAACAAAAGACACACTTTCAAGTAATTCAGCATATTGCCGCGTTCACGCGGATCTAAGAATTTATTTTGATTATTTGCGCTGGCAAACCACTTTCCTTCTTTTTCACGGCCTTTAATCGCTAGGAAGTCATTATTCTTAGAGCCATATTTAAAGAAAAAATGGGATTGATAAGTTGGAACAACAATACCAACCTTACCTTCATGCTTCACAATATCGGTTGGCCAACAAAACAAACCCTTCCAGTATTCACCACCAATTTGCTCAAAAATATTTTTTCTGTATTGCCCTGTGATCATATCAATACGTTCAAGCGCTTGCGCATTTTGGGGCGTTTTATAAAATGCGACGACATAGGATCTGTCTGGCGAAAAATAGACATCCTTCATTGAGCCTGAACCAATAATTTCGTCAACGTATTGAACGGTTTTCCCATCCTGAGTTGTACAGGTAATAATATTTGCCATAAAAACCACCAAATTTATATTTCAGAACGGTTACCAAGCAACAATGATGGTGCGATCATCATGATTACCTGCTGAGAAAAAATTTAACCATTCGGCAAGCTTTTTATCAGCCTCTACTGGGCTTTCTAAACAAGGCGTTATTTGCTCAAGAAGATCATCCCATCGCTGTGGATCTTTCAGGCCGTTATCGGTTTCAAAAATAGGATCAGAAACCCCATCAGTCATCAGGATCAGGTGAGTGATTTCAGGCCATTTACCAATCCCGATCCGCCGATTAAAGTCGTTATCATTGATTTCACTCTCATCGAGGAAACGGGTTTGCCCTGCGTACTCCCCACTGTCGGGTACACCAAGAAGACGTACTTTACCTGCTGGACCATAAACAGCAATTGCCCCATCCCCCATCCAAAACGAAGCCGCGAATAACTCATCGCCAACACGCATTGAAGCCGTCGCCAGTAGCGTCGTTGAGAATGATTTAATCGGTTGATCAACTTGAATAGCTTCATTTTTAATATTATTGATCGTCAATTGTGCTGCGTTATGGAACAACTTAGCAAAGTAGGCACCGATATATTTGGTTGATTCCGCATCCCATGACGTCAGCGCTCCCATAAATTGTGCTCTTTCTTCATCGCTAGCACTCGATAACCGCCCGTTAAGGTACTCACCGAATGTATTGACCGCAATACGTGAGCCTTCACGTGAGTTTTTTGCACTGCCTGCGCCATCAGCAACAATCATTAAGCTCCAACCACTTTTATCATCATGGTGAATATAAAAATCATCATCACGAAATGATCCAGCGTGTTCATGAGAGCGACCACGGCGGCTTGCTGCTGCAATACGCAATGGGCCTTCTGAAATAATTTGATGGTCAATATGCTTTTTAGGGTAAGGGCTATCTGCTGGTGGCTCATTAATTTGCCATAGACTACGAGGATCAGGATTGATAATAAAAATCCCCTCTGTGGTACAAGGCTCTCGGCCTTCACTTGACCAAACTACCGACATCTTAATGTTGCCACTTTGTGTTGGTACGCCTGATAACATTGATGTTTCAGCATCAAAGGTAACGCCAATCTCATCTGAAAAATCGACACGCTCAACGGTTGCCGTTTCACCATTACTCAATAACACTTGGACTTGAGAATTAAAGGCAAGCCCAACTCGCCCATTTGCGATCACAATGCTCGCAGTAGGAGGCAGAGAAACGGGTTCTTTCGTGATATTCGCATTGCCTGCTGCGGGGATCTGCCCCGGTTTAAGCACGGGCTCTTTTTCCAAAGATACAGGCTCGGTGACCTGCTGTGACTGGCTTTGCAAATAAGGCAATAATAGAGTCAGTTGTGAATCACTGAATTGGCACTCATTCAACCTATCAGCGAACTGTGCCTGCTCTTTAATATCTGCACATTTTTCTTGGATTTGCTCAAGAATCTTAAAAATGGCTTCAGCTATCTGTTTATCTTCATAAATTGCCACCAAAGCGCTTTCAGAAATAGGCATATTACGATTTCTAATTGCGTGCTCTAGCAGCAATTTAATCAATAGTGCATTTTGATCCATTACCCTTTTCCTCTAGTCACATCAAAATCAGACTGGTCATCACTATTGTTAAAAGAGATCCCCCTTTCACACCAAGGACAGATGACAGATTCAGGGCCATTGACACAGAGTAATTTGCCACAGGCACAGACGGCGAAAGCGGTCGCATTACCACAATATGGGCAACCTGGCGTACCATTTAGCTCGCTAGTGTTCACTTGTGACATATTCGCGCTATCATCGCTCCACGCAAAATAACTTTCATCAATGGTGTAACACCCTGTAAGGTTAAAGTGACTGAGGTTCAATTTGAAGTTCAGGTTAGGTAGATGTGTTGGTGGACGTTCATATTTCATCAAATAAGGCCGTTTAGAACGGTTACAACGCCCGACAAAAGTGACGCAAGTATCATCATAACTTGCCGCAATTTCATCTTTAGCTAACCGCACCACTTGCTCTGTCTTATGCAATAGTGGTGGTGCTTCATCGCCCACACTGCGACTTTGGGAAACAACGGATGCCGTAATCCATTTGATAAATTTAGTAAAATCCCCTTCCTGAGCTTCCGTAAACAATAAAACGTTCTCCGTTAATTGCGATAATACGTTTAAGTCGGCAGAGGCGCCTAAGCCAATCGCAATTAAATTGACTTTAGAGGCATATTTTTCTTTCCAACGCTGAATTTCCGGTGCCACATTATCGGTAGGTCGCCCATCTGTCAGTAAATAGACCACAGGCTTCCAATCCCCTTTTCTTTCATAAGTGGTTTTTTGGACTTGAGTATCTATTTGATAGGATAATTCTTTCAGGGCGCTACCAAGACTGGTTCCACCCCCTATGGGCAATTGAGGTGGATAGAAGGAAACAACTTCCGTTAACGGCACAATTGTTTTAGCAATACCCGCAAAAGCGATAATGGAAATCCAAGCTGTTTCTAATGCATGAGGGTCTTTTCTGAGATCGTTGACGATCATCTGTAGACCATCATTCATTTTTTTTAGGTTTTCTCCCACCATGGATTCAGAACAGTCAAGCACGAAGAAAATAGGCAGTCTTCTCATCACTAAACCTTATTACAAGTAAATTCCTTTCAAGCTGTCCTGTTGTTCATCAAACAGTGGATAGCCCAATAAAAGCAAAGTTTCATAATGAAACTTTGCTTTATTCCTATAATACAAGTTGTATTTCAGGAGGTGGAGGAGGCAAGGTATCCTGATTACTATTAATACCTGCGCTGGAACTCCCTGAAGAGACACTCGCTGAAACCCATTTAAAGAAACCGGAAAAGGCATTCGAGTCGAGTGTTTCAAGTGCAACGACTTGAGAGGTTAGCTGTTTCAGGTGGTCATGTTTTGCTTTTGGCCCCACGGCACAAGCAATAATGGAACCAAAAGAACGCTTTTTGATTTCTTTAATGGCTTCGGTATAAGCATAGCTGTCTGACGGAGTACCATCTGTCATTAAAAAAACTAAAGGTCGCCAATCCCCTTTTTGTGTATCGTCAGTACGTCTAATATCCCTATCAACACATTGAATTAAGCATTCCAATGCAGCGCCAGTGAAGGTCCCTCCAGAGCTAGGCACGACAATATCGGTAAATTGAAAGTTTTCTAATGCGGTAAGAGGAATAAATTCACGTGCTTCGTTATCATAGGTGATGATCGCGATATGAACACTCTCTAATGCGTAAGGATCTTGCCTTAGTGCATTAAGCATAGCTTGGATCCCAACGTTTACGGCATGTATTGATTCACCTCGCATTGAGCCAGATGTATCAATCAAAAGATAAACGGGTAACCTTCTCATTTAGCAATAATCCTTCAAATAAGAGACGAATGAATCTGAGTCTGAAGGTTGACCTATCGCATTCAATTTCCAGCCAGAGTCTTCTCTGACCAACTCAGCAAAAAGCATAGAGCGCTGGTGATTAAATTCTGCACCACCAGATAAATCGAAACGCGCCATTTCAACATTTTTCGCATCGACTGCACGAATAAACGCATTTTGTACTTTGCCAAAATGTTGTTGTAACTGCTTACCGTTATAAATCTGCACAATGAAGACAATTTTGGCATATTTGTCATCGAGGGTGTTCAGTTTTACGATAATCTGTTCATCGTCACCATCACCAGCGCCTGTACGGTTGTCACCCGTCAACCAAATTTGCCCTGATTTATGTCTTAGGCTATTAAAGAAAATAATGTCGCCATCAACAAGAGATGCTTGACCGCCTTCCATTCTGCCTAAATCTGCAACCTTACCATTAGCGTCACATAAAAAAGCAATGACATCTAAGTCGTACTCTTCTTGTTTACCGAAAAGACTTCCTAGAAAACCTTTTTTTTCTTCTTTAATATCCCAACCCAGCCCAATGGTGACAGAGGAAAGATCATATTCACTTTTCTTTAAACTGACGCCTTGGCCTTTCTTTAAGCTAACTGACATAAATTAATCCTTTTTAAAGTACCACATTAACTTCTGGTGGCGGTGGTGGTGGTGGTAAATCATTGAGATCAGCAATATCTTTTTTACTCAAATCCACTTTCTGACTACCTACGGAGATACTTGCAGATACCCACTTAAAGAAAGACTTAATCGTCGTTGAATCCGCGGTATCTAACTGAAGAACAACCTCGGTGATCTCTTTTAACACTTTTGTTTGTGCTGATTGCCCCGCTGCACAAGCAATGACGAGCCCCGTTCTTGCTGCTTTAAATTTGTTTAATCCGGCCTTCCAATCATCAGTTGGTGCCCCATCCGTCATAATAAATACCAACGGACGCCAATCACCTTTTGACTCTACGGTTGTTCTTTGCACTTCATTTTCGATACAGTGAGCCACAACGGAGAGAGCGTCTCCCAATGCTGTCGTGCCACTCGCTTGTAAATCAGGTAAGGAAAAATTGATAAGGTCGGTTAATGGAACAATTTGTTGTGCCGTTGAGTTGAAGGTAATAATGGATACATGGGCTGTTTCGAGTGCATAAGGATCTTGTCTTAGTGTCGATAACAGCGTTTGCACACCATTTTTCACCGCTTCAATCGGCTCTCCGTGCATAGAACCAGAGGTATCAAGTAAAAGATAAACGGGCAATCGGCGCATGAATGAGTCCTATTCAAAATTATGTTTTTTATTTATACAATATCTTAATGCATCTCAACATGAATTCAATCAATATTGCACTTAGTACTCGTAGCAAGGCAATCAGAACAATCCCGTTAATAGTTGAAAATTAAGTAAAAAAATAGCCGACTAAAATTAGTCGGCTATTATTCGGATTAATCATAATTCAGTAAATCTCAATGAATGCTAATGATACGCCTCGACTATATTTCTCGCCCACATTAGGGAAAAGCATCATTAACAATGCGATAACTTAAAGCATAACGAATAGATACACTTAATAAGTTAGCTTTTTTTATTTTCTGCGGAGATTTTTTGAATAAGCTGCTCAATAAAATTATCAACCAGTAATTCAACGGCATCACTACGAGTTGATTTATTTAAACGTGATAGTCGGTCAATCTTTCTTAACGTAAGCATTTTTAATGACAATGAAACTGACTTCTTTTTGTCTTTATCTAATCTTACCCGACTAGTAATTTCTTGATGCATTCTTTCTTCATTAGCCACTAATGCTTCGCGCATGCGACGGATCGTTTTATTATCCAATTGCCCTCTTTCGGTCATTTGATAAGCACGATTCGATTTACTGTATTTTATCTCTGCGCCATAAGCTTCACGCAGCTCTTTCAATACGCGTGTCAACGTTGGCTCTGAGCATTCTAGCGAAGAGATTATTTTTGTCGTAGCAACTGGCTTCCCCGGACTTAAAAGCGCGGCTAATGTATAAACTCTGATTTGGCGAGTACTGAGTTGCATGATTGTTGTCACTTACTTGAATAAAATCGAAAATTAAGGATACAAAATAGATTTGATACTTATATATGATAATATCTTTAAATATTAATAACATATATTATATCAAAAGAAAACTCACCTATTGGCGATAACATGCGAAAATCCATGTATGATAACCATTTTCAACCCAACTAACGATTTTACTTAAAATAATGTCGATAACACAAGCCATACTTCCTATACTATCGAATTATTTAAAACGTCAATCATCAACTTCATCATTGTGTTGCATTTAAACGCGGTGAACCTATTTTGCCTTGCTCTTGTGCGATACCGTAGATTTTTGAACGAGCTAAAATACCGATTGCCCAACGCCGATGAGTCGCAGGCTCGCACATAGCGCCCTGAGATTTAAACACCGCTTGAGTTGAGTTCAAAATACGTAAAGCGTCCGAATGTTCTGACTGAGAGACCATCAGTGCTTGTTCTATTTTACTGATCTGCTTAGGATGGATCGCCGTTTTCCCCACTAAGCCATTAGCAATATCAAGCATCAACTCTTTTTCCATGATTTGATGGTCGTCGATATGCTCGCAAACTGGAGCCGTTAAAAAGAAATTACGGGAGCCAAAAACCGCAACGAGCATTTTGATCACATACCCCATCGGTCCATCATATAACGTAAAATGGCGATTACGTCGCAATGAAATCACATTCATTAAATCATTTCCACCAATTCGTAGCGCAATAATTCGCTCATGACAAGGGTGTACTAGTAAATGATTTGCAAGTTCAGTCATTTGTATTACATCAAAGACTTCTTCTGTTTCCAGTGTCGGCATCATGCACAAATGTGTATTTTCGATGATATTCCACCAGACCGGGAGTGATTCTTGGGTAAATTTTGGCAGTACAAAACCGTCAATTGCACTGAGATCAAGATGTTGCACTATCCATTCACCCATTTCCGTCTCTCTTGGGCGAATAAACACTAACGGCCACGCCTGATTACCCGTTTGTTTTTTAACTTCAGATAATTCAAGTAGTAAAGCTTGCAGGTTATTTAGCGCCAGAGGAATATCCGATTCACTCACCGAATCTTCTAAACAGATGATTAATGAACGTAGTCCTGCTATTTTGTGATTCAAAATAACATCAGCAATATCAGTACGTGTTGCTGGCATATAAAGCGTAGCACCTAGTTTCCAAGGTGAGAGTCTCTGCTCCATTACTTTACCTTCTTAATAATCGTTACTGCACGATATTGGCCGATGTCATTGCCAACCTCAGTGATAGTAATATTTTTCTGTTGTGCTAAATAAACCAACAAAGCGACATCAGGATCACTCATTTTGCGCACTAAAACATGATCGGGAACACGACGTAATACCGCACGAGTTGCCTCTGCAATCCCTGGTTTGATACGGTTAATATTGGTAATACTGTATTGCTCTGCCAACGTGTTGATTACCTGCTCGCTACGCTGTTTGAGCGATGCGCATAATGGGGAGTTTGGAGACGGTGTGGCAATTGAAGCCATCTCTAAAGCATCTCGTTGTTTGGCAACGGTATCGACAAGCAGGCGGCTGCACTCAAATTGGCTTAAATGATCACATTTAACACAGCCATGAAAGCCTGATTCAGTCCATATTGAGCGTGAAATTAACCCTGAAACAGGTGCTCCCATGATACCAAATGGGATCAACCAATCATCATGGCTCGCAGACAACCATGCACACCCACAAGGATCTGCTAGTACGACGAGTCTAGGCTGCGCAGGATAGCCCTCACGCCCCGTTAATGAGCGCACTAATTCACCGGTTATGGCCCCTTTTCCCGTCCAGCCATCAACAAACACAATACCTTCGGTGCCATGACGCTGCTCAATCCACTCTAATGCCGTGGTATCGATTCCTCTATCGCGAATAATACTGATACCATAGTGATAAGACTCTTTCCCCATCGCACGTAGTGTTTGTTGCAACATAACACCTAACGGCACACCTGCCCTCACAAGACTCGTCAGCACAATTGGGGTCTTATCGAACTGCTGAATTAGCGCTTTGGCTAGCATCACAACCTCGCTAGCTAAACGTGCCGCGCCTGAATCAAGGGCTTTCGCAAATAAATCAAGGTGCCACGGAGTCGGTTCAGGCTCTTGGCTTAGCATATCTGAATAGTGCTTTGCCCCTGACTGTATAAGTTGCTCTTTTAGCTCAACAGGTGTCATTTCGATGGTGACGGGCTGCAACAAAAAATGGACATCATCAGGCAAATAGCTACCAGAAAAAGGTTCAAAATCACGCATCGTCTAATCCCTCAAAAATCTTTGTATTAATTTGAGCAGCAAACTGACTCTGTTTTGGCATTCCAAACCAACTACACAGCTTCATAAAACGATGATCGCTTAAGCTATCACCTAAACCAATCACAGGAAAAACGCCTCGTTCACTTCTCAATTTATTAAGTAAATAAGTCACCGCATGCCCTTTTTCTATCGACTCAGGCAACCAAGCAATATTGTTACTGTTACGATGAATATAGAAACCTTTGGTTGAAAATAGCTGCTCAATTTCATCGCCAATGGCATACAGCTCATCTAATTTAGTGCTATCGCGGTGCTTCATAACCAAATAAATGGGCGTATTATCATATTCATAATTAATTCGTGCCCAAGCATCGATATTGCGTTCGGCCATTAACGCGGTGATCTTTTGCTGCATCTGGATCAGTTGTTCAGTGTAATTTTGCAGGCTCGCTAATATTTGTGTTCGCCACTGCCTATCTTCTTCACCCTGTGGATTTAAGATCACCGCCCCGTGTGTCGTAATGGCCCAAGAACGAAAGGGGATGGTGACACGGCGGATCTCTTCCGTTCCACGCGCTGTAACAGGGATCAGATCAGCATTTTCAATCATCCAATCCACTAGCATGGCTTGCTCTTGGGTCATAAAGCTACGTGGCTCTAGGTCTCTGTCTAAGGCGCCAACCTGAAAAGGCATTAAGTCTAGCTCATCAACCATTTTCCGCCGGGTCTGAAACAAAGTGTCATCTAAATCGGTAAAAATCACCGGCCTACTCATAACTTAATACCTCAACTATTGGGGCCACTTTATTCAGTGCTTCAAGTAGTACGGGGTCCACACTCTCCTTGGGTGTTTCGATGCACAGTATGATGCGTGAGAAATGTTGATGGGCAACGTTATAAACAAAATTAGGGATCCCCAAGCCGTAATTATCCTTAAAGGCAATAGCAGATTGAATTGCATAATTAACAGAAATTGGTGAACGCGTTGTGGAGCTATATTTTACCTCCGCACCTTGTTGCTCTAACCTCTCTGCTAACAAAAAGGGTTCCCAAACAAATTCCCCTGAGCCAAGCACCAATATTTTTTCGTCGGAAGAGGCTTGGATATGGCGGCCCAAATCTCCAGCCGGTGCTGCTATCCCCAACCTTCCCCAACTTTGCTTACCTGTAATTGGGAAATGACCTGTTCCTGTAATATTCACATTTGGCATGATGGGGACAGGCGCATCTTTATTTTGCTGCCACTGCCATTGCCCCTGCACTAACGATAGAGTACGTATCGGTAAGGGGCTACGCTCTTGTAAAGCGTCACCACTCCAATCGGTTAAGGTGACAGCTATCACCTGTTTAATCTCAGTCAAACCGCCAGCGTCACGTAAAGCACAAAGTAAATTAATAAAGGTATTTCCCGTGGTTGCCTCATCATCAACAAGGACAACGGTTTGCGCATGCAATACACGGCGTCTTAATTCAGGGTCATGGGGTAAATAAAGCAGATGATCCGTCGCATGGCTGTGATTTTCTTTGAACTCACACAATAACTCACCCCCTTCAACAGGATGACGCGTCGACGTCAAATAGACAGAATCTTTATAATGTTTTCTCGCCTCATCAAACACGCCAGCCCCTAACCCCACGGCGGTTTCTGCCATGCCTATAAATAAAACAGGCCCTTCAAGTGTTGACGGAAATTGTTGGCATAATTGCTGATATGTTTTACGCATCAATTTTGGCTGGACAGGAATATGCCTGCCCAACACTTTACTCACAAATAGAAAGGCACGTTTCGGGTTACGTCTCTCTGCGATTTCAAAGAGTTCATCTAGCGTGTCCAAAGAACAAGTGGGAATAACACTCAAAGTGCCAGTCGTCAGATTGCGGCGGTAAACTACAGGCTCAGTCGTACTCTTCATTATTAGTTTTTATCCGTACTGATTAAATTGGTTGTTATTGAACTATAACTGATTGAATTTGTGATAGGCCGTATAATCGAAGGTGTGAATTTTGCTTTTTCAGCAACGACTTCCTCTTGGCTAATTAAACCAAGCTGCCGCAAAGCAAAAATACCAGGTAGGTTGATACCACTATGTTGTGTGTAACCTATTCCACCAGAAGGACGCATATTGATTTCAAGCAAAACGGCGTTCCCCTGAGCATCATTGCGTGTTTGCACATTAACAATCCCATCGGCTTGCATCACTTGCGCGCAAGCACAGCCTAACTCATAAGCTTCCCCTGAGTTTTCTAAGTGCTGCAAAGAGCCTTCTTTACGGCGAGCAACCGCAGCAATAACACGACCTTGTTCGACAACCATATCTACCGAATATTCAGGCCCCGGCAAATAAGGCATTAAGACTAAAGGTTCAAAGCCGCCTGCCTGTTCCATCGCTTGCAAATAGAGGCGAGGGTTAACTCGACGACTCTCAGGGTGAGTAAATGCCGCCATAGCAGAAACGGAATCATCAAAACGCCAAAATCCCATACCATAAATCCCTTTAATAGGTTTCACACATAATGGCACATTTTTAAAAGGGTTATTCACGATAAATGCTTTTAATTCATCAATTGAGTCAATCTGAATAGAGGGGACAACGGGCAAACCGTGCTTTTCCATTGATTGTGCAAAAGCATATTTATCATCGGCTAACTGAAGTGCACTAACACTCATCGCCCCCGTTGTTAATTTAACGCCAAGAGACTCAATTTGCTGGCGGTGAGATTCAAACCATTCATTATTTCGGCCAGCTTGGATTGCCGATATTTTCTCTTTTTCAACCAGACGAGTGATAAATGCCAATCGCTCAGCACTATCTTCTGGCTCTAATCGTGCATAGTCGGCCTGAGATAAAATTTCATTTCGGGCATGACGATGAGAAGCAAATATCGTTATGTTTTTCAGTTGTTGTTGAGCAAACTCACGAGCACCTTGAATAAGGTCTCGCTGCGAAGACAAGCCTTCCATAAACCATATTTTACTGTTCATCAATCCCTACATCCATCCGAAGCACCCAATAATAAGATCGGCAATAATGCGATTTAAACCGCAACATGTCAATCATATTGTGATTTATTACCGTTAATAGTTTAGAACTACATATATTTACATTTAGTTCGGAAAAATCTCATTAATCAATATACTAAAAATGAATTAATCATTTATATTCAACATGTTAAAATAAAAAGAAATAATATTGAAAAAAATAGCGTTGCCCAACTACTTCATCATGATATGATTAACTTTATATTTGGGATTTTAGTTATGTAAAAACCACTATTTCATCGTAACTTTGAAGGAATTTTATTATGGTTTCATTGAGCAAAAATCAAACCATCTCCCTGAGCAAGCAAGCACCTGCGTTGAATCATCTGATGTTTGGTTTGGGCTGGGATCCGGTTCAGGTTAAGAAAAAAGGATTTTTAAGTGGGCTTTTTGGTGGCGGTAATTCAATCGATTTGGACGCTAGCTGCATTTTACTTGATGCACAAGGAAAGCAAATTGATGTAGTCTCTTTCCGCAAATTAAAATCAAGCTGCAACTCTGTCATTCATTCAGGCGATAACCTTACCGGTGAAGGTGATGGCGATGATGAAACCATTTTTGTAGAACTCAATAAACTGCCAGCCAATACCGAATACCTCGCATTCACAGTCAATAGCTTCCGTGGTCAAACCTTCAATGAAGTCGAAAACGCATTTTGCCGCGTTGTTGATCACGCTACTAAAAAGGAGCTGGCAAACTATAAATTAACGGAACAAGGCTCGCATACAGGGATCATTATTGCTTCTTTGCGTCGTAATAACGGTCAGTGGGATTTCACCGCTCACGGTTCGCCTTCTACAGGTCGCACTATTCAAGATATGCAATCTGACATCGTTAATGTGGTGGTACGCCCATGAATATGACTCCAGGTGCTAATGCTACCGTTCCTTCTCAAACCCTGACGATCCGTATTCAATCTGGCATGGCTGTTGATGCCTCGGCTTTCCGTTTATACGATACAGGTAAAGTTAAAAACGATGCGGATATGGTTTTTTATGGTCAAACAACGAATGATGATCAAACCATTAGCTTTCGTCCTGAAGGCAACAATAGCCTCTTTACCGTCGATTTAAATCGTTTACATCCTAGCGTGCAAAAAGTTGCATTTACAGCAACTTGTGACGGCAACCAAACCATTGCTGGCTTGCAGCGTCTTGCTATTCAAGTTGATGCTAATAATGAAGTTTTGTTAAACGGCACGGTGGAAACTAATGGACGCCAAGAAGCGGCATTAATTCTCGGTGAACTCTATCGCCGTAATGACAGTTGGAAGTTCCGCTTTATTGCTCAAGGGTTTAATGGTGGACTAAAACCTCTCGCTGAGCATTTTGGTGTTGATGTTGAAGATACACCGACACCCGCGCCGACACCCACTCCAGCACCAGCCTCAACACCAACACCGCCCCCTGCTCCGGCTTCCGTGAATCTGAGCAAAGTGTCTCTAACTAAAGAAAAACCTTCAATTAGCCTCGTTAAAAAAGACGATTTTGGGAAGATAAGGATCAACCTTGATTGGCACCGTGGTAGTAATACTGGGTCAACAGGCTTCTTAGGTGGCTTATTTGGTGGTGGAAATAAAGGAATTGACCTTGATTTAGGTGCATTTGTTGAGCTACAGAACCGTGAAAAAGGGGTTATCCAAGCGCTTGGAAACACTTTCGGCTTCTTTAATTCTCCACCGTTCGTCGAGTTACAAGGGGATGACCGCACTGGTGATGTTTCAGGTGGCGAATGGATATATATCAATGGTCGTGAGTGGAAAAATATCAAGCAAATACTGATTTACGCCTTTATTTACGAAGGTGTACCAAGCTGGGATAAAACGGACGGTGTGGTCACTATTCATGTACCAGATCAACCACCAATTGAAACACGTTTAACCGAAGGAAATAATGGTCGCGGCATGTGCGCTATCGCGCGACTCGTGAACGAGCAAGGCGCTATCAAAGTTGAGCGTATCAACCAGTTCTTTAAAGGTCATAAAGATATGGATAACGCCTTTGGCTGGGGGTTTCGCTGGACTGCCGGTTCTAAATAATCAAAAGGAAATTAGGGGATATACCATGAGTTTTTTCAATAAAGTTAAAGATGCATTGAATACAGGCCGAGCAGAGTTAACCAAACAAGTCGGTCGTTTTAAAAACAAAAAATTTATGCAAGGCACCGTGGCTGTTTGTGCTCGTATTGCTATTGCCAGCGATGGCGTTAGCTCTGAAGAGAAGCAGAAAATGCTTGGCTTCTTAAAAGCCTCTGATGAGTTAAAAGTTTTTGATACCACTGAAGTGATTGAGTTTTTTAATAAGCTCATTACAAGCTTTGATTTCGACTCAGAAATTGGCAAGGGTGAAACAATGAAATACATCCTTGCACTAAAAGATCAACCTGAAGCCGCTCAGTTAGCTATCCGCGTTGGTATTGCGGTCGCCAAAAGTGATGGTGATTTTGACAATGATGAGAAAGCCGCGGTACGTGATATTGCAACTGCATTAGGCTTTTCACCAGCAGACTTTGGTCTGTAATTTTAATTAAGGACCCCGTTTAGGAATTATTATGGTATCCACTCATATTGGCTTTCCGACTGAAACCGTAATTGTGTTTGTGGTATTAGCAATCGGAGCTATTTTTATCGATTTATTTATGCACCGTGCTGATAAACCGATCACATTAAAAAATGCAATTTTCTGGTCCATATTCTGGGTTGCCATTGCTATGGCATTTGCTGGATTCCTATATATCCATCATGGCTCGGAAGTTGCCAGCCTATTCGTAACAGGTTATGCGTTGGAAAAAGTCCTCTCGGTCGACAACTTGTTTGTCATGATGGCGATTTTCTCTTGGTTTGCCGTACCGGATCGCTTTCGCCACCGGGTTCTATACTGGGGGATTATCGGTGCCATTATTTTCCGTGGGATCTTCGTCGCCATCGGTACAGGACTTCTCAGCTTAGGACCATACGTTGAAATCATCTTTGCCCTTGTGGTTGCTTGGACAGCGGTAATGATGTTACGTAGCGGCGATGACAGTGATGAAATTGAGGATTATTCTCAGCACTTAGCCTATCGTTTAGTCAAACGTTTCTTCCCAATTTGGCCTAAAATAACGGGGCACGCATTCTTATTAACACAAAAAGAAGTTGATGCAGAGCTAGCCAAACCTGAAAACAAAGATGTGACAATCGGCCGCGGTAAAAAAGCAGCACTTTACGCAACCCCACTTATGTTATGTGTGGCTGTCGTTGAGTTATCTGATGTGATGTTTGCTTTTGACTCTGTACCCGCTATTATCGCGGTAAGCCGTGAGCCACTGATTGTTTACAGCGCAATGATGTTTGCAATATTAGGTTTGCGTACGCTTTATTTCGTTCTGGAAGCATTGAAGCAATATCTTGTCTACTTAGAAAAAGCCGTCATCGTTCTTCTGTTCTTTATTGCCGTTAAACTTGGCTTGAATGCAACAGATCATATTTGGCATCATGGCTTTAGTATCTCTGCTAGCACAAGCTTGTTTGTGGTACTTGGGGTACTTGCATTAGGCATTATCGCAAGCGTACTTTTTCCAGAAAAAGATAAATCTGAGGATGAAAAGCATAGCTAACATTCTTTCACAACATATTTTTGCATAAATTTTCAAGGAGTTATAACAATGAGCGTTTCTCTATCTAAAGGCGGCAATGTTTCGTTAAGCAAAGCAGCACCAACGATGAAAAACGTCCTAGTTGGACTTGGCTGGGATGCTCGTTCAACAGACGGTCAGGACTTTGACTTAGATGCTTCTGCGTTTTTATTAGCCGCTAACGGAAAAGTACGTGGTGATGCAGACTTTATTTTCTATAACAACCTAGCATCTGCCGACGGCTCAGTAACTCATACCGGTGATAACCGTACTGGTGAAGGCGATGGTGACGATGAAGCGCTGAAAATCAAATTAGACCTGATCCCAGCGGACATCGATAAAATCATCTTCGTTGTCACTATTCATGATGCACAAGCTCGTCGCCAAAGTTTCGGCCAAGTTTCTGGTGCATTTATCCGTTTAGTCAATGATGACAACCAAATTGAAGTCGCTCGTTATGACCTGACTGAAGACGCGTCAACGGAAACGGCAATGCTATTCGGTGAATTATACCGTCATAGCAATGAGTGGAAATTCCGTGCCGTCGGTCAAGGCTATGCAGGTGGCCTAGCCTCTGTATGCGCTCAATACGGCATCAATGCATCTTGATATCAGTAAAATCAGTGATAAGTATTGGTAGCGAAAAAACGCTACCAATTTTCAACAGCAAAGGAGCTTTATATGGCAGTTTCCCTCGTTAAAGGTGGTAATGTATCCCTGACTAAAGAAGCACCGACAATGAATGTTGCTATGGTCGGTCTGGGATGGGATGCTCGTGTTACTGACGGCGCAGATTTTGATTTAGATGCTTCTGTATTTATGGTTGGAGAAGACGGTAAAGTTCTCTCTGATGCAAATTTTATCTTCTTCAACAACAAAGTAAGCCCATGTGGTTCTGTTGAACACCAAGGCGATAACCGTACTGGGGAAGGCGACGGTGATGACGAACAAGTCAAAATCGACCTGACTAAAGTTCCTGCTGAAGTGAAAAAACTGGTTTTCTCTGTCACGATTTATGATGCAGAAACACGTAAACAAAACTTTGGCATGGTAAGCAACAGCTTTATGCGTGTTTACAACAACGATACCAATGCTGAAATTGCACGTTTTGACCTATCTGAAGACGCGTCAACTGAAACAGCAATGATTTTTGGTGAGCTATATCGCCATGGTAACGAGTGGAAATTCAAAGCGGTAGGCCAAGGCTTCGCGGGTGGCTTGAGTGCATTAGCAGCTCAACACGGTGTCAATATCTAATTCACCTTAACTAAGATGAGCACTGCCCTCATCTATAAAGATTACTGGCAGTCATCAAGCTCTCATCTCTCTCTTGATGACTTTATTTTCCCAAGAGACTGATAATAAAATCAGTCTCTACTAACCACCTGTTTATGTTTATATTGGTAGTGCTTTTTATGGAAATGGCGCCAGTGTGCGTCTTGCGCAGCTTGCAATAATTCAAAATCCCCACGAGTATCACCCCAAGCGCGTAGGTGATATTGACCCAAGTCACCGTATACCTGCTCTAAACGTTTTACTTTCTGTTCACGGCGGCAGTTTTGGCCAACCAAATTCCCCGTTAATTTACCATTCACCACTTCAAGTTCAGTACTGATCAACTTGATGCCTAACCTTTTTGCAAACGGCTTAAGGACCAGAGATGGTGAGGCGGAACAAATCGTCACTTCAGCACCACTTTCAACTTCAGCGGCAACACCTAATACCCCTTCAGGGCGCATCAATTTCGTCCAATAAATCTTACAAAATTGTTCGGCTTTCTCTTTTAGCCACTTCTCGTCAACCCCCGTGAGAAAGGTCTTAATCAGCACTTCTTTTAATTCGTCACGCGTGAGCTTGCGCCTAGCACATTGCAAAGTAGGCAAAACCAATCTAATAATTTTGCGGGAAAAACGATATTTCCCGAACGCAAATTTTAAAAATGGGATAAAGCTGTCACGATATGTTAATGTGCCATCGAAATCAAAAACAGAAAGTACATTAACGGCATGGGCGGTATTGTTGGGCACGAATGAAAACTCCAAAAACGCTGCGTTGCCTCCAACCTGCCTCTATTAGGCAGATCAGAGGTATTCTATAATAAATAACTAGGCGCCTTGCCATTAGCTAATTTGCTTAACCTCAACACGTAACTCTTTAGGCACTTCAAACACAATATTTTCTTCGCGGCCTTGAAGCTCTACAACCTCATCGGCGCCAAACTCTTTCAGTTTATCGATCACTTGGCGAACTAAAATATCAGGCGCTGAGGCTCCCGCAGTCAAACCGATAATTTTTTTATCGACTAGCCACTCTGTTTTAATGTCTTCAGCACCATCGATGAGATAAGCTGGTTTTTTCATTCGGGAAGCCAATTCCGCCAAACGATTCGAGTTTGACGAATTTTTAGACCCCACAACCAACACAATATCTGCACGCTCAGCAAGTTCACGCGCTGCTTCTTGACGATTGGTCGTCGCATAGCAGATATCATCTTTACGCGGGCCAACAATGCTTGGGAAACGTTGAGTTAATGCATCAATAACATCAGAGGTATCATCGACCGAGAGCGTTGTTTGGGTCATAAAGCACAAATTATTTTCGTCTTTTACTTGCAGCTTCCAGACATCTTCTGGGCTTTCAACAAGGTACATTCCACCTTCTGGATTACTGTACTGCCCCATGGTACCTTCTACTTCTGGATGGCCTGCGTGACCAATCAAAATAGCTTCTTTGCCTTTTCGGCTAGCACGCGCCACTTCCATATGTACTTTGGTCACCAATGGACAAGTCGCATCAAATAACATCGTCAGATCACGTGAGCGCGCTTCTTGACGAATAGCTTGAGAGACGCCATGAGCAGAAAAAATCAGGATCGAGCCATCGGGTACTTCAGAGATCTCTTCAATAAAAATAGCACCGCGCTGACGCAGATCATCTACCACATAACGGTTGTGAACAACCTCATGGCGTACATAAATAGGTGCACCATAAAGCTCAAGTGCTCTTTCTACAATGC
Organism: Providencia sp. PROV189; assembly: GCF_028480065.1. Lineage (NCBI taxonomy): Bacteria > Pseudomonadati > Pseudomonadota > Gammaproteobacteria > Enterobacterales > Morganellaceae > Providencia > Providencia sp. PROV189. The sequence continues at coordinate 124,179 of NZ_JAMPOG010000008.1, forward strand.
TGATCGCACGGTCTACCCCTGCACAAAAGCCACGAGGGTTAGCCATTAATATTTGCATTTTGACTCTCCAATTGCGGGTCAATCTCAAGTACTTCAATATCAAAAGTGATTTGTTGCTCTGCTAACGGATGATTAAAATCAATCGTCACAGATTCACCTTCTATTGATTTTACTACTCCAGGCATCTCACTGCCATTCATTGCAGTAAAAAGCATGATTGTGCCAATCTCAGGTATCCCTGTTTCCGTAAAATCACGCAGAGAAAAGTATTGAATTAAATCAGGATTATGTTTACCAAAGACCGTATCACCCGGTAATGAAAAACTTTTCTTTTCACCCACACTCAGCCCAACTAATTGCGCTTCTAATTCAGGTGAAAGTGAACCATCCCCTAAACTAAACAACGCAGGTTTACCCTGACTATGGGACGAATCGGCTGTCGAACCATCTTCTAGTTTCAACGTAAAATGCAACAATACCGCGCTTTGTGGTTGTACCTGAGTAGACATAAATCGAACCTATTTCTATTATAAAAATCAGCCCGGCAGAACCGGGCTGAGGGTTATTATATCAGTTAATTTGCTTTCTTTTTGTCCTTGTCAGGCAAGAAGCCTTCTAAGATCACTAAAGCGGCACCAATACAAATCGTAACATCTGCAAGGTTAAATGTTGGGTAATGCCAATTGCCTATATAAAAATCAATATAATCAATGACAAAGCCATGTATTAAACGATCACTCAGATTGCCAATTGCTCCACTGATAATCAACGCATAAGCGATATTGCTTAGTCGTTTTTGCGCGCTTTGGCGATACATCATTACCATTAAAATGACAGATATCGTCACCGCGATGCCAGCAAAGAACCAACGTTGCCAGCCTCCCTCATCAGCAAGAAAACTAAATGCGGCACCAAAGTTTTGTGCATACATCAAGTTGAGGTAAGGCATGATTGGATATAATTCATGCAGGTTCATCTCTTTCAAGACTAACTGTTTAATGCCTAAATCCAATGCAATCAGCACAACGGTTAACCACAACCAACGTAACCCAGTAGAACAAATAGGTCTCTTCATTATGCAAACTTACGTATTTCACCGTTTCCGGCTACGTTAGTGACACAGCGACCACACAATTCAGGGTGATCAGCAACGGAACCTACATCATTAGCATAGTGCCAGCAGCGAGGACATTTCTCACCAGCAGCCTTGCTAAAGCCAATTTTCAAGCCACTTAGCTCTGATTGTTGTGCATTCGCTGGTGCCTCAGCAATATCAGCAACTCGTACTTGAGAGGTCAACAACACAAAACGGAGCTCATCCGCTAAGCTATTGAGCTTCTCTGCAAGCGCTTTATCCGCATACAAGGTGACAGAGGCCTCTAATGAGCCACCGATATGTTTATCTGCACGTGCTTGCTCAAGAACTTTGTTAACTTCACCACGAACAGCAAGTAGCTCAGCCCAGAAATCATCATTCATGTTTTCTGTTTCTGCCAAACCAAATAATGCGTCATACCACTCTTCGGTTAATACAAACTTAGCACGCTCACCTGGCAGCTCGTTCCAAATTTCATCCGCAGTGAACGACAGTATTGGTGCAATCCAACGAACCAAGGCTTCCGCAATATGGAATAACGCTGTTTGGCAGCTACGACGAGCAAGGCTATCACTCTTCGCGGTATACTGGCGATCTTTAATGATATCCAGATAGAATGAGCCCATTTCGATAGAGCAGAAATGCATAAGGCGCTGAATGACTGACAAGAAGTCATATTCGTCATAAGCTTTAGTGATCTCTTTTTGAGCCTCAAGTGCACGCCCTACTGCCCATCTATCTAACACCACCATCTCTTCAGGTTTAACCATATCAGTTTCAGGGTTAAAGCCGTTCAGGTTAGCCAGTAAGAAACGTGCAGTGTTACGAATACGGCGATAAGAGTCTGCCGCACGTTTTAAGATCTCATCCGATACCGCAATTTCACCAGTGTAATCGGTAGATGCCACCCATAGACGTAAAATATCAGCACCCAGTTTGTTCATCACATCCTGTGGGCTAATTGTGTTACCTAAAGATTTAGACATCTTGCGGCCTTGACCATCGACAGTAAAGCCATGAGTCAGTACTTGACGATAAGGTGCTTTGCCTTTCATTGCCGTTGAGAGCATCAATGAAGACATAAACCAACCACGATGTTGGTCTGAACCTTCAAGGTACATATCTGCTGAATTACCGTGATACTCAGGACGTGCATCCACAACGGCAAAATGTGTCGACCCTGAATCAAACCATACATCCAGTGTGTCTGGCACTTTACGGTAGATTTCAGCTTCATCACCTAATAGCTCAGCAGCATCCAGATCCCACCATGCTTGAATACCATCAACTTCAACACGTTTAGCGACTTCTTCCATCAACTCCAACGTGCGAGGATGTAACTCTTCGGTCTCTTTATGCACAAACAGTGACATTGGTGTTCCCCACGTACGTTGACGCGAGATACACCAGTCAGGGCGGTTTTCAACCATTGATTCGATACGTGCACGACCCCAACCTGGGATCCACTGAACGATATCAATCTCTTTTAGTGATTGCTCACGCAAGCCATTCTTATCCATGCCAATAAACCATTGTGGTGTAGCACGGAAAATGACTGGGGTTTTATGACGCCAACAGCATGGATAGCTATGTGAAATAGCTTGCTTATACAGCAATGCGCCTTTTTCTTTCAGTAACTCAACGATGACATCGTTAGCTTTGAAGATGAACACACCATCCAAGGTTGGATAGGTATTCGCAAGGAAGCAACCATCTGGACCTACTGGGTTTGCAGTTTCTAGGCCATATTTTTGACCGACTACATAGTCTTCTGGACCATGACCTGGGGCGGTATGCACTGCCCCTGTACCGGCATCTAGAGTAACGTGATCCCCTAAAATAGCAGGCACATCAAAGCCCATAAATGGATGCTCGAAGCGCAATAATTCAAGGGCACTGCCTTCGCATTCGCTCAGCACTTCCCATGACTCAATGCCCACTGTTTTCATGACATCTTCAACGAGATCAGCCGCAAGGATAACGACTTCGCCATTGGCTTCAACCAACTGGTATTTAAACTCAGGGTTCAGTGAGATAGCACGGTTAGCTGGTAACGTCCAAGGCGTTGTGGTCCAAATGACTAGCGCTGGCGTTTTATCACCCACTACGCCAAATTTTTCGTACACCGCGTTGCTATCTACGGCAGGGAAACGAACGTAGATAGATGGTGACGTTTTGTCATAGTATTCAACTTCTGCTTCAGCAAGTGAAGACCCACAAGCAGTACACCAGTGAACTGGTTTTGCCCCTTTCACTAGGTGACCATTAGCGATAGTTTTCGCCAATGCTCTGATAATGTTTGCTTCTGTTTTGAAGTCCATCGTCAGATACGGCTTATCCCACTCACCCAAAACACCAAGGCGAATAAAGTCAGCTTTTTGGCCTTCAATTTGCTCTTTAGCATATTGACGGCATTGTGCACGGAATTCAGCGGCGGAAACTTTTTCCCCTGGCTTGCCTACTATTTGCTCAACTTTATGTTCAATAGGTAAACCATGGCAATCCCAACCAGGGATGTATGGGGAGTCAAAGCCCGCCAGCCCTTTGGATTTAATAATAATGTCTTTGAGAATTTTGTTGACTGAGTGACCAATATGAATACTGCCGTTAGCATACGGAGGACCATCGTGCAGAATAAATGTTTTTTTGCCCGATTTTGCTTTACGGATAGCATGATACAAACCTTCTTTGTACCAGCGCTCTAACATCTGTGGTTCGCGTTTGGCGAGATCGCCACGCATTGGAAACCCTGTTTCTGGTAGATTCAGGGTATTTTTATAGTCACTCATCGATTCTCAGTTCCATTTTCCGCTAAATTATCTGACATTTATTGCCGCTAAGTAATCCCTAGCCGCAATCACATCTTTAGCGATTTGCTCCTTAAGTGCGTCTAATGAAGCAAACCGCTGTTCGTCGCGTAATTTCTTACGCAACACGACATCAATATGACGTCCGTATAAATCCATATTGGCATCAATCAGATGGACTTCTAATTGCTGCCCTTTACCAGATACTGTTGGCCTAGTACCTATATTTGCTACACCAGGCAAGGGCTTATCCCCTAAACCGTAAACTTCTACAGCATACACACCCGTCACAGGTGTGACTAATCGTTTTAATGGCAGGTTTGCCGTTGGAAAACCGATGGTACGCCCAAGTTGGTTTCCATGCACAACACGCCCACTGATACGATATGGGTGGCCTAATAACGTTTCTGCTAATGCCAGATCGTTATCTTGTATTGCTTTGCGAATCGCAGTGCTACTGATACGCAACCCCGAATCACAAAAACTTTCTGTATCCGCGACTTGAAACCCATACTGGCTACCTGCTTGCTGTAGGAAAGCAAAATCGCCCATACGATTCTTACCAAAACGAAAATCATCGCCTATGGCGAGGTATTTTACGCCCAATTTTTTTACCAGTAGTTCAGCGACAAACTCATCTGGCGTTAAAGAGGCAAAATGTTGGTTAAACTCAACACACAGTAGGTAATCAATCCCACTGTCTGCCAAGTATTTCACTTTGTCTCGCAGACGCGTCAAACGAGCAGGCGCTTTATCACCAATAAAAAACTCAAGGGGTTGTGGTTCAAAAATCATCACGACAGAGGGTAACCCCAACTGCTCACCCTTTTGCTTCAAATTTTGAAGTAAAACCTGATGCCCACGATGGACACCATCAAAATTACCAATAGTCAGCACGCAACCATGATGGCACGCCCGGATATTTTGTATACCGCGAATTAGCTCCATAACAGGCTCAATACCGAGGAAATTGCTGGATTATACCTTGTACGACGCTTAAGGTTAACCCAAGTTCGTAAAAGGTTTCATTCAATCGCCATTTTTTGATCAATACACAAGTTACAGCCCAGTTTTAGCCTGAATAAAACCCCGACTAAGCGGTTTTAACGAAAAAAATTTAGCTGTTTCTGAATATAAAGATCAAAATATAGGGATAACCAATGGATTATCAATACAACAAAATTGCGCTGAGGTCTCGAAAAATCGTAAATTTTTCTGATTTTCGTCCAGACTTATGCAAGCCATTGTTCTCAATGACCAATAAACAAACAATTATTGCGTGATAATTATACTAACTGCTATTATCTTCAACTCAAAAATTTTTTCAGTAAAAAAATTTTTTATTATGTGCCATCAAATACGCTTTTTTTTCGCGTGAAGATCTGTATTCCTCTAGCATTTGCTGGTAGAATCTTGCACCATTCACAAACGCACTTACGTCGATGTACACGACGTTTATTTGCACAAATCCATTGACAAATGAAGGGCGAAAGGGCATATTCCTCGACCTTTGAATTGTCCTCAATAGAATACATTTGGGAGTTGGACCTTGGCTAATATCAAATCAGCTAAGAAACGCGCTATACAATCTGAGAAACGTCGTCAGCACAACGCTAGCCGTCGTTCTATGGTGCGTACTTTTATCAAGAAAGTTTACCTTGCTATCGCTGCTGGCGATAAAGAAGCGGCTCAGAAAGCATTCAATGACATGCAACCTATTGTTGATCGTCACGCCACTAAAGGCCTGATCCACAAAAACAAAGCAGCGCGTCATAAAGCTAACTTAGCAGCTCAAATCAAAGCTATGTAATTTTGCTTCTTGATTAGCTAAAAAAACCGGCTTCTGCCGGTTTTTTTGTCTGTTAAACTTTTTTCTCAAGCTTATCAAATGGCGCTGAGAACAGATTGGAAAAATCTTTGTTACAGACACGCTGAACCGCAGGATGTTGGATCATGCGTTCCGCAAAAATGACAAAATACTCTTCTTTAACGCTATCTAACCGACCGAGTTCGATAACATCCTCCCCTCCCAAAATATCCGCGGCATATAATGAGGGAGCAACAAAGATTGCATTGTGATGCATACCAAAGGCTTTCATTAAAGCAGCATCATCAAATTCACCAAGTACTTCAACTTGCAAATTCTTATTACGGATCCAAGTCAATAAGTGGCGTCCTAACATTGAACGGCGACCAGGGATCAGCAAACGACGCTCTTCTAAACATTCAGGGAATGGCTTTTTAGGTGCAGGGTCGCGGCAAAAGAAACTCACACTGCACTCGCCTAACTTCACAGAAAATAGGCCTTCTTGCTGTGATGAATCGACTGGGCAATCAGATAAAATCATATCAAGTTTGTGTTGGCTCAGTTGCTCAAGCAACATTTCATGAGTCGATTCAAAGCAGCGAAGATGGATCTGCTCATGTTCAACAACTGCCGTTTCTAAAACTCGACTTACTAACTGTTTCGATAAGGCATCAGCAACACCGACATCAAACAACAAATTTGATTCTCGGCTATAATTGACAATATCAAGCATTTCTTGGCTTAACATAAACATTTTGTCAGCGTAGCGAAAAATGAGTTGCCCAAGCTCTGAGGGAACTAAACCGCGCCCTTGGCGCTTAAATAATTTACCGCCTAGCCGCTCTTCTAATGCTTTTATTTGCCCGGTAATGGTTTGAGGGGTTAAATACAACGCTTCAGCCGCCCCAACGACAGACCCTTCTTTACAGACATGCCAAAAATAATAAAGGTGGTTAAAATTAAGGTGTGAAACCCGCATATCGATTCCTTCTGTACCGCCAATAATAATCAATACTGACCATACTATTTTTCACTGCTCCTTTTGCAGGAGTTATATAGATATACCCACAACACAAAAAAGGTGTGTTGCGGGTATATCATAGTCCATTAACTCGGAATTTCTTACTATTTATTTCTGAATTTATTGGAATTCAGACAATCACTATTTTTGTTGAGGTTTCGGTAACACTACCTTTAACAAAAAGTAACCTAAAAAGGCAGCTAATGTTGATCCAAGTAAAATTCCTAGTCTTGAATAGGTACTATAGCTATCATCCAACCCATCAAATGCCAGTCCGGTAATAAAGATAGACATAGTAAAACCGATTCCACATAAAACAGATACTGCGAATACTTGCCTCAAATTAATGGACTCAGGTAATTTTGCAAACCCAAGTTTTACCGAAACCCAACTAAAGAGAAAAATCCCTAAAGGCTTACCAAAAAGTAAACCTGCCGCAACCCCTAAAGGTAATGTACTCATCAATCCATCAAACGTGACGCCGTTTAATTGAACACCTGAGTTGGCAAAAGCAAATATCGGTAAAATCATATAAGCAACCCAAGGGTGTAGCACATGCTCAAGCTCTTCTGACGGTTTTGTATTATTTGTGCCATGCAGTGGTATCAAGAAACCGACAATGACCCCCGCGAGAGTTGCATGCACGCCTGATTTAAGAATACAAACCCAAAGGATCAGCCCGATAACTAAATAAGCTGCGGTATTTTCAACTCGCCGCCAATTCATGATAACCAGTAATGCCACACATAAAGCCGCTAAACCAAGCGCGACTAAAGATAACGAACTGGTATAGAAGAATGCGATAATCACAATGACACCAAGGTCATCAATAATCGCTAGTGCCAATAAAAAGACTTTTAACTCTGTTGGCACTCGCTTACCTAAAAGCGCCATAACCCCTAGGGCGAAGGCGATGTCTGTTGCTGCGGGTATTGCCCAACCTTGGCGTGTAATATCATCAGCGCCATTAAACAGCAAATAAATGAGTGCAGGTGCTAACATCCCACCTAGCGCTGCAACAGCAGGAAAAATAGCTTTATCTTTCCCTGCAAGCGACCCCTCAAGCAGTTCTCGTTTAACCTCAAGACCGACGACAAGAAAGAAAATCGCCATCAAAAAATCATTAATCCATAGAATTAATGGCTTATCGAGCTCTAGTGATGAGATCTTAACGGAGATAGGTATATCTAAAAACTGCTGGTATAGTCCCTGAGCTGGCGAATTCGCCATAATTAATGCGACTATGGCAGCAATAATTAGGAGTAGCCCTCCCGCTGCTTCTAACCTTAAAAATTTACGGATGATTGCTGTCATATATTTAACCCCAAAATAAACAGAGTGTTAATATTATGCTAATCATTAGTTCGTAAAAAGTCGTTTATTTATCAGTAATGATTCGACATTCTCGAGCAATATGAGAAATTACTCACTCTTTTTGTTTAATTACTGTTAAATTTAAATATAGACAAATTTATTTGAATCCATATTTTTCTTTTTTACGCAATCGCAGTACACATCCCGTTTATTAAGATAATATGCTTAACAGATCAACCACTAGCCACTTTTTTAGAGTAAACGCTCTTTTTCGTGCCGGCTCACAAAATAAAGCTTCACCATCCAGTGAGTGACAATCAACCTCGTAAGCCCTTCACAAAAAAGCCTCATTACGTAATACTGAATGACAACCTATTTCACCTATTCGTATTATGACAACCTATGTTTTGCTCGCTGTATTATTTGCAGCATTTTGTCACGCCAGTTGGAACGCCATCGTAAAATTCGGTAATGACCGTTTTTTCGGTTTAGTCATGATCTCATTATTTTCTGCGGTGTTAGCAATACCGGCACTGTTTGTGTTGGGGTTGCCTTCCGTTCATGCCATACCTTGGTTAGCCTTATCACTCCTTTTTCATCTTGGCTATGCCTATTTTTTAAGCCAAGCCTATACACATGGTGATTTAGGGCAGATATATCCCATTTCTCGAGGTTCTGCACCGCTTATTACTGCCTTACTCAGTTTGCTAATCTTCCATGAAATGATCTCTTTAATTGGGCTACTTGGGATCCTATTCATTATGAGTGGGGTGATTATTATTGCGTTTGCCGGAAGAAAGCTGACGCTCAATATCACAGGAAAAGCACTCTTTTACGCACTGTGCACTGCTTTTTTTACCGCCTGCTATACCTTATCCGATGGGCAAGGCTCTCGGGCTAGCGAAGATCCTATCGTGTATACGTTATGGCTATTTTTGCTTAACGGCATAGTACTTACTCTCTCGGGCGCTTTGAAATATCAAAAAACCCTGTTTCAAGGTATCAAACAGTATTGGCGCTCTGGTTTAATTGGTGGATTAATGCAGTTAGTGAGTTATGGCATTGCTATCTGGGCAATGAGCCAAGCCCCCATCGTTTTGGTTGCTGCGGTCAGAGAAACCAGCGTACTTTTCGCGATGTTTTTATCTATCGTTTTCTTAAAAGAGAGGTTCAACTTCATGCGCGTTACTGCTTGTATGATTATTTTAGCTGGTGTGTTACTCGCGAAGCTAAGCCATTAATACAAAGAAAGGCACTAATCTCAAAAAAAAGCCCGCAACTAAGCGGGCCGTTTAATTTATTATTTGTTAGTTAGGTCATCAAAGAATTTCTTCACGCCGTCTAAAAAGCTTTTTGAGCGTGGGCTATTCTTTTCGCCACTCGTACCACCGAGTGATTCTCCAAACTCTTTGAGTAGCTCTTTTTGCTTCTCATTCAATTTAACTGGTGTTTCAACGACAATATGGCACATGAGATCACCCTGCATACCACCACGAACAGATTTCACGCCTTTGCCTTTCATGCGGAAAATTTTACCGGTTTGGGTCTCTGCTGGGATTTTCAGTTTGACGCGACCATCAAGGGTCGGGACTTCTATTTCACCACCTAATGCCGCAACCGCAAAGTTAATCGGAACTTCGCAATGTAAGTTGTTGCCATCACGTTCAAAAATACTGTGTGGTAACACACGAACTTGAACAAACAGATCCCCTGCTGGTGCCCCATTTTCCCCAGCTTCACCTTCACCGGATAAACGAACACGGTCGCCAGTATCTACCCCTGCTGGGATTTTCACTGATAGGGTCTTATAGCGTTCAACGCGGCCATGACCATGACACTTGTTGCATGGATCTTTAATAATTTTGCCTCGGCCATGACAAGTTGGACAAGGTTGCTGTACAGAGAAGAAGCCCTGACGCATGTGTACCTGACCCATACCATGACATGTTGGGCAAGTATCTACGCTGGTTCCCGGTTTAGCACCATTACCATGGCAGACATCACAGGTTTCCAAAGCTGGGATACGGATCTCTTTGGTCACTCCACGGACAGCCTCTTCAAGGGTCAGCTCCATGTTGTACTGTAAATCAGAACCACGGCTTGGGCGCTGCTGTCTGCGGCCACCTCCAAAGATATCACCGAAGACGTCACCAAAGATATCGCTAAAATCAGCACCGCCGCCAAAACCGCCGCCGCCCATGCCACCTTGCTCAAAGGCAGCATGGCCATACTGGTCGTAAGCTGCGCGCTTCTGCTCATCGGACAGGACTTCGTAAGCTTCTTTTATCTCTTTAAATTGAGCTTCTGCTTCATCTTTTTTATCCTGATTACGGTCAGGATGATACTTCATTGCTAAACGCTTATATGCGCGTTTGATGTCTTTATCTGAAGCATTTTTTTCGAGGCCTAAGACCTCATAAAAATCTCTTTTCGCCATTTATTTTACCCTTAACATGCCGACACGGGCGTGGAGTTTCCTCGACGCCCGTGTTCGGTATCAGTAACCATTAATAACCATTAGCAAGGTCACTGCGCCCGCTAAGGGCATTATTTTTTGTCTTTATCGTTAACTTCTTCGAACTCAGCATCAACAACATCGTCATCTTTCTTCGCTTCTGCGCCTGCGCCAGCATTTGCTGAGCCAGCTTGAGCTTGTTGTTGTGCAATTTCCAGAAGTTTAGCTGAAGCAGTTACTAAAGCTTGGATCTTCGCTTCGATATCTGCTTTATCTTCGCCTTTGATTGCTGCTTCTAGCTCAGATGTTGCTTTTTCGATATTCGCTTTATCTTCTGCTGGCAGTTTATCGCCTGCTTCTTCAATTTGCTTACGCGTACCGTGGATCAGTTGGTCAGCTTGGTTACGAACCTGAACTAACTCTTCAAATTTACGGTCTGCTTCAGCGTTCGCTTCCGCGTCACGTACCATTTTTTCGATTTCCTCGTCGTTCAGACCGGAAGAAGCCTTAATGGTAATGTTTTGCTCACGACCACTGTTTTTATCTTTCGCTGATACATGCAAGATACCATCAGCATCGATATCAAACGTAACTTCGATTTGTGGCATACCACGTGGTGCTGGTTGAATACCATCTAAGTTAAACTGACCCAGTGATTTGTTATCACCGGAACGCTTACGTTCACCTTGCAGAACATGGATTGTTACTGCAGCTTGGTTGTCTTCTGCTGTTGAGAACACTTGGCTATGTTTCGTTGGGATAGTGGTGTTCTTCGGAATTAACGGAGTCATCACGCCACCCATTGTTTCGATACCTAAAGACAGTGGCGTTACGTCAAGTAACAGCACGTCTTTAACATCACCCGCTAACACACCACCTTGAACTGCTGCACCTATTGCAACGGCTTCATCTGGGTTCACGTCTTTACGTGGTTCTTTCCCAAAGAAATCAGCAACTGCTTTTTGTACCAAAGGCATACGGATTTGACCACCAACCAAAATAACATCGTTGATGTCATTTACGCTTAGGCCAGCGTCTTGTAGCGCAACCTTAACAGGCTCCATGGTACGTTTAACTAAATCTTCTACCAGTGACTCTAATTTCGCACGAGTCACTTTGATGTTCATGTGTTTAGGACCTGTTGCATCTGCTGTAATGTACGGCAGGTTAACATCTGTTTGCTGTGCAGAAGAAAGTTCGATTTTCGCTTTCTCAGCCGCTTCTTTCAGACGTTGCATTGCCAGCGGGTCATTACGTAGGTCAACACCTTGGTCTTTTTTGAATTCTTCAACTAAGTAGTTGATCAAACGGTTATCGAAGTCTTCACCACCTAAGTGAGTATCACCATTGGTTGCCAGCACTTCATATGTTTTTTCACCATCAACTTCATCAATTTCGATGATTGATAGGTCAAATGTACCACCACCTAAGTCATAAACTGCGATAGTACGGTTACCCACTTCTTTATCTAAGCCATAAGCCAATGCTGCGGCTGTTGGTTCGTTGATGATACGCTTAACATCAAGACCAGCAATACGGCCAGCATCTTTTGTCGCTTGACGCTGAGCATCGTTAAAGTATGCAGGAACAGTAATAACAGCTTCTGTTACTGGCTCACCCAAGTAATCTTCTGCTGTTTTTTTCATTTTTTTCAGAACTTCAGCCGAAACTTGTGGTGGAGCCATTTTTTGGCCTTTTACATCTAACCAAGCATCGCCGTTATCTGCCGCAATAATTTTGTATGGCATAATAGCCACGTCGCGCTGAACTTCTTCGTCTTGGAAACGACGGCCGATCAGACGTTTGATCGCAAATAATGTATTTTCAGGGTTAGTCACTGCCTGACGTTTTGCTGGCTGACCGACCAAAATTTCACCGTCTTGTGTGTACGCAATGATGGAAGGAGTAGTACGATCACCCTCGCTGTTCTCAAGAACACGAGCAGCTGTGCCATCCATAATTGCAACGCATGAGTTAGTTGTACCCAAGTCGATACCAATAATTTTACCCATCTAAAACGCCTCCAAAGGAATTCTTTTTTGTTCAATTTCATTACCAATCTATATGAGGCTCAATATTTCATTTTCAAGGGAGTTTTTACTCCGAGGCTCAATTTTTTTGCTTTACACAATTATTCGACTGATAACGAGTGATGCTTTAAAGATGGGGTCGTAAATTCATTCATCAAGGGGATGACTTAAAAAAATTTCATATTTTTTGCAAAAAAACCTGTCTTTCGATCATTGTTTCAGCAAAAAAAACTGCGTATGATTCGCCGCCAACCTAAACAAGCTGGCAAAAAATTTTATATCTTTTTGAATTTTAATCATTTTTCACCAGAGGTTATATGCAATCCAGCTCTATTGCTAATCCGGGTCCACTTGGTTTATTGGGCTTTGGTATGACTACAATTCTGCTCAATCTCCATAATGCAGGTTTTTTCCCTCTCTCATCAGTGATTTTGAGCATGGGGATTTTTTATGGTGGTATTGCTCAGGTGATAGCCGGACTTATTGAATATAAGAAAGGAAATACGTTTGGCGCAACAGCCTTTAGCTCATACGGGATGTTTTGGTTAACGTTAGTTGGCCTATTATTTTTGCCCACGCTGGGCTTAGCAGAGCCAACCGGACCTGCATTTTTAGGGGTTTACTTACTGATTTGGGGAGTCTTCACCTTCTTTATGTTCCTTGGAACATTAAAAGCTAATTTTGTTTTGCAATTTGTTTTTGGCAGCTTAACCGTACTGTTTGCATTGTTAGCCATCGGTAATTTAACAGGCAATAGCACTATTTTAACGATCGCAGGCTTTGAAGGGATTGTTTGTGGCGCAAGTGCATTCTACTTAGCAATGGCTGAAGTGTTGAATGAGCAATATGGCAAAACTGTTTTACCAATAGGGCAGCGCTGTTAATCGTCGTCGTAAGCAAGTCAGGTGAGTGAACCTCACCTGACTTAATAATCATGATTTAAGAGCGGATCGCCGACTTTGGCCTAAATGCCTTCACAACACTCGGATCCGTTTCGACATAAGGCCCATCGAGCAGTTGAATGCAGTAAGGCACACTAGCAAAAATCCCAGAGACGATGACATTCCCTTCCGCATCCTTTAACCCTTCCAGTGTTTCTGCAATGGCTTTAGGTTGACCTGGTAAGTTGAGGATTAATGCTTGATTGCGTATCGCCCCCACTTGGCGAGAAAGAATGGCCGTTGGCACAAATTTTAAACTAATTTGACGCATTTGTTCACCAAAACCAGGCATCTCGCGATCGGCAATCGCTAATGTTGCATCCGGCGTGACATCACGACGTGCGGGGCCTGTACCACCAGTTGTCAGTACTAAATGGCAGGCAAACTCATCCACTAGCTCACATAATGTTTGTTCTATCATGATTTGCTCATCAGGGATCAGGCGAGTTTCAATACGAAAAGGTGTTGTCAGCGCTTTCGCAAGCCATGCTTCTAAGGATGGGAGCCCTTTATCTTCATAAATACCACTTGAAGCACGGTCAGAAACTGAAACCAAACCTATGCGCAATTCATCCATACAAACCTCAATAAATAACCAATAAAAAGTGCTCATTGCGGGCAGCCCCCGCAAATCACGCGCATTAATACGTAGGTTATCATATCATGGGAAATATAAGGTTTCAGTGCTAAGTATCGCGATATTGCTTAGTGAAAATACATGAAGAAATGTAGGCCGTTCAGCATTAGCCGCGTCGTCAATGATTTCATTTAGTTAAATAATATTCAGGTTGCTTATCAGGGGCTCTTTTGTATTTGGTACTTACTGCTCCAAAATGCAAAAAACCCAGTGAAGACACTGGGTTCTCATAAAAAGTGAAGGCAGAAATTACAGTAGCTCTGCGATCATTTTTTCCAGTTTTTCTTGGTCAATAGCAAATTTGCGGATACCTTCAGCCAGTTTATCTACTGCCATCGGATCTTGGTTATGCTGCCAATAGAACTGAGATTCAGTCAGTTTAGCTTCTGGCTCTTTTGTCTTACCAGAGTCAGTTAATTTACGAACAACTTCGCCTTGCGCTTCAGAGAGTTCTTTTAACAGTGCAGGTGAAATCGTTAGGCGATCACAACCCGCCAGTTCCAAAATCTCACCAACATTGCGGAAACTTGCGCCCATAACGACGGTTTTGTAACCATGGGTTTTGTAGTAGTTATAGATCTCAGTCACAGAAATAACACCTGGATCTTCTTGCGGTGCATACTCTTTTTTATCGGTATTCGCTTTGTACCAGTCAAGAATACGACCAACGAATGGTGAAATCAGATAAACACCTGCTTCCGCACATGCACGAGCTTGTGCAAAAGAGAAAAGTAGGGTTAAGTTACAGTTGATGCCTTCTTTTTCTAATTTCTCAGCTGCACGGATGCCTTGCCAAGTTGAAGCCAACTTAATCAGAATACGGTCATTACTGATACCCGCTTCGTTGTACAGCTTAATCAGACGACGCGCTTTAGTGATACACGCTTCTTCATCATAAGACAGACGTGCGTCAACTTCCGTTGAAACACGGCCTGGAACCAGTTTTAGAATTTCCAAACCGATGTTGACTGCCAATTTGTCACAAGCATCAACAACCTGCTGTTCACGATGACTGCTTTGTTTACGGGCCCACTCGACCGCTTCGTCAATCAGTTTACGATATTCAGGAATTTGTGCTGCATTTAGAATCAAAGATGGGTTAGTTGTCGCATCTTGTGGTTTATAAAGCTTCATCGCTTCAATATCGCCAGTATCAGCAACAACGGTGGTCAGACTACGTAAGGAGGTTAATTTATCGGTCATTTCTTTAATCTCGTTGTTATAAAGGAATTGAGGCAAACGCCGCACCGTACAATGATAATATCACGCATCCAAGTTGCTGCAAGCGACTAAAACTATTCTATAGCAACTAATTGATATGCAATCGTTTTCGCAATTTAAATTAAAACTGAATCCTTTTAGCTTCGAATAAGCATAATCACAGTACGACAAAATAGAAAAATTGTTTTTACTTATCTCACCGATTAGCTATTTAATGGCAATTTTTGTTAAAGTGGTCGTCGTCATTTTATTATAGGGATCTTGCTATGCTCATCACAATCTCACCTGCCAAAACATTAGATTATGAAAGCCCGCTCGCAACACACTCTTTCACACAGCCTGAATTACTGAATGAGTCACAGCAACTGATTGAGGTTTGCCGCAAACTATCTCCAGCAGACATCTCAAGCTTAATGAAAATTAGCGATAAACTGGCTGGCCTCAATGCTGCACGTTTTGGTGAGTGGCATGCGGATTTCACGCCTGAAAATGCGCGCCAAGCTATTCTTGCATTTAAAGGGGATGTGTATACAGGAATGCAAGCTGAAACATTTTCTGCACAGGACTTTGAGTTTGCCCAGCAGCATTTGCGTATCTTATCAGGGCTATATGGCTTATTACGCCCTCTCGATTTAATGCAGCCTTACCGCCTTGAAATGGGAACGCGCCTAAAAAACCCTCGAGGCAAAGATTTGTATGAATTTTGGGGCAATATCATCACCGACAAGCTCAACAAAGCGCTTGCAGATCAAGGCGATCATGTATTAGTCAACCTTGCCTCAGATGAATATTTTAAAGCCGTTAATAGCCAAAAATTAGATGGTGTCATCATAAAACCGGTCTTCCTTGACGAAAAAAATGGCAAATATAAAGTGATCAGTTTCTATGCTAAAAAAGCACGTGGTTTGATGAGCCGCTTTATTATTCAAAATAAGCTAACCAAAACAGATCAATTGGCTGATTTTAACCTTGAAGGTTACCAATTCGATGAGAGCCAATCCAAAGGAAATGAGCTGGTCTTTACCCGTCCTGAACAACATTAATCCCCTAAATAAGGTGGTCGCTAGTGTGATCACCTGACTCACGACTCGGCAATATTGTCTCTTTTTTATCCTCCATCACATATTTACTAAAAATTTGTATTTTGGTTAAAAATTAGCATTGATTCACCATAGCGAAAATGACATTTGTGTCAGTATCGTTTAGGTCTCTGCCAACTATTTGGAGGTGAAGTATGCCTTATATTGCAAATACTGATCGTTACACGGATATGGAATATCGCCTATGTGGTCGCAGCGGGTTAAGGCTCCCACTAATCTCTTTAGGTCTTTGGCACAATTTTGGTGACAACAAATCCCCGGATAACTGCCGAGCCATGTTAAGGTATGCTTTTGACCATGGGATCACCCACTTTGATCTCGCCAATAATTATGGTCCTCCGCCGGGCGCAGCAGAAAGCCTATTTGGACGAATACTCCAACAAGATTTTTTACCTTACCGAGATGAAATGATCATTTCATCAAAAGCTGGCTTTACCATGTGGGATGGCCCTTATGGTGATTGGGGCAGTAAAAAATATTTAATTGCCAGCCTTAATCAAAGCCTAAAACGCATGGGTCTAGATTATGTTGATATTTTTTATCACCATCGCCCAGATCCTGATACTCCTCTTGAAGAAACAATGGGCGCCCTTGATCTGATCGTACGCCAAGGTAAAGCTCTGTATGTTGGGATCTCTAACTATCCTGCCGAGCTTGCAAAAGAAGCGATTGAGATCCTTAACCAATTAGGTACGCCTTGCCTAATCCATCAACCTAGATATTCCATGTTAGTCCGTGATCCAGAAGATGAATTACTTGATGTGCTTGAAGATGAAGGCGTCGGCTCCATAGCTTATTCGCCGCTTGCAGGTGGCATACTTACCGACCGTTACTTAAACGGTATTCCTGCCGATTCAAGGGCGGCAAGCAACCCTTCTCTTCCCCCAGAAAGGCTAACCTCCGCGGTACTCGCTCGGGTGAAAAAACTGAATGAACTTGCTTTGCAAAGAGGCCAAAAATTGAGCCAAATGTCCCTAGCCTGGGTATTACGCCATGATAGGATCACCTCTGTGCTCATTGGTGCAAGTCGAGTTAGCCAAATTGATGACGCTCTCGGTATGATGGCAAACCGCGAATTTACACCTGAAGAGCTAAAAACCATTGAACTTATCTTAGAAGACGCCATTTAAGCGCTTATCCGCTGCTCCTTTGTATTCCGAGTATGAAGTGGCAGCGCCATACCAACTTCCCCCCTCAACACAAAAACAGTGATTAACTGTCTCGTGGCTTCTTTTTTTGCTGATCACAAGTCAATAAATTAATTTAATATTATTTGAAGGAATATATTAAATTAATTCACCATTTAAATAAATAATCTCTTATAAATCAGGATATTTTAAATACAACACATTCTAAAAGCCCACTTTTATTGATAAATAAAAATGAACAAATAAACTGAAATAGCAGTTTGTTTAATTCATTTAACCAAGAGAATATTATATGAAAATAAAACATATCCTTATCGCTTCTCTGTTTACCCCTGCATTATCTTTCGCTTCTCTTCCTCAATATCAACTCCTTGATATGCTAATGGATCCGACCTCAGTATCGGGCCAATACTTTGGCAATGGTGGTAACGGTGGTCATGGCGGAAACGGGGGTAACGGCGGCAATGGTGGTAACGGTGGCAATGGCGGCAACGGTGGTAATGGTCGGTAATTAACTCGTAATCTTATATGATTATTCCCCCCTTCTAAATGGAGGGGGGTCGGAGGAAACTATGCAACGAAAATGGCTTCTCACTATCAGCACGCTATTTTTCTTAACTCCCGCAATATCAAGCCATTCACTCAGTTACAACAATCCACTACACAGCACAACGCCACCACATGCGATTTCGAGTGAGCACAATATCTTTTATGTGAATCATGGTGGAAATGGAGGTAATGGTGCCAACGGCGGTAATGGGGGCAATGGACTCAATAATGGTAATGGAGGAGATGGGGGCCATGCACAGCCCGGCAGTAACGGTAATGGTGGTAATGGCGGTAGTGGCGGAATCAATGGCGGGAACGGGGGCCGAGGCGGTAATGGTGACGGCTACGGTAACGGGGGTAATGGCGGTAATGGTACAGGAAATGGTCACGGCGGAAACGGGGGGAATGGGGGTCATGGTGGCAACGGTGGTAACGGCGGTCATGGTTCAGGAAGTGGCAATGGCGGCAACGGTGGAGATGCAGGCCCAGAAGGAGGAAAAGGGGGTAAAGGAGGTCTTGGTGGACCAAATGGTGGCAGAAACGGCCTAGATGGTGCAAGTTCAAATCGCTCTACGCACTAGTCCTCTACTATACCGACTTTCGTGATCTCATCGTGTCATCAATATTTGAATCAATGAACTATTATCATTACGATAAATAGAAACGGAAGCATATCGCTTCCGTTTCATGGATCCAGAAATCGCTATTTAGGTGCACGTTCCATTAAGAAAGCCCTTAGCTTCGCAAAATCCGACGGCAAAAAGTGTGATAGCAGAGGTAGCTCAGCACGCTCAGCTAAAGCTTCTGGTAGAGGAAGTTGTTTATTCAAAATCGCCTCTACACTCTCTTTAAACTTAGCGGGATGCGCCGTTCCTAAGAACAAACCATACTCACCATCTTGTAATTGATCGCGTAAAACACGGTAAGCGACAGCTGCGTGCGGCTCAGATACATACCCTTTTTTATCTAACTCACGCACCGTTTCTTTAGTCACCTCATCGGTCACCGCTCCATAACCAAGCTCTTTCAGAGACCACCCTTTACGACGGAATAGCTCCTCAATACGCGGCCAGTTATTAGGTTGGCTCACATCCATCGCATTCGATAAAGTCGCAACGGTTTGATGTGGTTTCCACTCCCCACCTTCAAGGTAACGAGGAACCGTATCATTGACGTTAGTTGCAGCAATAAAGCGTTTAATCGGTAAGCCCAGCGATTTAGCAAGTAAGCCCGCAGTTAAATCACCAAAATTACCACTTGGAACAGAAATAACGAGTTGCTCACGCTTCTCAGCAGGGATTTGAGCAACCGCTTCAAAGTAGTAACAAATTTGTGCTAACAAACGGCTAATGTTGATTGAGTTCGCTGAGTTTAAATGCAATGCTTTTTTCAGCGCCTCATCATCAAAAGATTGTTTGACCAAGGCTTGGCAGGCATCAAAGTCATCTTTGATTGCAACCGTGTGAATGTTTTCACCTAGGGTACAAAAGAGCTTTTCTTGTAGTGGGCTGATCTTACCTTCTGGATAGAGAATAACCACTTGCACATTATTTAAACGGTAAAATGCGTGTGCAACCGCCGCCCCTGTATCCCCAGAGGTTGCAGTTAAAATAGTCACAGGCTGGTCACCAGCAACTTGGGCAAGTGCTTGAGCCATAAAACGGCCACCAAAGTCTTTAAAGGCGAGTGTTGGACCATGGTATAGCTCTAGTGTCGCTACATCTTGCTCAACTTGAGTAACAGGAGCAGGGAATGCAAAAGCTTCTTTGACGCGAGCCGCCAGCTCAGCTTCAGGGATCTCATCACCAATAAATGCCGTTAAAATACGGCTACTACGAGTGACAAAATCCAGTTTTAGTAGCTCATCAATTTCAGCAGCGCTAAACTCTGGCAAATCTTGCGGGAAGAATAGACCTTGTTGTTTGCCCAATCCCTGTTTTACTGCCTGTGCGAAGCTCACTTGCTCGCTATTATCTTTCAAGTTATACAGTTTCATTGTTTACCCTATTGTCCTTGCCCCTGTGAGATCCAAACGGCAGATATGCACAAAGCCTTCATCATTTTGAACATAATGTTGTTGTAGATAATCGGCCATTTTTTCAGCGATTTGTTTATCATCACAAATGGCAAATAGTGTCGGCCCAGAACCAGAAATACCACATGCAAGTGCACCAATTTCATAAGCATTCTTACGCGCCTCGGCAAACCCAGGAAGTAGCTGTGTTCGATAAGGTTCAGCTACGACATCTTGGATCATAGTCGCAGCAAGCTTTGGTTGGCCTGTATGGCAAGCATGGATAAAGCCCGATAAATAACGCCCATGATTAACAATATCATGGCGCGGATAACTATTTGGCAAAATAGCTCGCGCTTCCGCGGTAGAAACCTTGATCCCCGGATACGCCATCACCCAATACCAATTCTCGAAAGCGGGAACAGGTTGAGAAATAATTCCGTTTTGCTCAATAATCAGTTGTAAGCCACCTAGGTAACAAGGAGCCACATTATCGTAATGTACACTGCCTGAAATACGCCCTTCTAGCTCCCCCATCATACTTAATAACGTGGTCTCATCAAAAGGCTGACCGGCAAACTCATTCAGTGCCATCAGTGCCGCAACAACAGAACATGCACTGGAGCCAAGCCCTGAACCAATAGGCATGTTTTTTTCGAGAGTCATCGCAACATTAAGCGGTTTACCAAAGCGTTCGCAAAACAGTTCCCAACATTGGTAAACAATATTATGTTCATTTTTTTTCGGTAATTTTGCGACAAAGCGGCCTTTATTCGTCAAAGAAAAGCTCTCAGCCGCTTCAACAGTGACACAATCCCCTAACAGCGTTCCATCTGCTGGCGATACCGCCGCGCCTAAGACATCAAACCCGACACTAACATTACCAATTGAAGCGGGCGCATAAACTTTAATCACTTATTAGACTCCCAATTTCCATGATAGAGTACGCAACATATCTGCAAATACGCCGGCTGCGGTAACATCATTACCTGCTCCATAGCCCCTGAGTACTAAAGGAATTGGCTGGTAATAGCGCGTATAGAAAGCCAATGCGTTTTCGCCATTTTTGACCTTGAAGAGCGGATCATTGCCATCAACCGCAACGATTTTCACTTGGCAGCGTCCTTCTTCTATCAATCCGACATAGCGTAACACTTTTTCTTCTGCTTCTGCTGCTTTTATACGCTCTGCAAACGGCTGATCAAGTTGCGGTAAGCGAGCCATAAATTCAGTCACATCGCCACTGCTATCAAACTCCGCAGGTAATACGGGTTCGATTTCAATATCTTCTAGCTCTAATTCATAGCCGGCTTCACGCGCGAGGATCAACAGCTTACGTGCGACATCCATGCCTGACAAATCATCGCGAGGATCTGGCTCGGTAAACCCTTTCTCTTTAGCTAGAGCCGTCGCTTCAGATAAAGACATCCCTTCGTCGAGTTTGCCAAAAATAAAGGAGAGTGATCCAGAAAGAATACCGCTAAAGTGAACTAGCTCATCACCCGCATTCAGGAGATTCTGTAAGTTTTCAATCACAGGCAACCCCGCACCAACGTTAGTGTCATAAAGGAACTTACGTTTTGATACTTCACACGCGGAGCGTAATTGGCGGTAATACTCCATTGATAAGGTGTTAGCTTTTTTGTTAGGTGTCACAACGTTAAAGCCGTCTTTTAAGAAACTGACATACTGCTGGGCAATTTCTTGGTTAGAAGTACAATCGATGATCACTGGATTGAGAAAGTGATATTCACGCTCCAATCTGATCAAGCGGCTCAGGCTAAACGGCTCGGTCGCTTGCGCCAACTCTTCTTTCCAATTATCAAGAGAGATGCCTTGCATATTCGTCAACATTGCTCGTGAGTTGGCGATCCCACAAACGCGTAAATCGATATGCTTTTGTTTCAGCCATTGCTGTTGACGATGGATTTGCTCAATCAGTGCGTTTCCTACCCCACCCACACCGATAATGAAGGCTTCAATGACTTGCTCAGCATTGAATAGCATTTGATGGCATAAACGAACCGCCGTGGTTGCTGCTTCATTGGCAATGACTGCCGAAATTGAACGTTCAGACGAACCTTGGGCAATCGCCACGATATTGATATTACCGCGTGTTAATGCCGAGAAGAAACGCGCTGAAATCCCTTTTAGAGTACGCATGCCGTCGCCAACGACCGAAATAATGGCTAACTGCTCCATGACATCAAGAGGGTCTAAGACGCCATCTTTTAATTCTAAATAGAATTCTTCTTCCAAGGCAGCACGTGCACGTACTAATTCCCCTTGAGGCACACAGAAGCTAATGCTGTATTCCGATGATGACTGCGTAATAAGTACAACCGAGATCCCCTTACGTGACATCACAGAGAAGATACGTGCGGCCATACCAACCATTCCTTTCATGCCGGGGCCTGAAACGTTGATCATCGCCATGTTATTCAGGTTGGTGATCCCTTTAACAGGGGTGCTGTCATCTGTTTGTCCATCCCCGATCAATGTACCCGGAGCACTGAGGTTAGTGGTGTTTTTGATAAGGCAAGGAATTTGGAATTGTGCGATTGGTGCTATGGTGCGCGGGTGCAGTACTTTTGCACCAAAGTAGGATAACTCCATCGCCTCTTGATAGGACATCCCTTTTAATAGGCGTGCATCAGGCACTAAACGTGGGTCACAAGTATATACCCCATCCACATCGGTCCAAATTTCGCAGCATTCAGCACGTAAACAAGCCGCTAATACTGCCGCGGAATAATCGGAGCCGTTACGCCCTAATACGACCAATTCGCCTTTATCATTCCCCGCAGTAAAACCCGCCATTAATACAAAGTGGTCTTTAGGGATGTTTAATTCCTTAATACGTTTAGTTGACTCATTAATATCAACAGTGGACTCAAGATAATGACCGACGGCTAATAAATTTTCGACAGGATTAATCACCGTGACTTTGTGCCCGCGTGCTGTTAGCACAGACTCCATAATGGCAATAGAGAGTTTTTCACCACGGCAAATAATTGAGGCGTTAATGCTATCAGGGCATTGGCCTAGAAGAGTAATACCATGCAGTACTTGTTTGATCTGTGCGAATTCTTGTTCAGTGAGTTTTTTCAGTCTATCGTAATCAAAACCGGGTTGTTTTTCTTTTAATCCTTTTAATAAGTTCGCAAAAATCATTTCTGCATCATTCACATGCGTGATGACATCCTGACCTGCAACCGTTTTATCAATCATTGCGACCAAATGGTTAGTGATTTTTGCTGGTGCAGATAGCACCAACGCCACTTGCCCATCGGCCAATTTACTTTCAGCGATGTCAGCAACATTCAGTACTCGTTCGTCATTTGCAACCGAAGTACCGCCAAATTTAAGCACACGCATGGTATTTCTCTCCTGATTTAACACCAAAAAAAAGCCCACATCTGATTGGATGCGGGCTTTTTCGTTTTTTATTTTTTGGATGCGTCAGCCCGCCCCGTTTCCTGTGGTTACGGTGGTGGTAATAATAATCGTAGTCAGGCTGATGTTACGCATAGATTTCTGTCTGTCTCTTGATTCGTTACTTGCTCCCTATACGGTTAAAGCAATTGCCCAAAAATGTCAAATTTATTTGCAAAAAAAGCCCGTTATTCAAAGCGTGACCTATCAAAAATTATCCTATTTTCTCAACAAAATTTAATCACAAATGAATAGGCCTCACAATTTGCTAATTTAAAAAACCAAAAAATTAACAATTGTCAGATTAAAATATCCATAAACTTTTTTTTAGCGTTAGCTTGAATAGTTGGCCATTTTTCACCCAAACGCATCGTTTGAGTAAACAAAGAATAAAAAACTTTTACTCTTTATCTGATAGTTAAACAGCCATTGAATCGGT
Source organism: Providencia sp. PROV189 (assembly GCF_028480065.1). Classification (NCBI taxonomy): domain Bacteria; kingdom Pseudomonadati; phylum Pseudomonadota; class Gammaproteobacteria; order Enterobacterales; family Morganellaceae; genus Providencia; species Providencia sp. PROV189. Next base: position 148,193 of record NZ_JAMPOG010000008.1, read on the forward strand.
AAGATTTTCTTCCTAACAAATTTTGTTAACGTGCTACAATTGATTTTGATATGTATCAACAAAAGTTATTTTTTTAGGTGGTAAATGCAGTATTAGCTGTTATATTGCTGTTAACAGCCCAACGTTGGGAAGGTGCCTAAATTTTGATTCAATTTAGAATCTGATGACGATAGAGGCGACAAAATAACCTTGACTCGAAAACATATTTATAACCCATAGACGCGTCGTTCCAGTAAAATAAAATCAAAACCACCTAATTTGGAAGCGGCTTATGAGTTCACAATTTTATTTTAAAACTTTAGGTAGCAAATATGCAGACCCCACACATTTTAATTGTTGAAGATGAGATTGTCACACGCAATACGCTGAAAAGTATCTTTGAGGCTGAAGGCTATGTAGTTCACGAAGCCACTGATGGCGAAGAGATGCACAATGTTCTGTCCGAGCATGACATCAACCTCGTTATCATGGATATTAACCTACCCGGTAAAAACGGCCTTCTCCTTGCGCGTGAATTACGTGAGCAAGAAAGTATTGCACTGATGTTCCTAACAGGCCGTGATAATGAGGTGGATAAGATCCTTGGCCTAGAAATTGGTGCGGATGATTATATCACCAAGCCATTTAACCCTCGCGAGCTGACTATCCGTGCACGCAACCTGCTATCTCGTACTATGAATTTAGCTGGTGGCACTGAAGAGCGCCGTTTAGTCGAAAGCTATAAATTTAATGGTTGGGAGCTCGACATCAACAGTCGCTCACTGATCAGCCCTGCTGGCGAACACTACAAATTACCTCGTAGCGAATTCCGCGCTATGCTACATTTTTGTGAGAACCCGGGCAAAATCCAAACTCGCGCCGATTTGTTGAAGAAAATGACAGGCCGTGAGCTTAAGCCTCATGATAGAACGGTCGACGTCACTATCCGTCGTATTCGTAAACATTTCGAATCAACGCCTGATACCCCAGAAATCATCGCAACAATCCACGGTGAGGGTTATCGCTTTTGTGGTGATCTCGACGAATAATCCCGCCATCGTTCGATAAAGACCGATGAATAAATAACCCCCAATAATTCCATTATTGGGGGTTATTTTATGCGGGAAGAGCCCCTGTAGACCCACTTAAAGACTTACCATGGCATAATAGGTACAGCGCTTAGTGCATTCTTCGGTGAGCCATCAATCATCTTGTCTGAATAAGTCAAATAAACAAGCGCATTGCGTTTGGGATCATAAAAACGTACTACCTGCAACTTTTTGAATACTAATGAAGTCCGTTTTTGGAAAACAACGTGCGGTTTTTTCGGTGAACGTTTGATCCGTTCATTCAGTTCAATCGGACCAACTTGTTGGCAAGATATCGCCGCATCAGAAGTATCTTCTGCTAAACCAAGCCCACCTTTAATCCCCCCCGTCTTCGAACGGCTTAAGTAGCAGGTCACATTTTCAACATCGGGATCATCAAAAGCTTCAACAACAATTTTATGGTCAGGGCCAAATACTTTAAAAACGGTATCTACCGAGCCAATTTCTTCCGCAAACGTCGCAAAGGGTAATGCAGACAACAGTGATGCCAATACGATCTTTTTCAACTTGCAAAAATGCATACAAATTTCCTTTTCAACCAGAAGACTTAGCCTCTTTGTTATATACTTTTTAAACAATTCGAGTGACATTTCAGCCATTATTAACCATAAGGCAGCCTGAAATATGACAAGTATAAAAGAAGTTAATCATTTTCTTTACAACTAAATGGTAAATACAACTCTTTTACTATAAACGAAAAAGGTAACTTGATATAGAATAGGCGTTCCTTGATAACCTATATCTGTTTTTTAAGTCTTATTGACTAGGGATATACATGGATCAAACAAATATTATTCGTGACCTTCTTCGCTGGATCGATGATAACCTAGATAAACCTCTATCACTCGATAATGTTGCGGCAAAAGCTGGCTACTCCAAATGGCATTTACAACGGATGTTCAAAGAGGTGACTGACCAAGCAATTGGCGCCTATATTCGTGCTCGACGGCTATCTCGCGCTGCTGTAGCTTTACGACTAACCAGCCGTCCGATTCTTGATATCGCGTTACAATATCGCTTTGACTCACAGCAAACTTTTACCCGCGCGTTTAAGAAACAATTTAACATCACCCCTGCTTACTATCGTCGTAGCGATGAGTGGTGTGCCACGGGTATTTGTCCACCTATTATTTTAGATGAACATAAACATTTAGATTATGAGTTCGTCGAGATGCAGGAGCAGCCTTTAGTGGGGCTTGAGCAAAGCTGTTCTTATGCGCTAGAAGAGTGGTCAACCGCCTGTTCACAGATGCGCCAAACTTTCTGGCACTACTATTTAGAACATACAACCTCAATTGCCTCTGAGGTCTTCGGCTTACACCACGCGATTCATAACGCCGATAAAGAAGATGAGCAGACGGTGTTCTATACCACCGCAGTAAAACCTGAAGATGCAAGTTTTAACAATGCAGAATATAGCCATCTCACTATTCCCGCTGGAGAATATGTGAAGTTTAGCTTTAGCGGTGAAGCAACGCGCGCAGCAATGCAAGAGTTCTTATATCAGATTTATGGCGTCTATCTGCCTAAGCTCAATATCACGCGCCGACCTGGCTATGATATCGAACACTATAAACTCAAAAATGTTGAGTTACGTCATATAGACCATAAAAATGATGACCCGAAATCGCATGTTGCGGCCTTTGATTACTATGTGCCGATAAAACGTTAATAATTTGGAGTTTCAATGGCTCGTTATCTTTCCAAGCTGTGGCATCATGGACTGTCCTAGCTAGCCGAGTCACATATTATTTATGTTCCCGACTATCTCCGTTAGTCTCCTAGCTGCAACTCGAATAAGTTAGAATCTATCATTGTTGGAACTCCAAATTTACACGGTCTCAACTACGCTTGCTGTTCATCTAACGCAGGCTGAGTAAGGTGGGTAACCTCACCAGTACTTTCAACGATCCAACCATTTGCGAGCCAAGGGCTGTTTTGGTAATCCACGCGTGAAATTGAGCAATTACGTAAGCGCAAGCGGCGTTCTGAATAAGCAGGAACCCCTAAAATACGGCTAACTAGCGTACTTAATGCGATCCCGTGGCTGACTAAAAGTGGTCGACTCCCTTTTGGTAGATCGAGGCAACTGTTGAGAGCGGCATACATGCGCTGATACAGCTCTTCCATCGATTCACCGTTTGGAATACGCCCGCCTTCTGTGCCATCAATAAGGCTTTTACGCCACTGCTCTTCTTGCTCTGTCAGGCTTTCTATTTCGCGCTGTTCCAGAACCCCCATATTTAATTCACGAAGACGAGGTTCTATGATAATTTCACAACGGCAAACATCCGCAATTATTTGTGCAGTTTCACGTGTGCGTCCCATATCACTAGTGATAATATGAGTAATGCCTTCTGATTTCATCCTTTCGGCAACTTGCCTTGCTTGCAGACGTCCAGTGGCCGTGAGTGGGCTATCAGATTGGCCCTGTATACGACGTGCCACGTTCCATTCGGTTTCACCGTGGCGAACAAGATAAACCTGTAACATAGATGTGTTCCGTTATTACTTTGCGAAATATGTGTTCAAAGGAAAATAATTAATGTACCAAGTTATAGCTGCAACGACTAATCCTGCCAAAATTAAAGCGATTCATCTTGCTTTCGATGCTGTTTTTGGGCCAGGCACTTATCAAGTAGAAGATATTAACGTTGATAGCAGCGTTCCACAGCAACCTATCGGTAATAATGAAACCCGCACAGGCGCAAGGCAACGTGTAATGGCATCAAGGCAAGTTCGCCCAGAGGCCGATTTTTGGGTCGGGATTGAAGCTGGCATTGATGAAGATATGACCTTTGCATGGATTGTTATTGAACATAAACAGATCCGTGGTGAATCACGTTCAGCGAGTATCATGATCCCAGAAAAAATCCTTGCGGGTATCCGTGAAGGGCGTGAGCTTGGTGACGAAATGGCAGATTTAACTGGCATCGATAACATCAAACAACAAGGCGGTGCCATCGGCTTTTTTACTAACGGGGTACTAACACGTACCAGTGTCTACCAACAAGCACTGATACTGGCGCTGGTTCCCATTAAGCATGAAATTTATAAAGAGCTAAACCAGATAGAAGATTAATTATAACGAAAAAATAACAATAGGGGCAGTCTTTGCCCCTATTTGTCTATATTAATGACACAAATCACACAATTAACACTGACAACTCATCATCTTGAGTCAGTATGGACTGATGCTCAACTCGGCTCCCTGTCATGGAGTAACGTGTATAGAGTGCTCTGTGTTCAATGAATATGCAGTGGCTATTTTAGCAATTGCGCTTCTAACCACTCTTTTACAGGCTGAGGTGCCGATTTTAAACTATTTGAGCCGCGTGTGATGGTAGCGATACCCACCCCAAGTTCATTTTTTAATTCCCTTTGGCTCATTTCACCACGCATCAACTCTTGCACAATTCTGACTCGAGTCGCAAGCGCCGTTCGTTCATCGGGTGTCAGCAACAATTGTAATATGGGATGTTGTAAGTCTTGCTCAAACGCAAGCTGTAGCAATTTAACAAAGCGTTGCCAATCATCGTTCTCATCGGTAGTGAGTGCTGGGTCATTCAGGTGATTTGCAGTCATGTTATCCAACCATACTATTTAACTAGTACAAATGATAACACACTATTTGGCAAATCACCTGTAAAACCTACTAATACTTCATTAACCACTCGTTATCGGTCAATACAGGCCCATGTTGCCCCATAAAGTAACGGTAGAATACGTCATAAGAGAGCACATTTTTCACATAGCCTCGTGTTTCTGAAAAAGGAATACTCTCGACAAAGGCAACAGCATCAAGACGACCGCTACTATTACCTAACCAACGCGTGACCCTTGATGGCCCAGCGTTATAAGCCGCACTTGATAGGATACGGTTATTAGAGAACTGCTGATAAACATCATCTAAGTAAGCCGTACCGATTTCAATATTCTTAACTGGGTTCACCAATTGGCTGGTATTGACATAACCATCAATCCCTTGTTTCTGTACCGTATGCTTCGCCGTCGCTGGCATGAGCTGCATTAGCCCCGTCGCCCCAACAGGGGATTTGGCTTGTGGGTTCCATGCACTCTCTTGACGAGCAATCGCCATGGCATAACTTTTAGAAATCGTTTTACCTTTTGTGTAGTGTTCAAACTCTTTTTCCCACGCTAATGGGAAACGTTCTTCTAAATGATTCCACAACTTCGCTTGGATAGTTGCTTGCACACTTAAATCCGCCCAATTGTTATCAAACGCATAACGGGCAAGCTGCTCTTGCTGATTTGGTGGTAGTGAAGCGACTAAACTTACCCATTCGGTACGAGCAAGATTGTCCATTTCCCAATACATTAATTCACGTACACGCTGGATTTCTGCTAACTTATCTAGCTGTTGGCTATCCGGTTTTTCAGCCGTTTTAATATACAGAGGGTATTCCGTGTTTAATTTTTGTGCTGCCACCATTGGGTAGAAGCCTCTGCCCTCGATGAGTTTGCGTAGAATAGCTTCACCTTCTGCTTTTTTGCCTTCATTCATTAAGGTGATGGCCTGCCAATATTGCCACTCATCTTTATGCCGTGCATCAGCGGGAAGCTGTTTCAGCCATTTTGCTACTCCTGCTTTATCCCCAGCACCAAGTGCTAAGCGAATACGGCGCTCTTTTAGGGCTGTTGAATCAGTTTCACTGATCACCTCATCGCGCCAGTTTTCTTGCTCAGGTGTGACCGCCCCCATATATTGCCAAGCAACACTATCTTTTAATTTTTGAGTTTCGGCAAAATTCATTTTTTGCGCGTTACTGATCCCCTTTAACGCGGCTCGTGCCTGATCTGGCGATTGGCGCGCATAACGGCTAAATGCAGCTATCGTGGCTTGACGTGAAAAATCGGTCGGTGTCATCGTCTTAGCAAAAGTGGTAACCGATGCAGGATCATTTTGCAGCTTCACTAATGCATCACCAATCGTCCTATAACTTGGTGGCAGACGCTTCGCTAAATAGGTAGCCATTGAGGTATTACCTGCATCAATGGCAAGGTGGATCCGTTCAAGGATCATTTCCGGTGTTAAATGGCCGGCTTTTTCCCACTCATTAAACAATTTATCGCAAGCGGCAGGCATTGAACGCCCATTAAGCCAAGATTTCTCCGCCCCTTGCCAAGCGAGCGTTTTATTGCCTGTAGCCCAATTAGCATAGAAATAGTTACATTTCGCCTCCGCAGGCATAGGCTCTTTAGGGCTGAATGCCAGCAAAGATTGCCACTCTTGGCGACGAGCAAGTTCATTCACAAAGCGATTTTTTAACGTTTTTGCGACTGGTAATGTCGGGTGAGCGTCAATAAATGCTTGTACTTGACTCGGCGAAATAATATCGAGGTCTTGCGTTAACTCTCGATATTCTAAATAAGGGTACAATGGATACGTTTGTAATGTCGGCAATAAACGTTCAACTTCATCCATTTGCTTGGCATCCCAAGCTTGTTTGATGGCTTGATAACGCTCTCGTTGAGCCTGTAAAGAGTCTGCCCATACCGTCGTCGATACCAACATCATGGCAATCGGCACTGCCATCAAGAATTTTTTCATACTGACTATTTCCCTATTCCCGCGCTGCTCTAAATTTTTCGCTTCTATAACTATACTCGAAATTATTCGAGTTGCATGTAGGTGTTCAGTGAAGTTTTCCCAAAAGACCCCATCAACTCATCGGTTTGAGTCACTAAACACAACTTGTATTGATATGGCCTGAAATATAACGCGTATCAGGTGGATACAACTTTGTTAAACGATTTTTATCAATATAAAATCTTTAGGTTGAAAGCAACAGGAGTGTTCTTGAAATTAACGCCTTGATAGAGAGCAGCCTCTTTCTATACGTCAAAACACCTAGTAAAATAGTGGTTAATCCACCGAATAGACTACGCTGAATCACGTAAAATGATGGATTTGATAATCGTCGGCTTTATGGCACATCGTTGAATAACATGATGAGTTATCTATAAAAATGGTTGTTAAATAGATAAAAATCAGTGAGCCATGTTTATTAATAGGTATGAATGCTTAAATTACTCAATATTGATGTATTATTTTCAGTAAAAATAGACAAATATTGATCTTTACTGTTAAATAATATCAGTGGATGTAAAAACTATTTAATTTTGTCAATATGATGAAGCTCATTTGGAATAATCTAAACTCCCTTTAAAATGAGATATGATATGGATTTCAAAAATTTATTTTTTTCTATTCTTGGGTGCGGATGGGCATATCTTTTAATATACACATTAACAGATATTCACTCTTCTCTTGTATCTCTGCCTTTCCTAATCATATTCTTCATTGTTTTTTATATACTCTCTACAAGGAATAAAAGGATGTTTGCGAAAAAAAGTAAAGATAAAGATAACGTTATCGAAGCGGCAAAAACGCATGAGTTAACGCCCGAAAAAGAAACGGTTGAAATTAAAGAAGAAAAAGTGCTTTCAACACCTTCAGCACGCAAGAGCACTTCTATTTCAAGTAGTTGCAACATTTCCGGTGACCTTGTTTTAGATGAAGACATCCAAATATTCGGTCATATAAAAGGGAGTGTTCGTAGCAATGACGGTATTGTCACGATCCAAAAAGAAGGAGTTGTTGAAGGCGAGATTTATGCTCAAACCATTTCAATCAACGGCATTATGAGAGGCTTATGTGTCTCTGAAAACTTGGATATTCTAGAAAATGGTCAGCTCGATGGGATCTGCCAAACTAAAAACCTAACCATTAAGAAAGGTGGAGTATTCACCGGAACCTCTGAAAGAACAGATAAAAAAATACAGGCCAGTGATGTACAAAGAGAGCTTAAACAGAAAAAACCTGATATCGTTAAGTTAGAATCAGCGCCTATTTCTAATCAATAAAATCTATTTATTTTCAGGCTTTAATGATATTAAAAATTAATTCTATAGTGGTCATCGCTCTGCTATAGAATTAATATCATCTACAACATATTTAGATGTCGATTTATTATGCTAATAATTTGCTAATAATCTATTTTAATCGCTATGTGATTTTTAATATTAATCGCTATTTAAATATTAATATCAAATAATAAGCTCTCAGTAATCTTCAAAACATAAAAACAGAAAAACCTATTTTATTGAACAGTCGCCGTTTGCCGCATCTTGCGAATGGTTAAGCGTCTGCTTTACACGCTGATTTTTGGGCTTTGATAGGCATCTTTAGCTTATCGTCAAAATCATCTTCACAAAATTTAGGTAACTCGGAAGAAAAAGTAATAGAGGTAAAAAGTATTAACCCTAAATAATCTTTTTTATATCAGATTTATTAATGAAATATTAAATGGCATGTCACTCTACCATGATCCAATAAATACCTTCATCAAAGCTAAACGAAAAGAAATTTCCATTAAGCCTTAAACTAAATTTACCCTAACAAGACTAATCGATATGTTTATCTATAAAACAAAACAGCCCCCGTATTAAAAAATAGCCAACAACCCCCGCTCCCTCCTGTTAATGATTATTTTTTGTTTACAATGTAAAAGGCCATTTACCCCATGATGAAACATGCGCGTTTTTACTTAATTTTGATCCCGTCTTAAGTGGGGGTTAATTCACAAGAAAGTATCGGAAACACACGCAACTATTGACTTAGAGTGAGGAACAATTAGAGTGAAGCTCAGAAAAATTTTAAGATAGAAAGTAACGTTTACAGCAGCAAAAGTCGCCTAAGGTATAATCGCGTGATAAGACGGTCATATGTCTGCTAAAAACACTATCAAATATTGAACTTTCGTTTATAAAACAATAGGTAAAAAAATTGGCTCAATATGTTTATTCTATGCTCCGAGTCGGAAAAATTGTTCCACCGAAGCGTCATATTTTGAAAAATATCTCTCTGAGCTTCTTTCCTGGGGCGAAGATTGGTGTTTTAGGTCTTAACGGTGCGGGTAAATCAACCTTATTACGCATCATGGCGGGTATCGATACGGAAATTGAGGGGGAAGCACGCCCTCAACCCGGTATCAAAATTGGCTATCTACCACAGGAGCCTAAGCTCAACCCTGAACACACTGTTCGTGAAGCGGTTGAAGAGGCAGTCTTTGAAGTTAAAAACGCATTAACGCGTTTAGATGAAGTTTATGCCGCTTATGCCGATCCTGATGCGGATTTCGATAAGTTAGCTAAAGAGCAAGGCGAGTTAGAAGCCATTATTGCTGCACAAGATGGTCATAACTTGGATAACCAGCTAGAGCGTGCTGCCGATGCACTGCGTTTGCCACCTTGGGATGCTAAAATCGAAAACCTATCCGGTGGTGAGCGTCGCCGTGTTGCTATCTGCCGTCTTCTGTTAGAAAAACCGGACATGCTGCTCCTTGATGAGCCAACTAACCACTTGGATGCGGAATCCGTTGCTTGGTTAGAACGTTTCTTACATGACTATGAAGGCACTGTTGTGGCGATCACCCACGACCGTTACTTCCTTGATAACGTTGCAGGTTGGATCCTCGAACTTGACCGTGGTGAAGGTATTCCATGGGAAGGTAACTACTCTTCTTGGCTAGAACAAAAAGATGAGCGTTTAGCGCAAGAGGCTTCAACGGAAGCGGCAAGACGTAAATCGATTGAGAAAGAGTTAGAGTGGATCCGCCAAAATCCAAAAGGCCGTCAGGCGAAAGGTAAAGCACGTCTGGCTCGCTTTGAAGAACTTAACAGCGTTGAATACCAAAAACGTAATGAGACCAGTGAATTATTTATTCCACCAGGTCCACGTTTGGGTGATAAGGTTATTGAAGTTGAAAACCTCAGCAAATCTTACGGTGACCGTGTTCTTATCGACAACCTAAGTTTCTCCATTCCAAAAGGAGCCATTGTCGGTATCATCGGCCCTAACGGCGCGGGTAAATCAACCCTATTCCGTATGATCTCAGGCCAAGAGCAGCCAGATTCAGGCACCATCACCTTAGGTGATACGGTGAAGATTGCCTCTGTAGATCAGTTCCGTGACTCCATGGACGACAGCAAAACGGTTTGGGAAGAGATCTCGAACGGACAAGATATCATGCGTATTGGTAACTTTGAGATCCCAAGCCGCGCTTATGTGGGTCGCTTTAACTTTAAAGGCGTTGACCAAGGTAAACGTGTTGGCGAGTTGTCCGGTGGTGAGCGTGGACGTCTGCATTTAGCTAAGCTGCTACAAGTTGGCGGTAACGTACTGTTACTCGACGAACCCACGAACGACCTCGACGTTGAAACATTGCGTGCCTTAGAAAACGCCTTGTTAGAGTTCCCGGGCTGTGCAATGGTTATCTCGCATGACCGCTGGTTCCTTGACCGTATTGCAACTCATATTATTGATTATCAAGATGAAGGTAATATCACCTTCTTTGAAGGTAACTTCTCTGAGTATGAAGATTACAAAAAACGGACTATGGGTGCCGAAGCTCTACAACCTCATCGCATGAAATATAAGCGCATGAGCAAATAAGCCAAGCCTCCTACAAACACAAATACCTCATGATGAGGTATTTGTGTTATTCCAATCTCTCACTTTCAATAACCCATTATATTATTCGTCTAACATCAGCAATTGCTGTACTAACGAAATACAGGTGAGAAAACGGGTATCATAGTCAGGAGAATCAACATGAACAAATTCCACGTTGTTTTTCTTTAGCATTTCAATTAACAAAGATTGAAACTCTTGCCGGTCTTTTTCACTCCCCAAGCTACGTAAACCATCGGCTACCCATGGGGTATTATTTTCTAATAAGATTACCAAATCAAAACGATACTCATCAATCAAGGCCTGTACGAAAGGATGCTCTTTGCCCTCATAGCGCTTACAAAAAGCCTGAGTGGTAATAAAATCGGTATCAATAAAAGCGACCTTATTGGCGTATTTAACCGCGAAATCAATATATTGAGCATGGCCTAATGCAATTTTATCGTAGTCAGAATATTGCAATGCCATTTCATCACCACCAAGATGAGAAAACACATAATCACGCCCAAACTCCCACGCACTGGTGGTATTAAAAATATTGGCCAGTTTGTTGACGAGTGTCGATTTTCCACTCGATTCACCACCGAGTATTGCCACTTTACGTACAAAGAAGGGCTTCACTTCTGTCGGAATATAATCCCAATATCGGAAAGGGGCCTGACGAATTTGATTACCACTGATATTCATGAAGGTCCGTTCAGGATCGATTAAGATAGTTTCTATCCCTAAGTACTTTTTATAGCGCGGTGCATCATTGGCTTCACCCGAATAGATAAAACTTGGGTGAATATTGTGCTTTTTCAAAAAGCCCTTCATTCCCTCACTCCACACTTCCCAACCGTGTGGATAAGGTTCGATACCTTGCTCATCGAATGAATGAATATGAATATTTTTTTGATATTTGAATGTTTGTAATAACCAACGTAGACGGTCACTGACTGTCGGCTGTTGTGACATGGAGCTATTCACGAATAGGTCTTTATCACGCGGCTCATCATGGCAAAGAATGACATGTAACTCATCAACTTGACTACAAGCACGCTGGATCAAGTAGATATGACCTGTATGTAAGGGATAGAATTTCCCGAAAACGACCCCAATGCTTTTTTGTTTATTTGGGTATTCCAGCCCTAAAAAGCGATGAAGTGCCGCGATCTTTTGTGCGCTCGGGCTTTTAATTTTGTTGTTGATAAGCTGGCTGAGATACCCTTTGGTCATATCAGAGGCATCAGCAACTTGCTGTAATGTATAGCCAGCTTGCTTAATTGCATTCTTAAGATAGTCAAATTCAGCCATTTAGTTCCCTTATTTGCTCTCAATAATTCGAAATGTAGCGCTATCGAACGCCACGAAAGTGCGAAATATGACGAGACGATTAATCAAATTCATCCATTACGCTTAAAGCATCTGACAACTTTTTCACACCATACACTTTCATATCGGGAGGTGATTTTTTGGGCATGTTCGCATGGGGAACAATCGCCCGTTTAAAGCCATGTTTTGCCGCTTCTGAAATACGCTCTTGCCCACTCGGCACAGGGCGAATTTCACCAGCTAAGCCAACTTCACCAAATACCACAAGGTCTCGTGGTAAAGGACGATCCCGAAAACTGGAGACTAAAGAAAGCAATAACGCCAAGTCCGCACTCGTTTCAGTGACCTTAACGCCGCCAACCACATTCACAAAAACGTCTTGGTCTGACATTTGTAAGCCACCATGGCGATGCAAAACAGCCAATAAAATCGCAAGACGGTTTTGCTCAAGCCCTACCGCAACTCGACGAGGATTTGACATCATTGAATGGTCGACCAATGCCTGTATCTCCACCAGCAGTGGGCGTGTGCCTTCCCATACCACCATGACGGAACTACCCGATGTGATTTCATCACCACGACTTAAGAAAATAGCCGAAGGATTATTTACCTCTTTCAAACCCTGTTCCGTCATCGCAAACACACCTAGCTCATTAACCGCACCAAAACGGTTTTTATGGCTACGCAAAGTACGAAAACGGTTATCGGCATCCCCATCCAACATAATCGAACAGTCGATACAGTGCTCTAGCACCTTAGGACCAGCTAAAGAGCCATCTTTCGTCACATGACCGACCATAATGATAGCGACACCGCGCGTCTTGGCGAAACGCGTCAAGTAAGCGGCGGTTTCACGCACCTGAGCCACACTGCCGGGGGAAGATTGGATATCAGCCATATGCATGACTTGGATTGAGTCGATCACCATTAATTTAGGTTGCTCTTGCTCTGCCGTTAAACAAATTTGCTCAATGCTGGTTTCAGATAGCATATTTAGCGAATCCGTCGGCAAACCAAGGCGATGTGCACGCATAGCAACCTGTTGCAGCGACTCTTCCCCTGTGACATACAGTGTTTTCATTTCGCGTGAAAGTAAGCACATGGTCTGTAGTAGCAATGTACTTTTCCCAGCCCCTGGGTTCCCGCCAATCAAAATCGCGCTCCCCGGTACGACGCCACCACCAAGTACGCGGTCAAACTCTTTAAATCCTGTGGTAAAACGCGGCAGCTCTTCAAGGCTAATTTCTGATAGCTTTTGCACACGGCTTACGCCAGCAGCATTTCCGGCATACCCCGTTAAGCGATCATGACGTGGCGATGATTGACTTGAGGCGAGGCGCACTTCTGTAATGGTATTCCATGCATGACAGGCACTGCATTGCCCTTGCCAGCGCGGATAATCCGCACCGCACTCATTACAGACAAACGCTCTTTTTGCACCTTTCGCCACAATATTGCTCCTATTAACCCTTTTTTAACTAACTGCCTTTAATTCAAAGTATATGCTATTCAATAATCCGCATAGTTGCTGCCCGTAATACTTAAAATACCCCGTCGCTTTACGGCTGCCCTGTATGATGAATATTACCGCTCTTCGTGCTTAAGCCCCCCGCTCAACACGCACATAACCCCCATTAAATCAGCATGACGGATAGCCACTTTGGCACGTGCGTAGACTTTTGGCTTCGCGTGATAAGCTATTCCTAACCCCGCCTTACGCAACATTTTCAAGTCATTTGCGCCATCGCCGATTGCCACGGTTTGTTCAATCGGTATTTCTAAACGCTCTGCTAACTTAACCAGCGTTTGTGCTTTAAATTTGGCATCGACAATTGGCCCTTTGACTTTACCGGTGAGCTTACCGTCTTTGATTTCTAGCTGATTCGCAACAGCGGCGACCAATTTTAATTGTTGACGTAAGTTATCGGCAAAGAATGTAAATCCTCCTGATGCAATCGCCACATGCCAATCCATCGCTTGTAATTTACGAACAAGGCTGGTTAAGCCAGGCATCAATGGCAGCGTATCCATGACTTGCTGCAAAATCATCACATCGGCCCCTTTAAGTAACGCCACACGCGCTCTTAAGCTTTCCGTGAAATCTAACTCACCTTGCATGGCTCGTTCAGTCACTTCCGATACTTGCTCGCCCACGCCATACAAACGTGCAATTTCATCGATACATTCAATTTGAATTGCCGTAGAGTCCATATCCATTAACAGCAGGCCCGGTGAACGTAAACGGGGAATTTGCCCTAATGGAACAACATCTAATAAACTTTCATCGGCTAATTTTTTGATGCGAGGAGTAATGCTTCCCGCAATTCTGACCACTTGATAGTCATCGATTCGCCATGATGAAACGATCACTATCGCTATCCCCAAACGCTGCTGAAAATCGCTGATCCGTGCCTTATCTAACCCTCGTCCATATAATAACCAACCACTGTCGCCAGCGCGGTAATCTAAAGGCATGACCTCTTCACCGCTCAATGACAGCGGTAACCCAGGCCACTTTTGAATTTCATCGGGTAAATAGCAATAGGTCAAACTCGTTGACATGAAAATTAGCTCCTGTAATCGACTCAACGTTTTATAATAAAAATATGCCCCAAAACTACCTTATCTGTACAAGCTCTGGCAACATGATGCCAGAGAATGGATAAAGAGCACTTAGTGATTTCTATGAAACTGACCTTTAAGCTTCACAAAACAGTGATAATTATTATCTGTGTCGCATTAATCACCCTATTAATGCATGGCATAACCTATTTAGGTAACAGCCAAAACCAAAACAGAGTCGAACAATTTAAACAGCTAACTCGAGTTTTGGCCGAACAAGTGGCTTTCAGCTTATCCGATTATATCGTTTCCGGCAGCAAAGATTTTAATCGAGAACGCATTATCGCCAATTTAAACAATGTCACCAAAGACAAATACATTTTGGATGCCAGTATTTATTCGGCGGGAGGAACCTTAATTGCGAGTGCGGGAGAGTCAGTTCCGGTACGTGAACGCCTTGCCATTGATAGCAAACAATCAACACAACCTTTTCAATATCAACTGGTTGTACCTATTCCCGGAAAAGAAGAGCCAAAAGGTTATTTACGGCTTACCATTGATACTGAGCTACTAACCACAGAAATTCAGCAAGCTGATAACAGTACCAATGTATTACGTTTCTTTATTTTATTAGCGCTCTGTATTGGGATTGTGCTGGCAAATACCTTATTCCGCACCAAGAAAAAGAAAGGCAAAAATGTACCGCCTCAGCTCGTTGTTGATGAAGACAGCGGCAATGAAGATGATGAAAATATGGCACCAAACATTGCCAAAAAACCTCATTTCGACCGAAAAAGAAGCGAACATCGGCCTTATCGCCCTAAAAGACGTCGTGCTAAAAGCAAGCCGAATAAGCCCAAACCCCCTGAAAATTAAGCCACGAACTCACACTGCTGAGGATCTCCCCTCAGCAGTTCAATTACATGGAATAAGTGTCAAAAACAATCGGTGCAACGAATTCGACTTTGCCATCCACTAATAGCGTTTCAGGAGGGGCTGGGAATGGCGCTGCGCGGTTTATGGTCGCAATCGCCTCTTTATCTAACAGTTTGGTTCCAGATGAATTAATCAGACTGGCACTAATCACCTCACCGTGACTGTCCACCATCACTTTGACCTGAGAGACACCGGTTGAACGAAAACGTAGCGCCGCCCTTGGGTAACGTTTCGCTTTTGCTAAACGCTGATGAACCTCACTGTGCCAACCTTGATGACCACTCACCGCCACCGAGGCATTACTGGAGAAGTTCGCACTGCTACTTGCTTCACTTCCCGCTGCTGGTGCCGAAGTCACTGCTGACTCTTGCGTACTGAGAGGCGCCTCTTCAACGACTTTTTTGACTTGTGTAGGTTTCTTTTTAGGTGGGTGTTTCTTTTCGCTGACCTTGGTTAAGGTTCCATTATTAACTAACGGTGTTTCGGGTAGTTTTTCTGTTTTTTCAACTAATTCAGGTAAAACTTCCTCATGTGTCGCCATCTGCTGTTTCGCAGCATGATTCACTTCAGGCTCTGAATGCTGCTCAAGCTGATAAACGCCTAGTTGTAATGATATTGCGGGTGGCAATACCCCTGTTGTCGGTATTGACGCCGTAAACCAGCCAATAAATATCACTGCGAGTGTTCCGTGGAAAAGAAGACTTAAAAATAAACCGCCCAGTGGACGGAAAATCGGGCGCTCTAACTTGCCCGCGATACTACTCATATTCTGCCTCACGACTTTATTTTTTGCAGATTATAGGCATAATACAAACAAAAATGATATTCATTATTATTAATAACATTCTAAAGTTAAAATAACTATTTGAAATAAAACAATAAAGCGATTTGAGCAAATCTTTATCACGCCTAAGCGTGTAATTTAACTTTTAACACCAGCGAAAAATGACTATTGATAAATCCCTTGCCCGTAAAATTAGCGGCGCATATCAGTCAACGTATAGCCAACTTGTCCGCTTTTTCCGCAATCGGCTAGGTAATAGTAACGATGCTGATGATTTATCTCAGGATGTGTTTACACTATGGCTTAATCGAAAAGAGCAATCTCCGATTAAAGAGAGCCGTGCTTATTTGTTCAAAATCGCCAATCATGTGTTAATTGACCATTGGCGACGTCATCAACGCCAACCCACGTCTGAAACAAACATTGATGATGCTTTACTTGAACAGCAGCTCGAAGAGACACAAGCTGATCCCAGTGAAATACTGGAGCATCAACAACGTATCCAGTGGCTTAGTGAGGCGATCGAGTCGCTCCCTCCACGGCGTCGCGAAGCTTTTTTGCTCTACCGATTTGATGGTTTGTCACAAAGTGAGATTGCTGAACGAATGGAAATTTCCATTAGTATGGTCGAAAAGCATATAGCAGCAGCTTTGGTACATTGTAAAAAACACCTTGATAATCAGAGCAATAATAATTAATGACACGTACAACACACTCTGAGCCGGATACATTAGATTCTATTGATGAGCAAGCAGCGCTGTGGTTCACCCGCAAGCACAGTCAGCAGATGAGCGCTGAACAAGCAAAGCAATTTGATATCTGGTTACACGCATCTCCTGAGCATGCGAAAGCCTATGAAGCGATTGCAGGGGTTTGGCGCGAGTTCGCTTCAATGCCACGGCCAGCGTCTATTGAACTCCCCCCGAAAAAACAGCTCTTTTTCCGGTTATGGCGCCCATTGGGAAATACCTTAGCAGCGCTATTTATTGCCGCTATTTTATTCTTACCCTATAGTCAGCTACCCTCAATGTTGTTCAACAATATGACTCTCGTCGCAACTAATATGCCAAAAGAGGTCACTCTATCAGATGGCTCTGCATTATTTCTCAATCGCCAGACACGCGTGCGGGTAGCCTATGAAACAGAGGTTCGGCGGATATATCTAGATGAAGGTAACGCTTATTTCAAAGTCAAATCCAATCCTTATCGGCCTTTTGTGATTTTAGCCGATGAAAGGCGCATTCAAGTCATTGGCACTGAGTTTGAAGTCGATAGACATCAGCAACAAGTCGCTGTCCGTGTTAGCAAAGGGATAGTGAGTCTGAAAACAGGGCAAGAGCAAGCAACGACTTACCTGTTTGCTGGGGATAGCGCGACTAGCTCTGCCATCAATAGCCCTGTCAAAATGAATAAAATTGCGCCTCTTGATGTGGCAAGGTGGCGTTTTGGTGAGTTGAGCTTTACTGATAAACCATTGGCTGAGGTGCTCTCTGAACTTAACGCTTACTCACCCGTCAACATTGAATTATCACCGCCTTCTTTAGCGCAAAGTAAAATCTCTGGTCGGATCAATTTACGTCAACCTGAGTCATTTTTCCAAGCACTTCCAATGCTTTTACCTGTACAAGTCGTTTATCAAGACAAAAATAACATATTGATTATTCAAAATAAAAAAAATAAATGAAAATTATTTCGATTTACAGGTGAGGATAATTCTCATTTCCCCCTCTACTTAAGCAGTTGTTATTTATTTTGCCATTTTTAGCACACTTTTTGTGCCGCTTAAGAATAAGGGATACTCATGTCTATTCGATTCACCCACAAACGGTTTAAGCCGCTTGCACTGTTCGTTGCCGTTAGTAGCGCAATAGTTTGCCAATCTGCTGCTGCGCAAGAAGTCGCTTTCTCACTTCCAGAACAAGCACTAGCCACTTCTGTGGCACAGATAACCCAGCAAGGAAATATCCAATTACTGTATGACAAGAGCCAACTCAATGGCCTACGCGCGCCTGCATTATCAGGTCACTACACCGCACAAACCGCATTACAAAAAATACTTATCGGTAGCGGATTAGAGTTAGTCAGTGATAATGGCATCTTCGTGATCCGTTCACAGAACCTTAATCAAGGCACATTAGTCCTCCCCGAAACACAGGTTTCTGGGGTCGTACAACAAAATCACCCAGCGACAGATGTTATGTCTGCGCCACAGTATGTGACATCGGAAGAGATCAGCCAACGTAACACGGGCGATGGCAATATTACGGATCTGATGAAAACCAACCCTGCCGTTCAATTTGCTAATAATGACAGCAACTCAATGAACCAAGGGGAAATAAAGCCTTCGCGTATTTCAATTCACGGCTCCAGCAGTTATCAAAATGCTTATCGTCTTGATGGCGTTAGCTTCAACAATGACTTTGACCCCGCAGATAATGGCCTTGGTGAAACAGCAACCCGCTTAAGCAGTAGCGATCAGGGGATCTATATCGATAGTCGTCTTATCGATAGTATGGCGGTCTATGACAATAATATTCCTGTCGAATTTGGTGGCTTTACGGGGGGAACCGTTGAGGTTAATAGCCGCCGTTGGCAAGGTGAAAACAGCGCACACGCCTATTATCGGTTAACCCGCTCCGGTTGGAACAATTTATTTCATGATTCCTCGCTTGGGATCGATACGACCAAGAATGACACCGCTAACCCTGCTCGTTTCCAAAATCGCTACGATAAAGATGATTTTGGTGGTTGGTTCGAATTAGGTGTCAGTGAAAATTCAGGTATCGTATTTTCAGCGTCACGCCGCAGTTCCACGATACCAATGACGGTAACTGGCGGCGATTCCGTTATCTTTGATGAAAATAATCAAGTGGAAATGGTTAATTTCGCTTCAGGTGAAAAGAAGCAGCACCGTACATCGGATAACTACTTCCTGAAATATTCGCTCGACCTATCAGATAAAAGCACATTAGATCTCTCAGCTAACTATGCTTCTTACGATAGTCGTCTATTTTCTGCTTCAGTCATGAATTCAGGTTATGATTCAACCCATGATGGACTGGGTTTTACCGCGGTTTTTAAACATCAATTTGATATTGGCCAATTCGAGTTAACCGCGAACACCCAAACACTCAAAGATGATCGTACTGATGACCAAAAATATTCACTCACAGTCCGTGCTATTGACTATTCCACCTATCAAACCACGGAAAGTAGCAGCGGCGGTTTAGGCGATCTCACCTCAAAACAGAAAAATCATGGGTTAAAGGGGGTGATGCGTTTTAATACCATGGAAGATGGCATAGGCCTCACTCATAAACCCACTTTAGGCGCAGAGCTCAATTACACCAAAGGCACTTATCGACGAGATAAAGACTACTTCCGTTATACATACACAGGTAGCATAGATGACAGTGGCATGTATAACGGTTACCTCAGTAATGTCACTCGATTCCAAGCAGGAAGCCGCGCTGCGGACTACACTAATTATGCTGTATTCCTTGATGACAATATTCAATACGGCAAGTTAACCATTCGTCCGGGGATCCGTTTAGATCGCGACGACTTCGTTAATCGTACCAATATAGCACCGCGTTTATCCGGTAACTACGACGTCTTTGGCGATGGCAAAACACAGATTATTGCAGGTGCGAACCGTTATTACGGTCGCTCAATGCTCACCTATGCCTTATATGGCGCACAAAATGATGGGATGCAATTATGCAATAGTTATGATGGCTGCTCCCTAGATCCTAATAAAAACGATTGGGATAACAAAAAAGATTATGAAGGACTTGATTCACTTAAAACCCCTTATAACGATGAGCTAACCCTTGCACTGCAACAGGAGATCTTATCAACCACATGGCGCCTACAATATGTCCACCGTGAAGGTTATGATGAGGTAAGAACGCGTACCAAATACGATACTCGTGATGCAAGTAAACGTAGCATTCGCACCTTTGATAATGGCGGTCGTAGTTCACATGACACCGTGACACTTTCCGTTAATAACAGCCAACCTTGGGAGTGGGCAGAAGCTTCTCATGTGATGACCGCTTCACTGACATGGCAGCAAAGTGAAAGTAATACGCCAAAAGATGCAGGCTATAACTCGTTTGATCCTGCCAATAAAGTGAACCTCAACAAGGTATGGTATGACGGTAAAGTCATCGATGCCTCGAAACTGCCATCCACCAGTTTCAACTCGCCATTCAAATTAAACTTAGAACTGACCAGTGTTTGGGATGATTACGACCTAACTTGGTATAACCGCCTGCAATGGTGGGGCGCACGCGACCAAGCTGTTCGCTATGACAATGCCTACGCATTTGATCCCGAGTATGGGCAAGTTCGTAAATACACCAAACAGCACTTCTCCAGTAAATACACATGGGATACCCGCCTTGGCTGGAAACCTGATTTTGCCTATGGCTTTGGTTTCTCTGTTGAAGTGAACAATATCTTGAATAACAAAAATATCGCAGACCGCTTTGTGTTCGAAGATAGGGTGTTGAAATCTTACGATCCAGGTCGCCAATTCTGGCTACAGGTCAATTACGACCTTTAAATCTTGTTAACAATGTGAGCAATCTACAACAACAATACGAAGAACGTCATGAAGACACTGAAACAATTTTTCTATTTAGTTAAACCTTTTTGGGGGCAGCGCGCTGCCCTTTTCTGCTGGCTACTGCTTGCCGCCTCACTGGGGCTAACCCTGTCATCGGTCTGGTTCAATGTCAAAATGAACATGTGGAACGGTGATTTCTATAATGCGTTACAGAAACTGGATGGTCAGGCACTCTATGGCCTCTTGCAATATTTTGTGGTGTTAGTAAGCGGATTAATTTTCGTGGTCGTTATGGGGAACTATCTCAAGCAAATGCTGATCATTCGTTGGCGTAAAGGCATGACAGAGTTAGTGCTCAATCGCTGGCTTTCTCCAAACAGTAAACACTACATGCTACGATTAACCTCACAAGAGCCAGATAACCCTGATCAACGTATTGCAGAAGATATTCGATTACTGATTGAATCGACACTGAATCTGCTGGTCACCTTCCTGCACTCAATGTTAACACTGGTCTCCTTTGCCACTATTCTTTGGACACTGTCAGGTAGCCTCTCATTCAACTTGGTGGGTACTGATTGGTCTATCCCCGGTTATATGTTTTGGGCCTGTATTATTTACACCCTTATTGGTATCGCCTTAACGCAATGGATAGGTTTCCCTCTACGTCGCTTAAATATGGATAAGCAGCGCCGTGAAGCCGATTACCGTAGCGCCTTGATCAATTGCCGTCAGCATGGCGATGCAATAGCAGGGCAACGTGGTGAGACGCAAGATAGAAAAGAGCTCATGCAGCGCTTCGGTGAAATTATTCGTAATTGGAACCGTTTAATTCGTTGCGAACGGAACCTCTCTTTTTACACCGTTGGCTACCAACAAGTGACCGCTCTCGCCCCTGTATTATTGGCGCTGCCCAAATTCCTCGCCGGCGAAATTATGTTAGGCGGTTTGATGCAGTTACGCCAAGCCTTTAGCAGTGTTGCCACTTCATTAGGCTGGTTTATTTTCGCCTATAAAGAAATAGCGGCATGGCAGGCTACCGTCTCACGTCTATATAATTTTGTGATTTTATTGGAAAATGATAAAGCGGCTGAGGTAGAAATCACCGAAGAACCACCTTTACTTGATGCCGCTGTTAAAGTGACTACCTCAGATAATCGCACTTTAATTGAGCATGTGCATGTCGTGGCTAAACAAGGGGAAGTCACTTTAATTTCTGGGCGCTCCGGCATTGGTAAATCAACCCTATTACGTACTTTAAGTGGCCATTGGCCATTCTTTGAAGGTGCGATTAAACGTACAAACCACCTAATGTGGATCCCACAACGCCTTTATCTTCCTATCAGCCGTTTAGACAGCTTACTGGCATACCCTCAAGATGCTAAGCAATTTACAGAGGCTGATTTTAAACTCGCACTTAGCAAAGTGGGTCTAGAGAAACTGCACTATCAATTAAGTTTAGAGACAGACTGGCATAACCGATTATCAGGTGGTGAGCAACAACGCATTATGTTTGCTCGACTTCTTCTGAATCGCCCTAAATTATTACTTTTGGATGAAACCACTTCAGCACTTGATGAAAATAGCGCCCTTGAGTTAATTCAACTCATTAAACATGAACTACACGATAGCGCTATTGTGTTGGTTACCCATCAACGTTTCCTATCACAAGTTGCCGAACACACTCTTCCGCTTCAAGAAGCGCAAACTCGCGCCAATATAACCACAGGATTGCCTGAATATGCTTCGTAAAATATTACTCGCCGCTTTTATTGGCCTCAGCCTCACAGGCTGTGGGGTGTCTGCTTCATCCAGTACGATGGGGCAGAATTTATTGCCTATCCGTACTGATTTGCAACATTATCAATTAGATAATGGCCTAAACGTTTACCTATTACCGCGTTCTCAACCAGGTGTTGAGCTACGCTTATTAGTAAAAAGTGGCTCGTTGCAAGAAAACGAACAACAGCTAGGATTGGCCCATTTTACTGAACATATGGCCTTTAAAGGTACAAAACATTTTCCAGGCACAACAGGCTTTAAACAGTTGGAACAGCAAGGATTGAAGCTTGGCAGTCATGTCAACGCGATCACTAGCCTCAATTCAACCTTATATAAGCTATCACTCCCGAACGCCACACCAGCACAAGTCTCAACAGCCCTACAAGTGATGGCGGATTGGGCATCCAATATCTCATTTGATCAACAAGCGTTTGAAAAAGAGCGCCCAGTGATTATTGAAGAGTGGCGTTTGCGCCAAGGAATGGGCTATCGTGTTAATGATAGCCTTGAGCATTTACGCTACCACGGTAGCCGCTATGCAGAGCGTAACCCAATAGGGGAACTCGATATCGTTCGCCAAGCACCGATTGAACTAGCAAAAGAGTATTATGCGACATGGTATCAGCCACAACGTATGACCCTGCTGGTGATTGGGGATTTCAATCAATCTACAGTACGTGACGAAATCAATACGCTTTTCGCCATACCAAAGCCAGAGACCTTGTCTCAAGACAATCCAGAATGGAAGCAGTTTGCTCACTCTAATTTGCTGTTAGTTCAACCAGTGTTTGATAAAGAGCAAGGCGCTCGTTATGTTCAATTTGCTTTGCAAAAAGACATTATCGCCCCTCTCAACACACGAGAAGGGCAATACGAAGATTTAATGGATAGCTTATGGCTCGCCATTCTAAATCAACGTTTCTCTGTCTTAGTGGATAATGGCGTATTACCCGCCATTAGTATTAATGAGCAAGGCTCGATGTTAGATAACCAGCGCTTACAACAATTAATGATTATCCACCCTAAAGGAGATGATTATATTGGCGCCACTCAGGTTTTATTTACTGAGCTACAGCGATTAGCGACTGAGCCGGTAACACAAGAAGAGCTTGATAGCGCTCGTCAAAATCTATTGAAAAAACTCAGCCAGCAGGCCGCCGCTGAACAGCGCTATGGCAATGATTATTTGGCAGGTCAATTAACCACCGCGCTTGAATATGAGATGCCAATGTGGAATAAACGCCAACAATTGGATAAGAGTTACCAACTGATTGGAAAAGTTAAACCGCACGATTTACAGCAGCACGTTGCTAACTTTTTAAATGAAGCTTCACCACGCTTAGCCCTAATTGGCCCTGATACTGACGCAAATAAAGTCAATCATGCGGACTTTAGTGAGCAGTGGCAAAATACCCGTCTAAGTTCACCGGGGCCATTCACCTTACGCTCTCAAGCGATCATTCTGCAATTGCCTAAAGTGGCTAAAGGCACAATCACTGAGCAGACTGCACTTCCTGTCGCAAAAACCGAACGTTGGCTACTTAGCAATGGTATTCAGGTCATCGTCAAAGCTGATAAAAATCTTAAAGAAGATATTCAGTTTAATTTACAGCTACCCGGCGGCCGTTCACTTGAAACCATGCAAACTGCGGGGCTAACAGATTGGGCATTAAAGCTACCAGAAAGTAGCGGTTATGGTGAATATAGCGCACGTGATTTGGCATTATTAGCGAAACAAAATCAGATTTCGCTTCGCCCTTATAGTGAATTGCTCACTCATGGTTTCCGCGGTAAGGCCCCTGTTGATAACCTCGAAACCGCCCTGCAATTACTGCACTTAAAATTGACAGTTCCGCAATTTAGCGGTGAAAAATTAGAGCAGCAGAAACAGTCATTTGCGTTGAACCTTGCCAAAACACCTGTTGAGCGCACCTTCCTTGATAATATTAATAAGGAAAGCTACCAGCACGGTGAACTGTTAGTCATTAACCCACAAGGTGGCTGGAAAAATTTCACCGCGGGCCAATTACAGCAAGCTAACCGCCAGTTACTCACTTCGACGGCGAATATGACACTGGTAATTAGCGGAGCAGTGAATACCCGTGACTTAAAACCATTATTAGAACAGTGGGTTGCTTCTATCCCTGCCAGTCATCATCAGCTGGCATGGCGTGATCAGGGGATCATGCCTAAAATGGCGAGCTTCAATAAAAATTACCCGATCAGCAGTAGTGATAAAAGTATGGTCAGCATCCAATTTGCTGCCCCTGCACAATGGACACAGCAAGATCAGTTAGCAATGCAACTGCTAGATACCATTGTGAGCCAACGTCTACGTGGCGAACTCCGCGAAAAAGCCAGCGGTATCTATGCACTTGGTTTTTCACAAATGCTGGCGAAAAAACCTCAGCCTTACTATTTTGCGCGCCTCAACTTTACCACCTCACCAGAACGTACTGAGGAGATGTCACAGATCGCCCAAAAGACAATTAATCAACTACGTCACTCAGGGGTAAATAGTAAAGAATTAACTGAAGCAAAAAATATTTGGCTTACGGAAAATGCACAAATAACCGACAGTTCAGGTTATTGGACCGAGGCGTTAGCTCAGGTCGCTGCCGATGACCAACAATATCAGCGTCTAAACCAAGAGCGTGCCATTATCCAGCAACTTACGGTCAATGATCTCAACCGTATCGCCAATCAATATCTGGGGCAAAACCCGAAAGTATTTACGATGACACCATAACCATAGCTATTGAAGGGGGTTAATTCCCCTTTTTTATTCGCTTAAAATACGGGCTGATAAAACGCTGCCTCACGAAAATACGATCATTTAATTATTTGACGTTCACTAGGCTTATATGATTAATGATCGTGTTTTCAAATAAAAAAGAGAAATAGCATGATGAACGACATCGTTATCCGTAGAGCAACCTTAGACGATATTCCCGCCGTCACTCAAATGCATATTGATTATTCGGCATACGCTAATACATTACAGCTACCCTACCCATCGACAGAAACTTGGGAGGCGCGTCTAGCTACCAATGATCCTCTCGTCACGCATTTTGTTGCTACTCTTGATAATACTGTCGTTGGGATCCTCACTCTCCATCAACCAAGTCAACAACGGCGTAAACATGCCGCGAGTTTTGGCATTACGGTCAGTCAAATGCACCAAGGAAAAGGTATTGGTTCGAAGCTTATGCAAGTGATGGTCGACTACTGTGATAACTGGTTAAACATCCGCCGTATTGAATTAGAAGTGTATGCCACTAATGACAATGGCTTGGGGCTCTATAAAAAGTTTGGTTTTGAACAAGAAGGTGTGATGCGTGATTACGCTTTCCGCGATGGCCAATATGTCGATGCGATTATGATGAGTAGGATTAATAAAAATCGAGGGTAATCAAACCCACTTGGGTGCCATGAGCTTCATTTTTCCCCAAATAAAAATGCCACGTGATGTACGTGGCATTACTCAATTAAAAATCATTTAATGATTATTTATCGCCTAATAGCACTGAATCCAATGCGATTTCAATCATTTCGTTGAACGTTGTTTGGCGCTCCGCTGAGGTTGTTTGCTCACCTGTTTTAATATGGTCAGAAACAGTACAAATGGTCAGCGCACGAGCACCGAACTCCGCAGCCACACCATAAATACCCGCAGCTTCCATCTCAACACCCAGAATGCCGTATTTTTCCATGACTTTGAACATGTCTGGATCAGGAGAATAGAACAGGTCAGCAGAGAATAAGTTACCGACACGAACATTAACATTTTTTGCCTTCGCAGCTTCTACCGCATTATGAACAAGTTCATAGTCAGCAATTGCCGCGAAATCGTGATCTTTAAAACGTTGACGGTTTACTTTCGAATCAGTACATGCCCCCATGCCGATCACAACATCGCGCAGTTTCACATCATCCATTACCGCACCGCATGAACCCACACGAATAATCACTTTTACACCAAAATCAGTGATCAACTCTTTTGCATAGATAGAGCAAGAAGGGATACCCATACCGTGACCCATCACGGAGATCTTACGACCTTTATAAGTACCAGTGAAACCTAGCATACCGCGAACATTATTCACCTGACGCACGTCTTCGAGGAAAGTTTCAGCGATATATTTTGCACGCAGCGGGTCACCTGGCATCAATACGACGTCAGCAAAATCACCCATTTCTGCATTAATATGAGGAGTTGCCATTATTATTATTCCTTATAAATCATTAAATTAAAGGGTTTAACATCATTACCTGATAATAGTAGCGACTGATAATACTCGCTGTCTACGGCAAATGACCCAATACTATCAACAATAAATAAGGCAGTTTCCTGCCTTATTTAATTTTTATGTTAACCAATTACAGCATTGGCTTGCCGTATTCCATCGGTGATAGATCGAAATATTTAGCGACTGTCTGACCGATATCCGCGAATGTTTCGCGATGACCTAAAAAGCCTGGTTTGACTTTCGGACCATAAATCAGAACAGGAATGTGCTCACGGGTATGGTCAGTACCATGCCAAGTTGGGTCACAACCATGGTCTGCGGTTAAGATCAAAATATCATCTTCTTTGACCAGTTCCATCAGTTCCGGTAAACGGCGGTCAAAGAGTTCTAACGCTGCTGCATAGCCCGGTACGTCACGGCGGTGACCATAAGCGGAGTCGAAATCAACAAAGTTAGTAAATACAATAGTCTTATCACCAGCCAGTTTCATTTCTTTCACAGTTGCGTCGAACAGCGCATCAATCCCTGTTGCTTTGACTTTCTTAGTGATACCTACATGTGCGTAGATATCCGCAATTTTACCGATAGAAACCACTTCACCTTGTTTTTCTTCAACTAATTTTTGCAGCATCGTTGGTGATGGTGGCTCAACGGCTAAGTCATGACGGTTACCGGTACGCTCAAAGCTACCAGCTTTATCGCCAATAAATGGACGTGCGATAACACGACCAATGTTATAGCCGCCGTTTGTCAACTCTTCACGAGCGATTTCACATAGCTCATACAGTTTGTCTAAGCCATAAGTCTCTTCATGGCAGGCGATTTGGAATACGGAGTCAGCAGAGGTGTAGAAAATCGGTTTACCCGTTTTCATGTGTTCTTCACCCAGTTTATCCAAGATAACCGTACCTGAAGAGTGGCAGTTACCTAAGTAACCCGGCAAATTAGCACGTTTAACAATGATATCTAACAGCTCTTGTGGGAAGCTATTTTCTTCATCCGCGAAATACCCCCAATCAAAGAGCACAGGCACACCCGCAATTTCCCAGTGGCCTGATGGTGTATCTTTACCAGACGAGATTTCGCTCGCGTAAGCATAAGCACCGATAATTTCTGAATTGGGATCAAGGCCAGCAGGGAATTTACCGCAAGATGCTTCAGCCGCTTTACCTAAACCCAATTTGGTTAAGTTAGGTAAATGCAGTGGACCTTGACGACCTTTGTCTGCATCACCACGTGCACAGGCCTCTGCAATATGACCTAATGTGTTTGAACCTTCATCATTAAATTTGTGCGCATCACCGGCTGCACCAATCCCAAAAGAATCCAACACCATAATAAATGTACGTTTCATAACTTCTCTCCTGCGTCATCTTTCCTTATTAGGAAGTGCCACTGATAAAACTGTTTGTCAATTATTCACTAATTTGGCGATAAACCATTGGCGTCGTTTCTGGTTTTTGATCACCAATAACCATGGCTGCACGCACCTCTTTTGCCGCTTCTTCCCACGATTTCTCGCTATTAGCATGAATAATTGCTAGTGGAGTTTGATTATCAACCGAAGTACCTAACGCGGCGATATCGCTCAAACCAACACTATAATCAATCGGATCCGTTGCCTTACGACGACCACCACCTAATGTCACAACAGACATGCCGAGCGCACGTGTATCCATCGCGGTAATTATACCCGCTTTCTCTGCATACACCGCTTTGCTCAGTACAGCAGTAGGCAAATATTTGTTGTAGTTTTCAACAAAGTCACTTGGGCCTTTTTGAGCCGCAACCATACGACCAAAGACTTCCGCTGCCTTACCGTTATCTAAGACTGCTTGTAATTTTTGGCGAGCTTCTTCTCTATTTGCCGCCAATGAACCAGACACCAGCATTTCAACACACAGCGCCATCGTCACTTCATACAAACGAGGGTTACGGTATTCGCCCGTTAAGAACTGAACGGCTTCGCGTACTTCAACCGCATTACCGGCACTAGAAGCGAGTACTTCATTCATGTCGGTTAACAGTGCGGTTGTTTTACACCCCGCACCATTAGCGACTTTAACAATGGACTCGGCCAGTTGCTCTGATTTTTCGTAGGTTGGCATAAATGCACCTGAACCCACCTTAACATCCATGACTAGAGCATCAAGGCCCTCTGCCAATTTTTTACCTAAAATAGAGGCAGTAATCAGTGGAATAGAGTCAACCGTTGCAGTGATATCACGTGTTGCGTAAAAGCGTTTATCCGCAGGTGCGAGTGAACTCGTCTGCCCAATAATTGCAACACCAACGTCACGAATAATGTCACGAAAACGCTCATCATTAGGGAAAATATCGAAATTAGGGATCGCTTCAAGCTTATCCAGTGTGCCACCGGTATGGCCTAAACCACGCCCCGAAATCATCGGAACATAGCCGCCACATGCCGCTACCATTGGACCTAACATCAATGAGGTGACATCACCAACGCCACCCGTAGAGTGTTTATCGACGAGTGGGCCATTTAAGTTTAATGATTTCCAATTTAAAACAGTGCCTGAATCACGCATTGCTAACGTCAGGGCAACACGCTCAGCCATGGTCATATCATTAAAATAGATGGTCATTGCCAAAGCGGCTATTTGACCTTCAGAAACTGAATTATCGCGTACACCATTAATGAAGAAACGAATTTCTTCTTCGCTCAGTGGTTTGCCATCACGTTTTTTACGGATAATTTCTTGTGCCAGAAACACGGTATGCTCCTTAATTCAAACAGAATCTAGGTAATCGCTTAAGCGCGGTCTAATTAATAACTACTGCTTGATTTTTTAGTTTCAAAACCAAGCGTATTCAGCAAATTAGCTAACAGGCTTGATGCACCAAAACGGAAATGGCGAGCATCAACCCAATCTTTACCTAAAATTCTATCTGCTAATGCTAAGTATTGAGCAGCTTCTTCAGCGGTACGCACACCACCAGCCGGTTTAAAACCCACTGTTTTTGCTACGCCCATATCATGGATCACTTGCATCATGATCTCAGCACTTTCAAGGGTGGCGTTAACAGGTACTTTACCTGTTGATGTTTTAATGAAATCTGCTCCTGCTTTAATTGAAATTTCAGAAGCCTTACGGATCAGAGCCGGATCTTTTAGCTCACCCGTTTCAATAATGACTTTCAAAAGTACATTTGCAGCAGCGCAAGCCTCTTTACAGGCTTTCACTAAATCAAAACCAATTTTTTCGTTCCCAGCCATTAATGCACGATACGGGAAAACCACGTCAACCTCATCTGCACCATAAGCGATAGCCGCACGCGTTTCAGCCAGTGCAATATCAATATCGTCATTACCGTGAGGGAAGTTAGTCACTGTTGCAATACGCACTTCTGGCGTACCTTGCTCACGTAGTGCTTTACGGGCAACAGGGATGAAACGAGGGTAGATACAGATGGCAGCCGTTTGCCCCGCAGGACTTTTCGCTTGATGACACAGTGCAATCACTTTCTCATCAGTA
Source organism: Providencia sp. PROV189 (assembly GCF_028480065.1). Lineage (NCBI taxonomy): Bacteria > Pseudomonadati > Pseudomonadota > Gammaproteobacteria > Enterobacterales > Morganellaceae > Providencia > Providencia sp. PROV189. The sequence continues at coordinate 178,478 of NZ_JAMPOG010000008.1, forward strand.
TCGTCATCATTCAGGGTGGTTAAATCCATTAGATTTAGTGCGCGTTGCGCAGCTACAGTTAAATCAGTCATAAAAACTCTCCAACTTTGTGAATTCTGTCAGAACAACACGTTCTTTGTTGGCGAGCGGGCTTGGTTCCTTAAAGATGCTACTCGAAAACCCGAATGTAGCAGCTGAATTCCTTCTCACCGCACAATGCCCTAGAGTGTATGCACTCTGAGAACTAGCAGTCCATAGCAGCTAATTTATACCTATTTGACCATGGAACTCGGCTATTTTATGTGCCACAAATCACATTAATTGCCTGAAAGTTACATTGTTAAATACATATTTGTGAACAATATCTCAATTATACGCTAATTAGTCTCAATTTTATTCTCTCAAATGGCTTTTTATGACTTTTTTTGTCACTTCACGCCATAAATACACTTGATTAAGCGTAGTTCAAAAATAGAAGGATGAAATAAAAAGTAAGAAAGAATATAGCTGAAAATAATGAAATAATAATGAAAGAGAAAGGGCATTTGCCCTTTCTCAAAGATTTGAGGTTATATAATTGCGAGTGTTAGGAAGAAACCAGCAATTGTTGCACTCATTAAGTTAGAGAGTGTACCCGCGAGAACCGCTTTCATACCTAAGCGTGCCACATCACCACGACGGTTTGGCGCCATGCCCCCAAGCCCCCCAAGTAAGATAGCCACAGAAGATAGGTTAGCGAACCCACACAGTGCAAATGAAATAATGGCTTTAGTGTGATCAGACAGAACTTGCTTACCGGCTGCAAGTACATCCGCATCGGCTTTCATGTATTCACCAAAGTTCATAAAGGCCACGAATTCGTTGACAACAATTTTCTGTCCAATAAATGAACCTGCAATTGTTGCTTCACTCCATGGCACACCGATCAAATAAGCAATCGGAGCAAACAACCAACCTAGAATTAATTCAAGAGACAGTTCAGGGTAATCGAACCAGCCACCAATACCACCTAAGATACCGTTAATTAGGGCGATTAAAGCGATAAATGCCAGTAACATCGCACCTACGTTCAAGGCCAATTGCATACCGGAAGCAGCACCTGAAGCGGCTGCATCGATAATATTTGCAGGGCGCTCATCTTCAGCAATCAGCTCTGTCGCATTGACATTATCATACGCTTTTTCCGTTTCTGGCACTAAGAGTTTAGCAAACAGTAACCCACCTGGCGCCGCCATGAATGATGCTGCAATCAAGTATTCCATTGGAACACCCATTTGAGCATAGCCTGCCAGTACAGACCCAGCAACAGAGGCCAAACCACCACACATTACTGCGAATAACTCAGAGTTGGTCATGGTAGAGATATAAGGACGTACAACTAATGGTGCTTCCGTTTGCCCAACAAAGATATTCGCTGTTGCAGATAGAGACTCCGTCCTTGATGTGCCAAGTACTTTTTGCAGGCCACCACCAAGAATCTTGATAACCAGCTGCATAATGCCAAGGTAGTAAAGAACGGCAATTAAAGAGGAGAAGAAGACAATAATTGGCAGTACACGTAGTGCGAAAATAAACCCGCCGCCGCCGAATAGTTCAAACATTTTGTCAGAAACAAGGCCGCCAAAAATAAAGTTCATCCCATCTTGGCCATAACTGATGACTTTAGAAACGCCATCAGACATCCCTTGTAATACGCTACGACCTGCTGGTACATAAAGCACGAATGCACCGATAACGATTTGGATAAGGAAAGCCCCGCCAACGGTACGGAGTTTAATCGCTCGACGATTGCTGGAAAATAGTACGGCAATACCAATCAGTACTGCCATCCCAACCAGACTCATAATGAGTTGCATGGAAGTATCCCTGTTCACTTAATGCTAGATTGATGTAGAAAGAGAACCCATAAGTTCCCTTGACTCTTTGTGCGATGATTATACCTAGTCCCTTCCAAGAACCCGCAACCTACGTCACAAATACGCAGTGTAAAAAGTAACAAAAATTCAGTTCTTGTGACCAAAATCACATTTAATTATCAGTTTAGTCTGGAAAGCATCGTAGAACACAAAAAATAGGTGAAAAATCGAACGAGATATGCCGATGGAGGAATATAAACCAACTGTTCACTTAAGTGAATTTTGATGGCCTTTATTTGAGCAGATTAAATAATGATAGGCTATTTATGTAAAGTTGCTGCGCAATTTCATCTGGACTTTCGTGGCGTAGTTCACATAACGACTGAAAAATCCATTGAATGCGCTCAGGGCGATTGGGTTCGCCTTGAAAACCAGAGACAGGCATATCTGGTGCATCCGTTTCAAACACCAGTGAAGTAAGAGGTAACTGAGCTATCGCTTGGCGAGTTTTATTAGCTCGTTCGTAGGTGATGGTGCCCCCTACTCCAATCGAATAACCCAATTTAATAAAGGCTTGAGCCTGAGATAAGCTCCCCGCAAACCCGTGAATAACCCCACATGCAGGAACAGGATAACGGCGCAATATTGCCGCTAATTGGTCATGACTTTTTCGCGAATGTAAAATAACAGGTCGATCATATTGCTTCGCCAATTTTAGCTGTGCAATCAAGACACGTTGTTGTAAATCAAACAAGGGCTCTTGCATATAGAGATCAAGACCGATTTCCCCTACTGCAACACATTTTGGGCTATGTTGATGGAGATATTCAGCCAATGTTTCCAAGTGGTGTTCTTGAAAAACATTTAAATACAAAGGGTGCAAGCCGATAGCGGCATGCAGTTGTTGATGATCATGTGCTAACCCCCAAACACGCTCAAAATTATCGGCACTGACAGTAGGAATAATAATATCAGTGACCCCTGCCGCTTGAGCAGCCTCTAGGCTTTTATTGATATCACCAATAAAAGGTGGGAAATCAAAATGGCAATGTGTATCAATAAATCGGTTAGTCATTTTTCTCGTTGATCTGTTGCGCCGGCTCCTCATTGGCTGCCACAATTGCGCCCGTCATAATGGCTTGTGCTGTATCGGTCGCTTTTTTCGCTTTACGTTGAGCGACTAATTCACCATCATGCTGCGCATCAGATATCGCCTCTTCATAATCTTGGAGGATCTGCATCTCTTCATGGGCTGCACTTTCAAAACTAAAGCGATTGACGGCATCATTATTCATTGTAAAGCAGTGACCCAATGCGGCAATAAAATAGCGCCCACAACGACGACCGACATGATAATCCTGATTAAGTGCTGATAAGCGGCTTCCTAATGCACTACTTTTTAACGGTGTCGGTGGATAAATTTCAAAAATCTGTAAATCACCCGGTGGATTTTCAATAAACTCTTGAGTACGACGATAACTTTTCAGATGAACTTTTAGCATGGTTGCCATTCGTTGTAGACCATACTTTTCACCTTCTAGCCAGCGAGTCATTCTCTTGACCCATTCAGGGGTAAAGTACATTTGTGAAGGCACCGTACGGATGACGACAATCGTGTCAGCGCCCTGACGATATGCCTCTTCAACTGGTATCGCCGCACTGATCCCACCATCGTGATACAAAGTCCCTTCAAACTCAACCCCCATGCGGTAAAAACCGGGGATCGCACTGGATGCCCGAATGATATCGAGCCATGTATCCGCATTAGGCTTTAAAAATTCGGCTTCAAAATCATCGCTACGGCTTGCCCCCATATAAAACTCACGCCCCGCCTCCATTAACTCAATGCCAGAGGAAATATGCAGAGGAAACTCTTTCGAGGTGCTTTCCACTAACCAATCTAAATCGATTAAATGCCCCCCTCGAATAAAACGCAGTGGGTTGAAAAAGAGTGGGCTTGTCGTATAACGCGTGATCACCCGCCTAGCATAGCCATATTGACCACAGATATAAGCAGAGAGATTTTGTGCTCCCGCCGATGTGCCAATCATGATATCAAAGGGGTTAAAGCCTGTTTTTAAAAACTCATCCAAAACACCGGCCGTAAAAATACCGCGTTGCCCTCCACCTTCACAGATAAGCGCTGTTTTTCCTTTATTTAGCTCATCATAAAAAGCCAAAGGCTCAATACTGCCAAGTGTTACTGATACATGTTTTCCCATCTTCGTCCCCTGACAACCTTCTACACATAGCGATAGGATGCCTATGTATAAACACAGCCCCATAAAGTAAATTGTCACGAATCAACAATGTAAAAACTGAACCTCTCAGTGAGGTTCAGTTTTTAACTTTGAGCAAATTATTTTAGTCGCTCAACTCACCCAATATGTGCTGACTTGAGCTATTGTGCTGGCCGTTATCGATTAATTCGCCACAACTAAACCATTTTGTACTGATTTTACACCTTCAACCATCGAGACAACCTGAACAATTTTATCGACTTGGTTATTCGATTTCACAAACCCAGAGAGGTAAACAACGCCGTTGACTGTCTTCACCGAAATCGAATTACTGTCGATACCACTGGTTGTTAGCAGCTTACTTTTGACCTTAGCAGTGATGGAAGAATCATCCATATAGTTATCGACACTTTTCGCGCCACTGGATATCGCTTCGCTGGTATCTTTCCCTGCAATATCTGCTGTTTTAACTGCGCTATCCCAAGTTTCAGCAGCTTGCTCTTTCAATGGGGAGTTTGCCGATGAGCTACACGCAAATAAGGTCCCACTTAACCCAATAACAATTAAAGAACGTAAAAGTGCTGAATGTTTCATCGGTACCTTCCTTATCAACTACTGTTTTAAGTATTGAAATACCCACTGTATCGCCATAATCGACGTCATACGTCATACGCCATATGCCTAAGCGCTGTCGCTATTTCAATTGATAACTATAGACTATGGGAAAAGCCCCTTGAAATAAAGTATTCAAACGCAAAAGACAGAGTAATCTGCAATATTTAGATAAAAAAACAGGAGAGTATTCGAAAATGGATGGTTAATTTGGGAAAACCCACTACAAAAAAGGCCTTTCTGTAGTGGGCTTAGCCTGAAAATAAAATTAGTGTTCGCGGGTTTTACGGAATTTGACTTCCGGATAACGCTCACTGGTCAAGTTTAGGTTAACCATGGTTGGAGCGATATAAGAAAGATTATCGCCGCCATCGAGTGCTAGGTTCTGCTCGTTCTTACGCTTAAATTCTTCGAATTTCTTCGCGTCATCACACTCAACCCAACGTGCCGTTGATACGTTAACCGCTTCATAAATGGCTTCAACGTTATATTCACTCTTCAAACGAGATACAACGACATCAAACTGCAACACCCCCACAGCACCAACAATCAAATCATTATTGGTCAGTGGACGGAAAACCTGTACAGCCCCTTCTTCTGACAACTGAACCAACCCTTTAAGCAATTGTTTTTGCTTTAATGGGTCGCGCAAACGAATACGACGGAACAGCTCAGGTGCAAAGTTAGGGATCCCCGTAAATTTCAGATCTTCCCCTTGTGTGAAGGTATCACCAATTTGGATCGTACCGTGGTTATGTAAACCAATAATGTCACCCGCATACGCATTTTCGACATGAGAGCGATCACCTGCCATAAAGGTCAGCGCATCAGAGATGACGACATCTTTTTTCGTACGCACCTGACGCAGCTTCATACCTTTTTCATAAGTTCCTGAAACAATACGCATGAAAGCAACACGGTCACGGTGTTTTGGATCCATATTCGCCTGAATTTTGAAGACGAAACCGGTAAATTTCTCTTCTGTAGCTTCAACTTCACGCACATCGGTTTGACGTGGCTGAGGCGATGGCGCCCACTGGACTAAACCATCTAACATATGATCCACACCAAAGTTACCAAGTGCAGTACCAAAGAAAACCGGAGTCAATTCGCCTTCAAGGAAAGCATCATGATCGAACTCATGAGAGGCCCCTTTTACCAACTCCAACTCATCACGTAGCTGAGCCGCTAATTCGTCACCGACTTCTTTATCTAAATCAGGGTTATCTAACCCTTTAATAATACGGACTTCTTGGATTGTATGACCTTGGCCTGTTTGATAAAGGATCGTTTCATCACGTAATAAGTGATAAACCCCTTTGAACAACTTACCGCAACCAATGGGCCACGTAATTGGGCAACATGCGATATTCAGCTCATTTTCAACTTCGTCCATTAACTCCATTGGGTCACGAATATCACGGTCAAGTTTATTCATAAAAGTCAAAATCGGCGTATCACGCAAGCGAGTGACTTCCATCAATTTGCGAGTTCTATCCTCAACCCCTTTACCGGAGTCGATGACCATCAAGCAGCAGTCAACCGCCGTTAAAGTACGATAAGTATCTTCAGAGAAGTCTTCGTGCCCCGGGGTATCCAACAAATTAACTAAACAATCATGATAAGGGAATTGCATCACCGATGTGGTAATTGAGATACCACGTTGCTTTTCCATCTCCATCCAGTCTGATTTTGCGTGTTGATTTGAACCGCGGCCTTTTACCGTTCCCGCACGCTGAATCGCTTGCCCAAATAGCAATACTTTTTCAGTAATGGTGGTTTTACCTGCATCAGGGTGAGAAATGATCGCAAACGTCCTGCGCGCGTTGACTTCATGTAGAAAATTCTGATCTGCCATTTAACCGTTCTTTTTTGTTTGAATACAGATTTGTACATGCATTAGGAGAGGCAATAGGTGGCTCTTAGCTCAGCAAATCCGTCTTGTTAATCGAAATTGGCGGCTATTTTCTCAGATCTTAGGGTCATAAACAATCAAAGGTCACTTAATTGATAGCGATTGTTACCGAGAAAGAGACTCTTTTTGTTACTGCCATTAAACTAATTAAAACAGAACGGACGACATGCCAAAGCCACTAAGGAGCCTCAGTAGGCTCCCCAAGAAGAGTGACTATTTGGCTAAAATCAGATCAGCAATGGCTTGCCCAAGTTGCTGTGTACTTGCATTTCCGCCCATATCGCGAGTTAAGTGATGGCGCTCTTTGATCACCGTTTCAACCGCATCCATAATGGTATCATGCATTGCTGGGCAGCCGAGATGCTGCATCATCATTGCGGCCGCCCAAATAGTGCCGATTGGGTTAGCAATATTTTGCCCCGCAATATCAGGCGCTGAACCATGTACTGGCTCAAACATAGATGGGAACTGTTTTTCAGGATTAATATTCGCAGAAGGTGCAATGGCAATGGTTCCGGTACAGGCAGGGCCTAAATCCGACAAAATATCACCAAACAAATTGGAGCCTACAATCACATCATAAAATTCAGGCATTCTGACCAAGTTGGCGGCGAAAATATCAATATGGAATTGATCCACTTTCACATCAGGGTAGTGTTTCGCCATTGCCGCAAAACGGCTATCCCAATAAGGCATTGAGTGAAAAAGGCCATTTGATTTCGTTGCCGAACTTAAATGTTTTTTCTCCCGTGATTGTGCCAATTCGAACGCATATTTTAATATCCGATCCGTACCTTTACGGGTAAAAATACTTTGCTGAGACACCACTTCATCTTCAGTACCTTCATACTGAATGCCGCCAATAGCCGAATACTCCCCTTCTACGTTTTCACGTACCACATAGAAATCAATATCACCGGGTTTTTTATCGGCTAAAGGGGATTTGATCCCTTCAAATAGGCGTACCGGACGCAAATTAACATATTGGTTGAAAGCACGGCGGATGGGTAACAACAGCCCCCAAAGTGAAATATGGTCAGGCACACCAGGGAACCCGACTGCGCCAAGGAAAATGGCATCAAATTTTTTTAACTGTTCTAAACCATCTTCAGGCATCATGCGTCCTGTACGATGGTAAGTTTCACAGGACCAATCAAAATGGGTAAAGTTAAGCTTTACCTGATGTTGACTTGCTGCGGCCTCTAAGACTTTTAATCCCTCAGGTATAACTTCTGTTCCAATACCATCACCTGGAATGACTGCGATATTAAATTGTGACATGTCACGGCACTCCCACAACAATAAATTTTATGAGTAAGTAAGATCTCCAGTTTATGGGTTGCTGTGATAAAGTATAGCGTCGAAGTGTAATCTTTGGGTTTACAAACTATGAACAAGCTACCCGCATTGGAAGACATTAGAGTATTTGTCACTGTTGCTCGCTTAATGAGTTTTTCACGAGCCGCGGAGCAACTGCTTGTTTCACCCGCCTATGTCTCCAAACGCATAAAATTACTTGAAGAAAATCTCGGGCAGACGCTATTTCTGCGAGCATCCCGCTCAATTAATTTAACTCATGAAGGACGCATTGTTCTGAGCAGTGGTGAGCGGCTATTACACGAACTCGACAATATGCACAATGCGTTAAACGCCTGTCGAGAGGAGATCCGTGGTGAGTTAAGGGTCAGTTGCAGCACAGGCTTTGGTAGCGCCTATCTCAACCCCTTTATCCTAGCATTACGTGCTAACTATCCACTCTTAGGGATCGACCTTACTTTAACCGATCGTTCCATTGATATTATCAGCGAAAACATTGATCTCGATATTTATATTGGTGGCACAATCCCCGATCATTACATTGCGAAGCAAATCGCCAAAAATAAACGCATTCTCTGCGCTTCCCCTGCTTATTTAGAGCAGCATGGCAGCCCTAATCATCCTCAAGAGCTAGAAAAACAACATTTTTGCATTACGATTAAAGAGCGCAACCAAGCACCTGCACAATGGAAACTACAACATCAAACAGAAAGTATGACGGTGGCACCAAATAGTAAGCTCATGGTGAACAATGGTGATGTCGCTAAACAGTGGTGTATCGGCGGTGAAGGTATTTTGTTGCGTTCATTATGGAGTGTACTACCGGAGTTAGAGAGCGGAAAATTAATTCGCGTACTTCCACAATGGAGCCAACCTGCTGATGTGTATGCCGTTTATTCACGCACCGCCCGCAATAATGCAAACTTGCGCGTTTTTATTGAAAATTTAACAGAATACTTATCAAAACATTTACCGCATCAATTTCAGGATGAATAAACAAAAGGTGGACATGAGCCGATGAAAGACACGCAAACATTTGGACAACGTTTGCTGGCCTTATTGAAACAACAAAAAATGAGCCAGTTAAAAGCCGCTGAAGCACTTGGTGTTTCTCGGACTGCCGTCAACAAGTGGACAAAAGGCGGTATGATTGATGAAAACAACCTTGAGAAATTAGCACAATTACTGAATGTTGATAAAATATGGCTCAAATATGGTGAATACACCAATCACGCCTCTACCGCTTCACACCCAGCCATTGTTCGTAATATCAATGAAGTGCATCTTCAAGAGTCCACTGAGATCGTTACTTGGGAATGGGATTTACTCACGGGCGAACTGAACTATTCGGATAATGTTGAAGATGTTTACGGCATCAAAATCACCACTAATGATGATTTTTGGGCTTTAATGAACCAAGAATCGAAAGATAAATTAGTGAATGGTTACTCAAAGATCATTCGTGAAGGTGGCGCCCATGAAATGGATTTTAAAATTGCGTGGGATGATGGCTACCGATGGATCACCTCACGAGCAACCGGTGTTAAAGGCCCAAATGGTAAAGTGACTAAATTGGTGGGGATCAGCCTAGATAACACCGAACGTAAAAATACAGAACTACGGCTACGTAAAATTAAGTGCTACTTTGATGTCTTACTCGCTCACTTTAACCATTTAGTTGTGTTTACCGATAAAGCGGGGGAAATACTTGCCAGTAATCTCGAAAGCCAAACTGCGGATATCGATTATTTGGAATTACAGCGCTTACTCTATCAACTCGCTATCAATCATAAACCGTGGTTAGAAGGGGTGTATAGTAAAGGTCACGGTCACATTCACTTTCAAGACCGTGAAATTAGTGCCTCTTATCATCTCAATGATGAGCAGCAGCCATTCCTCATGTTTCAGCTTAAATAACACAAAAGCCCCATTATCGGGGCTAGCATACATTACAAATCTAACACTAACCGTTTAGTCTTAGCACGCGAAACACACAACATCATGGTCTTCTGCTCCGCACGCTCATCATCATCAAGGTAGTGATCGCGATGATCTGCCTCGCCTTCTAAAATTGCCGTTTCACAAGTGCCACACACGCCATTGCGGCACAAACATTCAACCTGAATACGTTTATCTGCTTCGATCGCCTGCAAAATGGAGACATCTTCGCTGATATTTAAGCTAAACCCTGAACGTTGGAAATAAACCTCAAAAGCCTCGCCTTCATTTGCTACTTCACCAAAGTTTTCAAAATGAACTTGAGATTCACCTAAATGTGCATTGCCATGTTCGATAACCGCATTAATTAATGATTCAGGGCCACACACATAAACATGGCTATTTTTGGGTTGCGCTTTAACCAACTGCTCGACAGATAGGCGCTGCGCTTTCGCATTATCATAAAGATATAATCGCTCCCCCAATCGCTCTTGAAGCTGTTCAACAAAAGCAGCCGTATTTTGATCGCGAAAACAGTAATGAAGCTCGAATTCCATACCCGTTTGCTCTAATTCATAAAGGTATGAGAGGAACGGGGTAATACCAATCCCTCCCGCAATCAAAATATGCTTACAAGAACTGTCATGTTTCAATGAAAAATAGTTTTGAGCAGGCGATAAATAAACTAAATCCCCTTCCGCTAACTGTTCATGCATATAAGCAGAGCCGCCTTTCGAGTTCTCATCGCGTAGCACAGAAATACGGTAACAATGGCAATCTTTAGGATCGCTAATTAACGAATAAGCCCGCTGTAATCCCAGCTCTTCGTTCATGTGTACCGTAATATGGCTCCCCGCACTAAACGGTTCAAGCAAGGTCTCTTTTGCAACGAACTCGAACATTTTAATGGTTGGGCTAAGTTGCTCTATGCGGCTAACATTTACGGCTATTTTTTGTTGGCTCATCACAATTCCCTCTTTTACTGATTACTGGCTAAGCGATGTCAATACACAGATATTTCACGGTCAGGTAGTCCTCTATGCCATATCGGGAACCTTCTTTGCCTAGGCCCGATTGCTTAACACCACCAAATGGAGCAACTTCATTGGAGATCAGGCCTGTATTAATCCCAACCATGCCGCTTTGCAGTTTCTCTGCCACGCGATAAACACGACCAATATCTTTTGAAAAGAAATAGGCGGCTAAACCATAGATCGTATTATTCGCTCGCTTAATAACCTCATCTTCATCACGAAAACGAATAAGTACCGCGATAGGGCCAAAAATCTCTTCGTGTACGATATCCATTGAATCATCCACATCCACTAACACTTTTGGATTGATAAAATTACCTTGCTCAGTGATTTCATTCCCCAACGTTAGCTGCTTGGCACCTTTAGCAAGTGCATCTTTAACTAATAAATTCATATTATCGATGGCTCGAGATGTAATCATAGGCCCAATATCAGTACCCTCATCCAACCCATTTCCAACACGTAACTGGCTTACTTTTGCGGTGAATTTCTCGATAAATGGCGCATAGATGGACTCATGAATATAAAAACGATTCACACAAACACAGGTTTGCCCACCATTACGAAATTTTGCCTGTATTGCACTGTTTACCGCTTTATCAATATCCGCATCATCAAACACAATAAAAGGGGCATTTCCCCCAAGCTCTAAAGCGCTTTTTTTGATCGTTGAGGCACACTGCTCATACAGTTGACGTCCAACTTGCGTAGAGCCAGTAAAAGAAAATTTACTGATCAATTCATGGCGTGTGAGTAATTCCCCTAAAACACGAGATTCCCCTGTCACAATGTTCAGCACCCCAGCAGGCACGCCAGCTTGTTGCGCTAACTCAGCAAGTGCGAGAGCCGTAAACGGTGTTTCACTGGCGGGTTTGATAATCATGCTACAGCCCGCTGCTAATGCGGGAGCGGCTTTGCGCGTGATCATTGCGGCGGGGAAGTTCCATGGCGTAATGGCACTACACACACCAATCGGTTGCTTGATGGTTAAAAGACGGTTGCTAGCTACGGTTTGCGGGATCGTCTCACCATAAACTCGCTTGCCTTCCTCTGCAAACCATTCGATAAACGAGGCGGCATAACGAATTTCCCCTTTAGCCTCATTCAACGGTTTGCCCTGCTCTAATGTCATCAGCAAACCTAAGTCATCCATATTGGCTTCAATCAATGTAAACCAGCGATGTAAAATCGTAGCACGTTGTTTTGCCGTGAACTGACGCCAAGCCTCCATCGCATGATGTGCCTTCACAATCGCATCATTCACCTGCTCTGGTGAAAGGCTGGGTACAGTACCCAGCACCGATTGATCCACAGGGTTCAATACTGAAATAGTCTTCGAACTATCCACCCATTGACCATTGATATAGCAAGACTGGCGGAATAGCGCTGGGTTATTTAACCTATTCATGTGCTATTTCTCCCGTCACTCAGTGTGTGCCGTTGCAATCAGCTTATGGAAGTGTGCGACGCCATGCTCACTGATCCCACTACGTTGCCTATCAGCCATGATCCGCCCTTGCCCTCGATAGCCACGGGAACGTAACCCTTTTTGAACACTCTCAACGAGGCGTAGATCTTCTGGGCGAAATACCGTCCGATACCACTCCACTAAGTTCTTTTGGTACTCCGTCAATTCTTCGTTTAAGAAATAGATATCGTAATGCTGCAACGTTTCTCCCGCACTAACCGGAAACTCATAAATGACGGTCATAAAATCGCCACCTGGCGGCATATTAAACATGGTGCTAGGCCAAATCCAAAAGCCGAAGAAACGTGGATTGACTACTGATTCATCAAATTGATATGACGATTCTGAAGGTTTGGCTTGACCAATCTGTACCGTCCAGTTTTCATTCAACTGGTGCTCATACACATTCACATCGACCGAGCTAGCAAAACTGACATGGTTTGTTGGACAGTGATAACATTCGATATAGTTATCAACAATCGTCTTCCAGTTAGCTGGCGTATGGCTGACAAAGCGTGCCGCTAATTTCAGATCACGGATCACTGAGCAAGCTTCTTCCATTTTTGCCGCTAATCCAGGCAGTTGCTCCTCGATAGGTTGAGGCTCGCCTTCTGTCAAATTAATATAAATAAACCCTGCGTGCTCAATCACATGAAAACTGCTCAATGACATGGCATCGGCTTCAAAGTTATTTACGTTTTCGCAGTTTGTCGCATGTGCCAATTGACCATCCAATTTGAATGCCCAAGCATGATAAGGGCAAGTGATTACATTTTTCATTTTACCGCTTTCACCACTGATCAACTGATGGCCTCGATGCGGGCAGACATTATAAAAGCCCCGCAAAACATCATCTCGCCCCCTAACGATAACAAGGCTTTCGCCAATCAACTGGCGAGTGATATAGGCATTTTTCTCTTTCACCTCACTACTGTGAGCAACACAAACCCAAGAGTTAGCAAAGATATTTTCTTTTTCGAACTCAAATACGTCATCTGACGTGTAATAGCGTGCAGGAATGGTCCACGCATTATCAATATCAAGGTGATCATTAATCGAAATGACTTTTTTTGCATTGCTCATCATTATTGCCTCACTTATGTAAACTTATAGTTAACATGTTTTTTGGGAATGTTAATCTATATCTCAATAATGATCAAACAAAATATTAAACATTATTATAACAATAATAATTTATCTATTTAAAACATATAGATAACAACATACCGTGAAATACATTTGTTAATTGCAGGTTAATTAATTGTTGACCACGCAATATTTTCATGGATATTCTCTGTAAACCAAAAGTAGCATTCCCTGCAAACCAACTCTCATTAAAAGACATAAAAATAAGTGAGCAACTGGAGAAGAGGTATGATGAATAATAAGAAATCTGTATTTTACGTATCACTCGCCTTTAGTCTGGTATTAATCAGCTTAGGCGCCTTTATACCTGACAAACTCGAAGCATTTTCAAATTACTCTCTGGGTTTTATCTATAACAATTTAGGTTGGTTTATACTCGGAGCCGTTTTTATCTTTTTTAGTTTTTGTATGTATCTCGGTTTTTCAAAGTTTGGTCATATTCGGCTTGGAGAGGACAGTGATCGCCCCGAATATCGTACCGCAACATGGGTTGGAATGTTATTTAGTGCATCGATTGGGATTAGCCTCGTGTTTTGGGGAGTTGCCGAGCCTGTTTCTTACTATATCAGCCCTCCAGTTGGTACAGGCTATACCGAACAAGCAGCAAAAACCGCCATGCAATATGTCTATTTACATTGGGGGGTCTCAGCTTGGGCCTGCTATGCCTTAGTCGGTGTATCATTAGCCTTTTTCCAATTTAGAAAGAAATTACCTTCATCGCTGAGCTCTGTGTTTTACCCACTGATCGGTGAACGTATCAAAGGCTCGATAGGGAAATGGGTCGATGTATTAGTGGTATTGTCGATCGTTATTGGTATTGCGACCTCGCTAGGCTTTGGCACACTGCAAGTTAACAGTGGCATGAATTACTTATGGGGGATCCCTGTAAGTATCTGGATCCAAATTGCGATTATTGCAGTGGTCACCATCATTTATATCATGTCGACCATCTCTGGTTTACAAGGTGCGATTAAGCATTTATCTAACTTAAATATGCTATTAGCATTCGCCTTGATGGGTTTTATTCTCTTTGCTGGCCCGACACAAACGATCCTTAAAGTTCTTTTTCAAGGTATTGGTGACTATGTACAAAACTTTGTCAGTATGTCATTCCGTACTGAACCCTATAATGATGGTGCTTGGATTGCGAACTGGACTCTCTTTTACTTCGGCTGGTGGATTGCATGGGCGCCTTTAGTAGGGAGTTTCGTGGCGCGTATTTCCAAAGGGCGTACCATTAAAGAGTTTATGATTGGCGCTGTCTTTATTCCTGTGTTCGGCTCATTCGCTTGGTTTGCCGTGATGGGAGGCTCAGCCATCCATCTTATCCAAAACATGGGACAAAAAGCACTTGCAGAAGCGGTGAAATCAGATGTGACTTCTGCTTTCTTTAAATTCTTAGACTATTTCCCTGCAAGCACCTTCTTATGCGTATTGGCTATGGTTTTAGTGATGGTTTTCTTTATTACTTCAGCAAACTCAGCCGTATTCGTATTGGGAATGGTCAGTGAAAATGGTAACCCAAATCCAACCCATACGACGAAGACCATTTGGGGAGTGGTTATCGCGGCTATTGCTATCGTATTGATCATCACAGGTGGATTATCCGGTTTACAATCTGCTTTAGTTGCCACTGCTATCCCGCTTTCCATATTAATGCTATTGATGTGTTATTCGACATACAAAGGCCTTAATGAAGAGGTCCGCACAGAAAAAGCAGAAAAGAAGTACCGCAAAAAAAGCCAAGTTGTGATCAATCCCCCTATTCTACCTGCATCTGAAAAGCTATCTAAATAACCCTCTAAAAGCCTATTAGAATAAAACCACAGTTTGGATACTGTGGTTTTTCATGCCGTCAAATAAAAAGCATCCGATTATAAGATCAAACACTAATAGATTAAGAAATCGAAAAAAAATAATATTTTTTTATTATTCCTTAATTAATGAATTAGTTTTTATTCATTAAAAATCGTTATCTAACAAATTGAATTATAGGAATAATAAAATTATGCCAGACAATAAAACCATTAATCACATTTTCCTCAGCAGTGAGATCGCCACGCTTTTACAGGAAAAGTCCTATCAATTCGCTTTAAATGGTGGGCCTCAAATATCAGGAAGTCAAAAATTAGCAGAGCAGGTTGCAACTCAGTTATACAACTTATTCAATGATGAAGATAAGAAACTACTGGATGACTATAGGAATGAAAAAATTCCTTATTTAGTTTTTGAAGGGTTTGTGGATACGGACGTTAATGGTGAACCGATTAACCTTCCGAATAAAAGCGCCTTACCGACCCTCCAAGAATTAGAAAGTGATATCGAAATTTTAAAATTGGCCTCACAAGAGCAAATTATTTTAGCATTATTAAATGAAACCACATTTGCTTATGATACTGAAAACCTAGGAAATATTATTAGAATTGTAGCTAACTTTAATGGCGGTGGTGCTGAAAAACGCCAAAATGAAGCCCCTGATGCCAGTTCCCATTCGGGCAAAGCGGTCGTACCACACACTGAAGACCCTTATTACTCCGCAATTAACATTATCGATGGGCACTCCCCTTCACCGTCATCGCTGATACTCACTGCAAGGTGGAACCCTTTATCAGAAACAACAAAAGTAGCCCCCATTAAGCGCATCATTGACCAATTATCACCTGAAGAAATCGTTGCTTTAACCACAGCCAGCTTTGATTTCCGTAAAGCGAAAACAGCCAGTGAAGGAAAAAGTATCGGTGGAAAATGTATTTCTATCCTCGAACTTGATAAGCATGGAAAATTGAATATGAATTATAATTCAGAGCGTTTTTCACTCAATCCCGCGGCTTCAGAATTCGTCCAAAAAACGTATAATAAATTTAATTCTATTGCCGAAAATATGGAATTTGATGCCGTCGATTTGCAGCCATATAGGATGATAGTGATTAATAATAAATTAAGCTTACATAGTCGGGATATTGTAAAAGATAACCGCCGTACACTGGTTCGGCTTTTTGGTTACCGAAAAGATGCTGAATATAATATGGTTAGCCAAGACCCACTCATTGTAAAAGGCTAATATGGCTTAAGTATTCGTATTAAATAATCGGCAGGCAAATTTACCACGACCCATATTCGGCCGTGGTTTAATAATCACATTATGCGTCATTAAACAGGGTTAATGCCAAAATAAACGCATCTTCTCGCCCCTGCTTTGCAGGGTAATAATCTTTACGTACCGTCACTTGATGAAACCCTAATTTATCATACAGGTGCAGCGCCGGTGCATTCGATTCACGAACTTCAAGCCATAATGTCAAAATCCCTTTATCAACCAGATCCTTAATCAGTTGCTCCATTAACATACGCCCATACCCTTTTCCTTGATAATCGGGGTGCACGGCAATATTAAAGAGTGTTGCCTCATCAAGAACACACTGTGTTATAGCAAAACCAACGATCTGATTATTAAGAGTAATTTTGATGTTATGATACTTTTCCCCTTGGTTTCCATAAAAAACACGCTCAGTCCAAGGAAAATCATGACTTAACTTTTCGATTAAGAAAGCTGTCGCAAGATCAGACTGCTTTAGTGCTGAAATTTTCGTCATATTGATAAATCTGCTCCCAAAGTGCCCGTTTAGCGCTATTGCTGGCTGCCAGCTCATCTAATACAGGAGAAATAAAGGTTGTATTTAACCCTTCTGGATGAGATTGGCCGCCTAAGACCCAACAATTTATTGTTATTGGTGTTGGAAGCATTGCCAATTGCTCTGAATTAATACAAACCACATCCGTTGGATAAATTTTCATCGCCAGAAAAATATCTTTTAACAGACGGTTGTTTAAATCAAGGTTCTCATCAGTAATAATAATAAGCTTAGTCGAATCTGGAATTCTTACACCACGTTCACCACGTAATACAGCAGGGTTTCTCACTACCCATTGAGTGATACCCATTTGATTTAAAAGTCTGTCACGTCGTGCCATTCATTTCATTCCAGTCGCTATGTTAACAACGACATCTTATCAAAGCGGATCAATAGCGCCAACAGAGCAATGCTATTTCCCCATTTTCTGATAAAGTGTGCACAAAATAATTAGGCTTACATACATACCATAAACAATTTGCATTGTAGCTAGACGCTAAAACGCGATGGCTCGAAAGATTGAGGGTATTTTAGGAGATCAACAAAGTATGTCACTACTGACACCGGCTAGCGAAGTTATCCAACGCCACCTTGAGCATTTTACCGATCGCCATGTCATTTTAGCGGGTGACATCCAAGATGAATTAGCAGCAACCTTAGAAGCTGCGAGCGTACGTGTTCTCACTAATCAATACCATCGTTGGCAAAATTTGCACTCCTTAATGGGCGACAGTGTGAAATTTGCTGCGGTAGCAGATGCTGATTTTGTACGTCCTTGCAATACCTTGATCTATTTCTGGCCTAAAAATAAACAAGAAGCCTGCTTTCAACTGGATGATTTATGCACTCACCTGACCACAGGTAGCCAAATTTTTATTGTTGGCGAAAACCGTAGCGGTGTAAAAAGTGCCGAATCTATCATGGAAGGCATCGCGACATTGCAAAAAATTGACTCTGCAAGACGCTGTGGGCTGTATTATGGTGAGTTGGAACAACCTACGGATTTTGATATAACTCGTTGGTGGCGCCGCTATGAAGTAGAGAACGTACAGATCCAAGCCTTACCTGGCGTGTTTAGTCACAATGAATTAGATATTGGTAGTGAACTCCTACTTTCTACACTGAATGAGCCTATTACAGGTAATCTACTTGATATTGCTTGCGGTAATGGCGTTTTAGCTGCCGTCGTCGGAAGCCAAAACCCTAATGTAACATTGACACTGAGTGATGTGAGCGCGGCTGCTATTGCCTCCTCTATCGCCACATTACAAGCCAATCAGTTAACTGGCAAAGTACTTGCAAGCGATGCCTACTCAGATATCAATGACACCTTTGATTGGATTATCTCTAACCCCCCTTTCCATGATGGGTTAAATACCAGCTACAGTGCAGCTGAAAATATGATATTCCAAGCCCCGAAATACCTGAAAAAAGGTGGGCGACTCCGTATTGTGGCCAATGCTTTTTTACCTTATCCAGACATGCTTGATAAGGCATTTGGCAGCCATGAAGCATTAGCAAAAACAGGTAAATTTAAGGTTTATCAAGCAATTAAACGCTAATCCATAAACCTCCATGATTTCTATCGCGGCTAACCTAGAAATGGTTGGCCGTTTTTACATCAAATAATAAAAGCATAATAAAAAAATTATTGACGCGCGGCTAAATTAGCCTAAAATCCGCTGCGTACTATCGACACAAAATAGAGTCTGATATTGCGAGGGTGGCGGAATTGGTAGACGCGCTAGCTTCAGGTGTTAGTGTCCTTCGGACGTGGGGGTTCAAGTCCCCCCTTTCGCACCATACAGACTACAATTTTTAATCACCAAGTTAAAAATTAAATCGATAGCTTTCAATGAATTGACAGTACCTGCGAGGGTGGCGGAATTGGTAGACGCGCTAGCTTCAGGTGTTAGTGCCCTTCGGGCGTGGGGGTTCAAGTCCCCCCTTTCGCACCACTGTTAACTTCCTATCTCGATCAACGAACCCTTTCCCTATAACCCGAAGATTCGCTGTAGGCGTGTAAACTACGGTTATCTTATACGCTATGTTGTGAGACTAAAGCCATTAGACTGCATAACAGTGCTATCACGGCGGGGATAATCAATAAGCGCCGAGAGCCGCGGTTGAATAACATTGCGGCGGTGGTTAGCATAGTCACTATCGTGACAGCTTTAAGGCTATTTAGCCCCATATTGCTGAGTAGATAAATCACGCTCAACAAAATAACCGCGAAAACACCCCATAACCCTGCTGTAGAGCGACGTAGATAAGTGCTTTTTGTTACGCTAGTTGGCATAGCGACCTCAACAATCTAAATGATAATGATTATCAATCATATCTTGTTTTTGGCAAAATACAATATTTTTTATTGAGGAAACCATGCCTATTTAAGAAAAAATAAAAGCTATTTATTCATTAAATAAATAAACAAAATGAATATCTTCAGGCTCTAAGGCAAATAGCTCTGGGTCTGGCTTATCCAGCAGTTCACACCCCATATACTGATAAAAATGGACTGTATTTTCAGAAGGCGTTGCTGATACATATAAGCCAGCTGCCCCTTTCTCTTTGGCTAATTCACAGCACTGATTAAATAACATGCCCCCTAAGCCCTCACCCCGATAGCGGTGGCTAACATGTAAGAATGACAATTGAAGTAAATTACGCTCTTCACCACGCCATACATTATCTAAACTTGCAGCGGCGATTAGTGTGTCATGATCAAACACGCCAATAAATACCGCTCCGTTATCATAGCTTTCGAGTAAATGTGGCGTATATGCCTCAGGTTCACCTTCCGGCCAACCTTTCATATCAAAGCGTTGCGCGGATAACACTAATTTCCCATTTTGGTGAAGATATAAATTTTCGATTAATTCTGTTCTATCAATTGACCAAACCGAAGGAACTTCATCCCTTGTTAATTCACGTATTTTTCTCATTTTCTAAACTCAATTGTTCTTTACGGCTTTCTGCTACGCCTTCTAGCGCATGATAAGCAACGGCACAAAATAATGAATTCAACCGTTTCATATCGCCTAGCAGGCTAACATGTAAGTTACTAGTATCTAGACTTTGCATATTTTGTTTGTGTAACCTTTCAACGTGCGCATAAGCAAAGCGTTGGTTAATAAGACGAAAACGGTGTTTTGCACGCCGTAGACGTTTCGCATTATCAATATCGGCCGAAACAAAAACAGACATCCCTAGATTCAAATTCGTCTGTAATCGCTCAAGTAAAGAATGTAGCTCTTTATAACCTTCATTAGAGAAGGAACGGCGATTATCAATCGATTTTTTGACTAACTCAGAAGTCATTCGGTGGATGATAGTCGATGATTGCTGCAAATTAAAAGCAGTATCAATAATTTCAGCCCAACGCCTTGAATCTTCCTCACTGAGTTCGCTTTGATGTAACTGCGCTAAATAGAGTTTAATGCTGCTATGCAGCATATCGACCTCTTCATCCAAGCGGTTAATTTCCCTTTTCTGCTCTTTATTACCGTTAAGAACATCTGTAAAACGTTGAAGCATTAATTCAAGTAGATCCCCCATACGTAATGTTTCTCGTACGGCGTTAGCGATTGCCAGTGATGGCGTCTCTAATGCACTTTTATCCAAATAACGCGGGGCAACCTCTTGCTCCATCGAAGGAACAATAGGGATTAATTTATTACATAACCTCGCCATTGGCCCAACAAAAGGCAACATGACAAGACAACGAGCTAGGTTATAAAACACGTGAAAATAGATCACGATTTCGGCTTCATTAAAGCCGTAGCCCCCAATCCATTCTGCCAGTGGTTTCACCCAAGGTAATACGACAACACAGCCGATTAGTTTAAATAGCAAACTCCCCAGAACGACTTGTCGTGAAATTTCATTTTGCCCGCGGCTACTCATCATGGCGAGTAAGCCACTACCAATGTTAGAGCCAATAACGATACTCAAGCTAATATAAAGAGGCACCAAGCCTGTTGCGCTTAATGTGGCAGTCAATAACACCGCTGCTAAGCTTGAATAACTCACCATGGCAAACAGAGCACCCACCAGCAGTGCCAAAACAACATCCCCACTTAACGAGGTAAAAATTGCCTTCACCGCATCAGCATGGGTAATCGGCTCTGCCGATGCCACAATTAACTGTAACGCTAATAAAATAAGCCCAAGCCCGATACCGACACGACCAATTTGTCCTGTTCGATTTTTCTTTTGGCTTAAAAAGGTTGAAACACCCACAAGGATCAGCAGCGGTGATAACCAAGAGAGATCAAACGTTAACACCCTCGCCATCAACGCTGTCCCGACATCGGCACCAAGCATGATAACCATGGCAGGCGTTAATGAAATCAGCCCCTGAGAAACAAAAGAGATAACCAGTAATGCCGTTGCATTACTACTTTGCACGAGCGCAGTTACCCCTACGCCGGAAAGAAATGCGCTTGTTCTCTTATTAACACTCTTTCCTAAAATACGGCGTAGATCTGCACCAAAAACCCGCATAATACCAGTACGGACAATATGTGTGCCCCAAACTAGCAATGCGACAGATGATAAAAGATGTAAAAGTGCCAGCATTGAAACCCTATGACGTTATATTTGTTATATTTAAGACAATGGTGATAAAACTGTACGAGTGATTTCAAACGGAAGGAGACCGCCTTTTTCACTCTTGCTTGATGGATGAATTAATTAGATAACTTAAAACGTTGCCGAATTAAGTGAAATCATACAATCATACATTATTTTTATTATTATTCAAAAAGTTAACAATAAACCTTAATGCAGATGGTATGAATAAGCGATTAAACTCTCCCCACTATGCCACAATACACATCAAGCAGGCTCAATCGTCTAATCATTTTTTATACCTGAATCGCTGAGTTAACGCAAAAAAGTTAATGTAAGAGAGCGTAAATAGCGGGAGGTTAAAAAGAGGGAGCAATAAAAAATCCTCCGCAATCTCCTATCGCAGAGGATTCCACTTACAGGTTGGTTTATTGTTTCAATCCCATGGCATCGCGCATGGTAAAGAACAAATCGGTTTGGTCAGTTAACCCCATGACGTTAGCGGCATGTGGGCCATACGCTGCAACGCGTAACTGTGCGCCGGTGTGCTCTTGTGAATCTTCTTCTTCAGAGTTACCGTAGTTAACCACCATGACGGAACCATCTTTTGTGATCAATGCTTGTGTTAACCCAGTAGACTTGGTTCCTTCAGGGATAATTTGGCTGGAGTGCGCGTGGTCAGCAGTGACAATCACCAATGTATCACCGTGTTTTTTCGCAAACTCTAAGCCAACTTGTACGGCCTCATCCAAAGCTACCGTCTCACCAATTTGGCCACATGGATTAGCCATATGGTCTTGTTTATCAATCGAAGCACTTTCAACTTGCAAGAAGAAACCATTCGGGTTGACTTGCAACAGATCGATTGCTTTTTGTGTCATTTGAGCCAATGTCGGTGCATTTGGATCTAGCTTAGCGTTCGGTTTGCACTCAAGCGGTGGATTATTGATATTGCCATAATGCGTTGCTTTAGGGCCTTCCCAAGCAACCGCCATATTGCCATCATGGAATAGGCCTAAAACAGGTTTATCTTGGTTTGCAACAGTAACCGCATCTAAGGATTTCGCATCACGCACGATATTGAAACCACGCTCCTTTGCTTGCTCCTCTAGCGTTTTACCTTTGTACTCACCGGCTTTCGCCACTTGTTTAAAGCTTTTCGCACCACCACCTAATGTAACATCAGCACGGGTAACCAGCAGTTGCTCAGTGATTGAACCACGACCGCCATTCTCTAAGGCATTGCTCGCACATTTTGCGGAGGTTTCTTCTGGCCCATAACATTTACGCGCTGTGACATGGGAAAATTGCGCGGCTGGGGTCGCATCTTGAATTTCAGAGGTCGTCACGTTACCTGTCGCTTTACCATGGCGCTTAGCGATTTCAAGTAAGGTTTCATGGTCTTTATCAAACACATCAACACCTAAAGCACCGTTATAGGTTTTCACGCCAGAAGACCAAGCTGTCGCTGAAGCGGCTGAATCTGTTACGTAATCAGGTTTTTTCGTCTTTTTATCTAATGCGTAGTGAGTATATTGACCAGTAATAGGTAATGCGTCGATACCTTTAAAGAAACCGCCTGCCCCTTCTGCATAATTACGTGCCACCGTAATTTCAGAGTCGCCCATACCATCACCAATAAACAGAATGACGTTTTTCGCCTGCCCATTATGGAGCGCCGCTTTCATAATATCGGTTTGCTCTTGTGCTAGGCGACGAGCACCGCCAAATTTAGTGATATCACCTTGTGCTGCGCGATTTTGTGAAACCGCATCTGTCGGCGTTGCCGCATATACAGGGATAGCACTACCAAAAATCATTGTACTTACAGCAACAGCTAAAATCGATTTCATGCAATGACCTGTCATAACCATTTCCTTGCCAATAATAAAAAGAAATTAAATATGTAATTGCTTCAAATAATGACAGGCATGCTAATTGAGTCAGATGACAGTTGCATGACGCTTTTATGTCGAAAAAAAGATCATTGTCATTAAGAATAAAAAAAGCAGCCTAACGACACGGTGGCTGCTTCCATTATTGTTTTTCTTTGGGTCAATTAAATGACACTATTGTTTCGGTGGTTCCGCCATTAAGTAACGAGTTCCTGTATAGAGCGTTTCACACCAAGAGACATAATCATGTCCACTTGGTAGCTCAGTCGCTTCCACCTGATAACCTTTATGCTTCAATACATCCAATAATCGATAATGATTTTGAATGATACCGCCCCAACTACCACGTTGCTCAAATAGCCCCGCTTCAAGGTAAAAACGCAATGGTTTTTTCGACATCTGCTCTATTTCGCGGATCAGCCACTCAGGCTCTTTTCCTTTAGGTGCCCACCAATAAGAGCCTGACATACTGAGTACATTGCCGAATAATTCAGGATGTGAGAGGGCGTTCCAAGTCGCGCCTAATCCTCCATAACTCGATCCGGCAATAATGGTTGACCGTGCAGGTGCTTGGATGCCTTTTGTTGCTAATACAGGCATCAGCTCTTTTGACAGCATCTTCGGAAAATCAGGATTTGGTGGTAACTCGACGTTACGGCGCTCGGAGCTAATGCTATCAAGGAACACCACATACATTGGTGGTATTGCGCCCTCCGACATCCACTTATCAAAAAAGTCAGCCATTTTGTAAGTATGCAAGTAGGTTTGCCCATCTAATAATACCAACACCGATGGCTTACTCATTGCGACCGCAGGGCGATACAGATAAATCTGCCTATCATTATTTAACAGGTTACTGTGAAAATTAAATGATTCTAAGCGGCCTTTACGTTGGTGCCCCTCAATCTTGGCAAAGTCGCATTGACGTTTTTCTGGCGCTAATGACAATAATGAAAAGCGATTATAGCGATCCGTCGCAAATGACGGGATCCCATGCGCATTGAATGGATCGGCTTGTGCCGTCGCCAAAATCGCTTTGCGTTGCGCGAACCCACCTTCTGTCACTTTCGGCACATCAGGGGCGATTTTATATTGTGACAAAGTGTCTTTCGGAACGATAAAAGTGCGATACCAGATATCCGTATTCGGGATATGGGCCATAGTTTCATGATTCCCTGAAGGCGCACCTAAAATATAAGCATTGGCGGTTGCACCACGCCATAAAAAAGTGACCTTCTTTTGTCCTTTTTTATACTCTTCAACTAAGGGGGTTCCCTGTGCTTTTACCTCTCGCCAAAAAGCGTCTGTCGTTTTCTCTTGTTTATGTGCATCAAGTAAAGCTTGTAATTTAGGGCTATCAATTTTATGTTCCGCTTCAATCGCTAATGGTTGATAGTCAGTTAAATTAAATTTGAGATGCCAAGGCTGCTCCGGTGCACCTTGTAAATTGAGGTAATATTGCCCCTGCTTGGGCACAATATAAGAGACAGAATGCGGCTCTGTTTGTGGTAAATGTTGTACTAACACGCGAATGGGTTGCTTATCATTCCCTGAAAGCACGGCTTCTGAAATACCATCCCCCTCTTGGCGAATGTACTGTTTATTTGAGATTTCAACCAGCAAACAGCTATGACCTTCGCTATTATGAATCCCCTCAATAGAAGGAGATAATTCATCCAAGCGAATACAATCTGGAACGGCTGCCATAGCTGCCGATGAAAGTAAGATACAGCCTAATAACGGTAACGATTTCACATCCATTTCCATTGAGAAAGAGTTTCAATAGCAAACATTACTATCAAATTAACATTTCAAACTCAATGATTACCATAATGTTTTTCCATAAATTGCTGGAATAATTGCAATGCACTTAATAGGCGGTGCCTTTGTTCTGGTGTTAAACGTAAATAACGGCGGATTGCTGGCATTCGACACACCATCTCGGAAGCGGTAAAAGGCTCTATTTCACAATGCCAAACCCCATCTTTGATCACTAAGTGAAAATAATTAAAGTCTAACTCTTCAAGTGTTTGAGCAATAATGGGGTACTCTTTCAATAAATTAACGACGGCTTGCCCTTCTTCATCCTTCGAGATGAAATGAACATGTTTTTGCTTTAAGCTCCCGCGGGTTTTCACCGTAATTTTTGCATTGATAGCTGAACCACAGCGCCCTGTCACAGAAAAACGGCTAAATACAATAAACGCCATAAATAAGGTTTTAACACGTTCAGTCACTCGAATAGTCAATGACGCCTGCGGGTGTATTAGGAGCTCCCCTGGAGCTCCCCATTCACATTGATACGGTAAAATATCACGCTCTACCCTATTCAAGGTTAACCCTTGTTGATAACCTGCTGGCAACCGTTTTTTATTTAAACGCTGCCAAATGTTGCCCTTAGGCGAGGTTGCGTAGTGGCTCAATTTTCACCCCCTTCAACTCTTCCTCAGTAAAGGTGCTTGATAGCACTTGCTCAACTGGAACAGGTTTAAATGGATTTACTTTCTGCACAAAGACAGTCCAAATTAAAGCGTAACTTGCTGTCAGACTTAACATAATAATAAAAGGAATGTAGACATCAGACTTATTCATTCCCGGCGGCGTAATATAAATAATCGCCAAGATAATGCCGACGCTAGAAATAATTTGTGGAAGTGGGAAAAACGGTGAACGATAAGCGCGATGTAAATCAGGACGACGAATACGTAATAGAATAACCGAGATAGTCACCAACAAATACGCCGTTCCCCAAGAACATACTGCCGCTAAAACTAATGGAATGATCCGGTCTAAATCACCTTGGATCGCGAAAGTATGTAGACAAGGGATCATCACCGCCACAAAAATACCAAATACTGGTGTTTTAAAACGTGGATGCAGGTAAGCAAAGATGCGAGGTAATGCGCCATCAAGAGCCATACCATAAAGGATCCGTGGCACCGCCGCCATCAATGTGTTAATCGTTGCACCACCCGCTAATAACAGCGCAATACCAATCCAATATTTACCAATATCCCCAAACACTTGCCCCGCGAAAGCAGGGATCGCCATTGGTGTTTCTAACAAGCTAACATTGTTCGCGGGATCAACAATGATGTTTTCAACTTGGTGTGTCATTGAAGCACCAAATAAGAACATACAAAAAGCCACACCACACAGCCCCGTTGCCATGGCGCGAGGAATAACTTTTGCTGAATTTTTAATTTCAGGGGCCATCGGTGTGACCAATTCACAACCGACAAACATAAACATCGCCATCCCCACAAAGCTTAACACGAGTGTTGGGTCTGAAATATTTAATCCAAGACCAAACCAGCCTTCAGCTGATGCATGGAATGGCATTAATAATCCGGCAATACCAAATATGACTAAAGTACTCCACATCGCAAACGTGAGCACCACTTCCACTTTACTGAAAGCTTCGATACCAAAGGCATTGAGTAGGCCGAATGTGATCACTAAGCCAACCCCAACCATCCAAGAAGTGTTACTGGTTTCCATCACGGTATTGAGACTTTCAAAGTTTACCAATGCCATGATACCCGACAGAATTGTCTCCGCCGTTCCTGCAAACACATGCACAATCAAATAGGCTGATAATGCCCCCGTAATTGCCCAAAAACGCCCCATACCACATGAAATATAATCATAGACAGAACCTGATGTTGGCAAAATCGCCGCTGCTTCAGAGAATGTCGTCAACTGAGCTTGCATCATGATAAAACTCAGCAGTACGGCTAACGCAAAAGTATCACCGCCGATCCCGAAACCGCTTGTCACCGTCAAGATGACAGGGCTTGCCATAATTACACCCACAGAGCTAGCTAGGGTCGTTGGAAACCCTACTTTCCCCTTTTCAATATGTGAGGTTAATTTTGAGGATATATTCATTTTGCTTCCCTCTCTTTCTCAGAACACAGTCATGATTGTGAATTTTTTGTAAAAATAGAGTGACTGCATTGCCACTATAGAAATAAGCATAATCTTGCCGCTATCGTCCTAAAGGACGATACCCATAGGGGGAGGGAATAAAGGGGATAGCCGCGAAAAGTACCGGATAAATTGCAAAAAAAACAAATAACACATTAAAAATCAACAAATAACAGACAACTAGATTATTAATATGTTAATAAAGTAGTAACGAAAGATACAGATTGGCGAATTGAGTGAGTTGGCTTATCACCGATGAAGTTTAAATATTGTAATCAAGCTCACGTTATTAACATGTTTATTTTATGTTAACAAAAATTAGTTGCATGATAATGATTGGACCCACTACGGAAGGTAATATGATGAAGACACCCCCTTTGTGCTACCACCAGCGAACATTAATCAACTGTTGCTTGAACACAATTGCTCATATTATTCCTGTTTCGGCATCCGTTTATTACTTGGTGGATGATTTTTGGCAGCCTGATAACCATGTGCTCTATGGTATTAGCTCACGTATGCATCAAGATTATTTAAAGCATTTTTATCAGTTAGATCCGTTACACCCCGATAAATTCCGAGGTGATGATTTACGATTAGTCAGAATGGCACCTGACATGAAACAACAAAGCCAAGAGTTTTATAACGACTTTATGAGGCCAAATAATATTACAGATATGGCAGAGATTTTTATCCGTCGTAAAAACAAGATCATCGCAGGGATCTCCGTATTGCGGGATGCTCCCTTTCAACAACAAGAAGTTATGCGGCTTAATTCAATTTTACCTATTGCTGAATTAATGACTTTTGACATTTTGCCTGATTCTCTGGTTTCTTATACCCCAAAGGAGCAAGAGATCATTCACTTAGTCCGAGAAGGCGCAAGCAATAAACGTATCGCTTTGCAACTTGGGGTATCACTGTCTACGGTGAAAACCCATTTACGCAATATTTTTACTAAGGCGAATGTCAGCAACCGCACAGAACTGGTTTCATCCGGTTTTATTATTCGCCAAGAAAAGATGCTGTGAGTGCTTAGACACAGCCCTTAATAAATTCATGGAAAAACCAATATATTTGATTCATTAACCATATAATTATTTGTTTATTTAATAATACAACTGGGAGTAAATGCATTGGCAACGCCCCTATTACATTGCTCTCCAAATAGGATTGAACACCAATGCATTTCATTCTTAAATAAATACGTTCACTATCACACTCAATGAAGTATTAGGCAAAGTCCTGTTATTCAACTAACGTAATTACATTAAGGGAAGTACTTTTCAACTAAGGCATAAATGATCGCAACCGTCTCAACATCCGCAATACCATCATAGTTTTCTGGTCTAAAGTGAAGCTGAAAAGCTCGAATTAACATTTTATAGCCATTATCTGTATTCGCTTTTGAAACGTCATACCCATAGCGTTTTAACTTCTCTAAAATTTCTGCTTTTTCTGGTAATCCCCCGTTATATTTCTGCATATAACAAGATTTAGTCGCCTCATCATACCAAGCCCCAATTCCTGCATCATAAAGTTGTTTCCAAGGAAACGCTGCACCGGGATCACTTTTACGCCCATCAGGTGCAATATCCGCATGTCCGACAATATTGGTAGGAATAATATCAGGGTAACGTTCGATAATATTTAATGCTAATTGTTTGATTGCTTCAATTTGCACTTCATTATATGGCGGAAAAAGAAAATTCCCGTTGTTATCTTGAGCTTCATTAACAATTTCAATACCTATCGAAGTATCGTTCAAGTTAGTTCTACCAGCCCATGCACTCACGCCTGCATGCCAAGCTCTTTCATTTTCATCAACTAAATTAAAGACTCTCATCTCCTTAAACCCAGCATCTGTATACATTTTATCTGTTGGGTCGGGAACTAAATAATGAGCACTTACAGCGGCATTTCCTGATAATGCATTAACTGAACCTTGAAAATTCAAAGCAGTGTAATGCATGACTAAAAACCTTACTCTACGATTAAAACCTTTTATTGAACGGTACGCATTGTAATCGACTTTTAACATTATCATACCCTCATTGATACTGAATTAGCCTAACAAGGATAAAATTAAAACTGATTATCATCCCCTATTGTTGTCGGGATAAAACCAATATTAATTTCGCTGGAAAAAATAGTTCAATCTATCAGCGATATTCAGATGATTCATCTCAATTTATCAAATAGCTTTTTGACCATCTGTGCATTATTTAATGTAAAAAAATGCAATCGCTTGTTTTCTTTTATATACTCTCCGATGAGAAATTGAGTAAGCTGAATACCAAATGCCCTATGGTTATTAATATTACTCGGCCTTATGTGTTTCTTTATCCATAATGGATAATCGATCGCATTATTTTTAAAAAACGACTCAATAAAACTAAAGTTAAGCATAGGCATCATTGATATTGTGATAGGAATATCATTCCCCAATTGCTTTTTCATATAAGAAAATGCATTTTTATTCAAACATAATTGACTAATAAGCTCTGTAACGCCTAATTGCAATTTTTTTCTTAGCCAATCAATTTCTATTTCAGGTATGATACTCTCTTTGTGATAATCAGGATAAATACTGGATTTTATCATCACTTCAGGGTATCTCCTCCGAATAAAATCAATAAGTTCTATGCCATAATTAAATGGGAGTTCCTCATCAAAACGGTGTCTATCCCCCCTAATAACAAACAATTCTGTTATATCATTCTTCAAATACTCTTCAATAATAAAACATAACTCACATTCATCTTTATTATTAATCGCAATATGAGGAACCACATTTACATGAGTAAGGTTCTTTAATTCACAACACGTATTATAGGTATCTCGCCATTCAGTTTTACCTATCTCAGTATTCACTGTATAGAATAAGGGCGTTAGCTCTTCAGTATTTTTTAGCAAATGTTCTAATGTATTATCTATTTTAGACATAGCACTGATTTCAAAGCTCAAGGCTGTTTCCATATACATACCCTCGCTCTAACATTTCGCCACTAAAGCTTCACTCATTCATTAATCATAAGTAACAGCATCCCAAAAAACAAAACAATCGAACATTTAAAATAGAGGACATCTTATACCTTTAATCATTTTATTAAACGTTTATAGATGACTTGAAACACGGTTCCTCAACTCACTATTCTATAGAGAAAACACTGAATTATTTTAATTTTATATTCAATAACTTTATCCTTTTATTTAAATTATAGTTCATCATAGGAGAACAACTAAAATACTTCAACAAACAAAATACGCATAAAACGAGTGGTATTTTTCTATCAACTCAGTCATGGCGCATATTCACGAACTCATCGAACAGACAGAATCAATCAATATTTAATTGATTACGAGGTTGATATAGGAAATCAAACGATTAATTTCATTATTATTGATGCTTATTATTTTGAGAATTAAAAATGGTGATAGTGAACTCAGAAGATGAAGAGAATCATAAAACAAAGCATATATTAACACGTATAATGACTCATTATGCGTGTTAATATCAATAAAAAATGGTAAAAATCAATCCATTGATTTTCACCATCGCCAAACGTAATTCAAATTAAATATACTCAAAAATTAATACACCACCACCACTCATATTACCTACCGATGCATTAGCCCTATTTTTTCCTAATGTCATACCAATATCTAATGTTTTATTTGTAATGCCTTGTAAAGTGGTAATTAACTGTTTTTTATTATCCACGGATAGCTCACCATACCAACCCGATGACGTGTTACCTAAATCTAAACTAGTACGAGTTGGATTAGCACTATCAATTGGTTTTGATGGTCGGTAAGTCACTTTAATATTGCCTGGATGAGTGCAACTAACCGTTATTGTTTTAGTCAAATTTTTACCTTCTGCTAATGACTGAGGTAATGTACCAAAATTAAAATCTAATTGAGTTTTATCGACTCGACACGTATTCACCACCGTGACATAAAAGTTTAACCTTGCTGAGTTTTTAGGCTGGATTAGCGCAACAGAACTTAACCATTTACTAGGTACCTCCGGATTCCTTACCCCAAACAAAGTTGTATCCACTTGAATAATATGCGGTGTACTTCTAATCGGTAAATTTGTATTACTAATTAAAGTTACTGCCGTTTGCCCACTAAAAGCCATCGGTGTATAAGGTACTGAATTGCACGTTGCACGCCCGACATTACCTGCACTTTGACCTATTTTTGCGTATTGAGCATTAGGATATCCCGAAATTGATCCCAAAGATTGAGGTAAAACAATTCTAAAATCAAATGCCTTCCGCGTTACAGGATCAACATATCTCACTGTATTTGGTACGATAACATACTGCACGTTAATTGAATTAGGAGAACCACCATAAGGAGCACAGGCACGAGTCCCCCAAGCATATTCTGTCATTCTCCCGCCAGAGCTACTTAAAATGGCATTCAACGTTAAGTTTACACCATTAAAATTAGCCCCTGTCCAAGTTGTATTTGCGGTAAACTGAGTGCCATTATATCCCATGACAGTCCAATCATCAGGGTCTCCAGCGGAGCTAATATTTGAAAAAGCAAATAATACGACCGGTAGTAAAGAAAAAAATTTTTTCATCATAAGACCTAATTCAGATTATAAATAACTCATCAAAATAGCCACCGTACTGTCAAAGCTACCTTCAGTTAATAGTGATTTATCAGGTGTAATTAAAGATGCACGAAGAATAAATGAGCCTTCTAGCTCATTACTCCCAAAAGGGATCCACTTATTTAAATCAAGATTAGTATTTTCTTTTGTCAACGAAATTCCTAATCCCTCCTTTGATGTGCGTAATACATTATTACCTACCTGTGTATAAATGCCATATTTTGTCGGATATAAATATAAGCTCATCACTTTGTTAGCGGGTACTGAACTACCAGCGCAGTTATATTTAAGTTGAATATCTTGATAAGCAGTTCCACTCTCTACGTCAGAAAAATCAATGTTATCAAAGTTCACAAACAAGGGGGATTGATTATTATTGCCTAAAACGGTACAGACCGGAGCAACAATCGTTGCACTAATATTTATTCTGACATCTGCACGACCGCTATTAAAATCAGCGGCAAGACTCCAATTGGATAGAAACAATAATAATAAGAGTAGCTGTCTTATCTTTATCATATTATTTCCTCTTATTAATTATAATTAACCATAACACTTGCTGTGCCATGAATAGTGCCAGGTTTAGCGAAATCACCTTTAGTTAAAAATGCATTTAAAACTAATTCTGCTTTACTATCATTAGTAACCTGTACTTCTAAAGGTTGATTAAATGATATAGGCTCCCCACTCATGCTTTCTAGGCCGACAATGAGACCGGTTCCACCTTGCGTTTTCAAATAATCAACGCCATTTCGCCTATATACATTAGTAGAGTCTAATGAAATTTTTATAATCTTATTCATCAGTGTTGGCGTACAATTTTGAAATTCAATTGCAAATGATTTTTTATCCGAGATATTGCCACCGATTTCAATATAGCCTAATGAATAAGGTATGAATTGAACTGTTATATCTGATTGTTTAATTTCACACTTTTTATCAACTAAATTACCATTAAAATTAATAACCAATTCACTGGCAAAAGCGGGAGATACCATCAAGCTAAGTAATATGACCAGTATTTTTTTAATCATAATCTAGCTCCATAATCACTGCTCTACCCTTAATGTTTTTAGTCTGTAGATAAACATTATTTCTACCTGAGAATAGCTTCTGAGATGCCATCACTTGCTGATTACCTTCAAACACTTTCGCTTTTGCCTGTAATGGAATTTTTATATTATTATCATTAAACAAGCATTTATCTAACTCAATAAAAAAGAAACTTCCAACATATTCATTAGCTAAAATGACACACGGAGAGTACATTAAACTTATTTTAAAATTCAGTTTTCCACTTAATTCATTCATCTTCATTGCAGATGTCACATCATTCGAAGGAAAATAATTGTTTTCCTCATACTGAGTGGCCATGCTACTAAATGAAATAAATAAAGTGTAAAACACTAAATAAAAATACTTCATTGCACTCTCACTTTGTTAGCTCTGAAATTTATTGTTTATCTGCTTTACAGACGGATGCATCACAGTTAAATGAAACTGTTGGCCTTCCGCCATAGTCGTTAATATAAGTAAGATAAGGCTTTTGAAAATGAGCAGTCTTGACTTGATAAGAACCAAAAGGTTCGATCATAAACGAATCAAAGGCACCATTTTCTGACTTATTTCTATCACCGGCTAAGCCTATCACGGTCAAATAAAAAGGTGATGTATTTTTAACCACATAACCATTACTGACAGATTGTAATTCTAAATCTAAAGCCCAATTGGTTTTTGCCTTATCTAAAATCGCCTCTGGGCGATAGAATAATTTAATTCTTGACTGTAATGCGACCTGCATAACATTCGGTTTATCACTTTTAGGCGGGATCTCTCTTAAATTAAAGTAATAAACAGACTCTCTATCTTTCGGTAACTGAGATACATCCGTCGTCGAGATTCGAATCATACTTTTTACGTTTGGTTCCAAACGTTGAACCAATGGTGTTGCAATTAACGGCCCTGTTGTTAATTTATTACCATCTTTATCATCAATCCAAGCCTGAGCTAAATAGGGCAAAGTATCACTTTGATTCTCAATATTAATAATAACTGGATTAGAGCTCCCTTCTACTATCGCTCTTGTTCTATCAAGAGAAACCGCGGCCATGCTGTTATGTGCTATAAATAATAGTGGAATTAACAATAACTTATATTTCATAAAAACTCTCTATTTCTCACAAATTAAAATAATTTGATTTACATTATCTAAGGTTGGTAAGGTCGTACTGCATTGTATTTTATTAGACCAGTTGATATTTAACTTTTCTTCTGATTGAACCGCTGTTAACCAAACTAATCCATTATCGCTTACAATCCCGACCTCTCTCCCTTTTTCATTTAATACCTGAGAACCAAATGGTGGTGACCCTGAGTTATCAGACATTTTAATCGTTGCAAATAATTTAAAACCTTTATCTGCACTTATTTTTCTATATCCAATAGCGCCTTCTGTTAAGGCGATATCATAAATTGTATTTGATGATTCAATATTATCTGGTAATTTACTCATATCCACATTGTAACTATTTTTATAATAGTTAGTCATGTTAGGAATAACGCCAATACCTAATCCATTCGTCACGGTTGTACCATTATTTAAAGGAACATCCGCGATATTATTTGTGTCTATCATTAACCTTGAGGCAGAAGAATATGATGAACTGTGTAAAGCTACACCATGTTGCGTCAATGTCACCCCACCATTGAGTCCTAAGCCTAAACTACTATCCCCTTTATCCGAGATAGACATATTACTATTGATAGATGCATAGCGTGTCGGTAAATCATACATTCCAGCAAGTGTACTTTGTTTTTTGGCATCTTTACCGTAGCTTGTCGATGCACTTATATTATAGTAGTCATTATCATCTGTTAAATTAGACACTGAAACACGCGAATTATAAGTATCGTTATATTTCATTGTATCAAAAGTATAAAACTGCTTACCAAATGGCACAGAAAGCATTAAGCTAATTTGGTCATCATATTTATTTTGATAATAGCTTCTATTTGCTGATAATGTAATGCTTCCTCCCTGTAGTTTTAAGTAAGGAAGATTGATACTTTTACCTATATTAAGACCATATTGATGAGTTTGACCTCTATCCCAATATTGTTGCAATTGATAATTTAAGTTTATATTAAACTCACCTAAGCGCTTAGAAAGCGTTATTTGATAACGTTCTTTTTCGCTATCAACAACCCTATCATCTCTTAAATCTAAATATTGGGATAATGTATAGTATTTTCTATCAGTAAATCGATACCCTGCAAAAGTTAAGTCCATATCGTAGTCATCGAATGTTTTCGAGTAATTAACACTGTATGAGTTACCTGAAGGACTATCATGATCTAATTGTGCGAACGAACGCGTAATGTTCACAGAAAGTGCACCAAACCGATTCATAAAACGACCAACACCTAATGAAACCTGTTGATAGCCTTGGCTAATATCTGTTGCACCGTTTAACGACCAATTGTTATTTAAACCGTGAGAAGCCTCTGCTCTAAAAAAGAACACACCACGATATACCGAATGATCCACTTTTGTCGGTTGCCCCGCAGATACGTTATATCGCGTGGTGCCCGGACGCGTTAAATATGGAACATTCGAACTACTCACTGTAAATTGTTGTTCAGTACCATCCTGCTCAATAATTTTTACGTTAAGCTCACCACGAGTTCCACTGTTTAATGATTGAATCTTAAATGGTCCAGCAGGTACATTTCCATCGTGCAATACACGTCCGAGTTGTGTAATGACAACTCGTGCATTCGTTTTAGCTATACCTGTTATCTCTGGTGCATATCCACGTAACCTTGGTGGTAACATGGAATCATTAGTGAATAATGATAATCCTGTAAATTTAATTGGCTCTAAAATTTGTGAGGGGGTTGTACTCTCACCAATCACTAATTTAGAATCTAGCGCTTTTATATTTCTATATAAATAAATGGCATTAAATAAAAAATTACGTATTGTCGATGTTTTACCATTGGAATTTTGTCTTTGATAATTACCATAGTATTCACTACGTAGGCGCCATGCTCCCATATTGGCGCCAAGATATCCACTAATGGAAGCAATCTGATTCTTTAAGCTATCCCGATCACTATATTGATAGTTTGCATTATAGTCTAATAACAACCCACTGATACCTTCATCCCACAATGATTTCGGTAACCAGTTATTATCCATATATTCGAGATATAATTGTGGTATATTCAGCGTCACAGTGCCTTCGGATAAATTAGGGATAACACTGACCCCTTTTAATGCCGAAAAATCAATACACGCCCCATCATTCCAATAGGTTAATTGGTCAATATACTTTTCTTTAATACCTAAGCTATTAATGTATGACTTATCAATGCACACATCACTGACAGAGGCATCTGTACTATCACCAATAATTTGAATAGGAACTGTAGACTGCGTCAATTGAGTACTATTTATAATGATGTTAAAGAAATAAGTTCCCGGTAGAATAAAATTAGGATTTTTAAATCTTGAGACGTCAATGTTAGCTTTATCTTCGCTATCAAGTATATCGGTATTAAACTCTACAGCGTAAGACACTTTAGTCAAACAAAGCATCGATACCATGAATATCGTTATTTTTTCTTTTGTTGATAACATCATAAATACTCATTAGATTAATAGTAATCGATATCAAATGTAATGATACTTGAGAATTCTCCTAATTGAGGCTTTAGCTTATCAACAACAATAACCTCAGATAAAAAGTCTAATTGCTGTTCATTAATCGATTTTGTTTTCCCGGATATTCTTTTTAATTTATAAATTGGGTAGTATTGATTAGGTTTAACAACATCGTTTCCACTTAATATATAAATAGCTAAACCATCGGCATCATTAAATTTAAAGCCATTAAAATTATTTGTTGCTGGACCTGTAAACTTTATTCGTACAGGCGATTTTTCATCATTGAAGTAAGAATTTGATAATTGGCAATTATTTAAAATTATTTTAAATGGTTTCTTTATCTTATTTTCTTCTAACTTGCTTAAGGCATAGGCACCAAAATCAATAATTTGGTCTTTACTCGTCAATTGAATTGAGCAACCAGAAGCGAGTACCTCTCCTTTTACTGTTGCCTGTCCCCAATTCATTGCAGCAAAGACTGGCATACTGAAAATAGGTGAGAATAACAGAGTAATAATCAGCAAGCTTTTCATAGTATTAATTTTTCAAATTATAGGCTCCTTCGCCTAATAGTGAAGGAGCCTGTATAACTTACTGGTATGCGATTTCGAAAGTAGAGATCGTTGAGAAATCACCTGCTGTTACAGCATTAGCACCCACCTTCTTAACGAAAGCAGAATAAGTCAATGTATTATCACCATCACGTAGGTTCAGTGCCGCAGGGGTTCCAAAAGTAATATCTTGGATACCAACTGCAACGTTTGCTGCGCTACCTGATGTTGCTAAAAGATTTTGACCTGCAATTTTGCTAACACCATCAAAAGTAATCGTTGCGGTCTTAGTAACTGTGACTGGGTTTTGTGGATCTGTATCGTCAATAGAAGTCAAAGAACAATTTTTCAGGTTCAATTCAAAATTTTTGTATTTTGAATCACCCGCATTTAATTGGCTTAGAGATAGCTGACCAAAATCAACAACCGTTGCCGTACCGCCTTGACCCGCATCTAGGTTACAAGGAGTATCACGAACTTCACCTTTGAAAGTCACGGTGCCTGAGTTAACGTCTGCAAGTGAAGCGAAAGATGTGGTTAACATAGCCGCTGCTAATACAGCCATAGCTTTATTTAATTTCATACTATTTCCTATCAATGTTTTAAGTTTAATTATAAATTGAATAATAAAATTAAGACTATTTAATTACTCAACACAGATAAACATATCTGTATTAGAAAGCATTTTAGATAAAACACTTTCTAATACATAAAAATTCACGAAGTCCATCCCCATTAGCTATAAAGCTAAAAGGTTAATTTAATATATTAGAAAGACAATACAGCTAAAACTAGTTTAACTTTTATCTATACTATAAAGATTCTTTAAACAGAAATAGGTTATCATTTCATAACATGTAGTCTTTTGGCGTTATATGGCAATCATCAGACTTAAAGAATGACGAATATGAAATAAAGTCTAAAAATGACACATTCATCACTGATAGTATAAATGTAAAATCTGATAATGAGAGTGTATGATAACCTCTTTCATACCGTGAAATTTGCTGTTGACTTACACCTATTAATTTACCAAGCTCAGCTCCCGTTAACCCTTTTTTTATTCTAATCATTCTTATAAATTCACCAATTTCAGAGTTAATCACATCAAAATGTTCTTTTTCTTGTGAAACCATAAAACAATCTCTCTAGTGCAAGTATTTATCAGAATAAAAAAATGAAAAACCAAATAGAAATAAATTATTAGATAATTAAATACTCTTTATTTGCATGTAATCTAACTCTTATCTATATTCTATTAAAGAAGTTTATTTCGATCGAATAAACCACTTACGATAGGTGAGACCTATCAAGTGACGTAAATTGTTCCATGAATTAAATAATAATATAAATGCAACTACTGGATTTTCACAACTAACCAAATGATTAAAAAGACTTTTTGAATAATACACTTTAAATGATTACTTTATATTTTAATAATCCCATTAAATTAATATACGTATATTTACCCATTATTATTAAAATAAATTTTTACATATGAAAACATTAAAAAATACGTATACCCATTTATCATGTTTTTCGCTAAAATAATTTTTTAGACAAAAACAAACTTAATAACATTATCGTAAATAAAATAACCAAAAGCAAAAACAACGAAAATGAGTTTCATTATTTTTTATAATATTTAAAATTAAAAAATAAACATTTTAATTGTCTTTATGATTATTTACCCCTACCATCAAAGCATTATCTACTAAATTATCTTGTATCTCATTCATCGATTTTTGTAAATTCAAGTAAACTCTCTTTTCGTGTTAATTTTTAATATGTTTCCCAAAAACCAACACAAAACCATATCGAGAATTTGTCGTTTGAGAGTTAATAGTGAATGCCGTTACAAATAACCTTCAAATCGGTTACCTGTACATTGATAACTCGCTCTTGCTAGGTGGCTTTTGAACGTGACACTGAAACTGAAATGAGTTTACGGCGATTTGATATCTATCTTTAGACTAAAAATAATTAATGGATAAGCGGTATCCTGCATCGTCTCACAATCAATATCAGAAAACGTTCTAACCTATCTAAAGGGCATTCTGTGCCCTACCTAACACTGGGTTATGTACGTTGTTAAGGCTCTCTCTTCGAAGATTGTGATACCGACGTTACCAAGAGGAAAAAGATAACAAAAGCTCAGGGAGCACGGGTTTTCATGAGTGACCTCCACTGATAATTTTCTCCAGCCGAGTCTCAACGTCCCTTTAAGGCTAATGTTAGAAAAGCTGCGCCTGACTTTTTGGAGATAAAAAAAACCCAGCGTTAGCTGGGCAACCACTATAAAATTGACTCAAAAAATACTCGATACAACACGTCCAAATACAACTACTGGCAACACTGCATTGGAGGCATGCTGAATACAACAACATTAACAATTAATAACGAACCATGACCGACTTCAGTTCTGTGTAATGTTCAATAAACGCACTGCCGAATTCACGACCGATACCCGAGGATTTAATCCCACCAAAAGGTACGGCAGGGTCAAGGAATGTGTGCATATTGACCCAAACGGTTCCTGCCTCGATACGTGAAATCATACGCATCGCCTTACTCAGATCGTTAGTCCAAAGGCTCGCGGCCAAACCAAATGGCGTACTGTTCATCTGTTCGATCAACTCTTCTTCATCATCGTAACTTAAGAAAGTACCCACTGGACCGAATGTTTCTTCTTTCATTAACGCATCATCTGGGCTGTTCGCACGGATAATGGTTGGCGGTACGAAATAACCCGCACCAGCTATCGGCTGACCACCGTAGACAATTTCATTGCCTTCTTTACGCGCTTTCTCAAATAACCCTAAAATCTTTTCATAATGGGCTTTATTCGCCAATGGCCCCATTTCGGTTGTTTCATCCAACGGAGAACCAATTTTCAAGGTAGATAAACGCTGTTTAAGCTGAGCTAATACTTCATCCATCAAAGAAGATGGGATATAGAAACGCTCCGCTGCCGCACAAATCTGGCCTTGATTGAGGTAACCCGCTTCAATAATGCCATCAACAATTTTTTCAACAGGCAGGTCAGCCAAGAAAGCCGCCCCATTCTTACCGCCTAATTCGAGGGTTACACGGGTGAGTTTCCCTTCCATTGCAGCTCGGCCTACGGCAAGTCCTGTGGGTACTGACCCCGTAAAGGTCACTTTCGAACATAATGGGTGACTAATTAACGCTGGGCCAACTTCACGACCACCGCCGTTAACAATATTAATAACACCATCAGGGATCCCAGCTTCTTTGGCTAATTCAACCACTCTCAGCATAGTTAACGGTGTAAATTCGCTCGGTTTTAAAACAATAGTACAGCCACAAGTCAGCGCCGCTGCCAACTTCCAAATGGAAATCATAATTGAGAAGTTCCACGGAATAATGCCGGCAACAACCCCTACTGGTTCACGCTGGGTAAAGGCTGAATACTGTTCACCTTTAAATGATGGTAGAGAGACATTCAGTGTTTCACCGCTAATTTTTGTCGCCCAACCTGCAAAATAACGTAAGAACTGAGCAGCAGAGCCAACTTCAAGAAAACGCGATAATTGGATGGTTTTCCCTGAACATAAGGTTTCTAACTGCGCCAGCTCTTCAAGATGTTTTTCGAGCAAGTCCGCTAAGCGATTGAGGCAGTTACCTCTCTCCATCGGCGTTGTTTTTGCCCAAGCACCACGAAAGGCGGTGTAAGCAGCCTGCATAGCAGCATCCACTTCGGCCTTAGTGCCTTCTTTCACTTTCGCGATAACTTGCTCTGTGGCAGGGTTAACGACTTCAAAGAAGGCATCCCCCTCACCGGAAACTGGCTGGCCGTTGATAAAATGTCCATGTTGACGTTGCAAAAACGCACTAACTTCCGGCAATAGGGCTAATTGATTCATCGTTATCACTCCACTTTTAAAAATAAATTATGCGTTTACACAAGCAAGATAATGCTTAACAAAACGCTCAGCGGTGATCTCCCATAGGACTTCAGTGCCTTTAGCAGCAAACCAAGTGTCACCTTTATGATATTCAACAGTCTTACCTGTTTTGACATCAGTCAGTTTGACTGAGCCTTCGTATACTGTCGCCATTTCATCAAATGGGTAAACCATTTTAAACTTACCTTTAGTACAGGCAAAAATACCACACGTTAGGTTATCTGTTGGCTCACCATGGATCATCGCAACGCTAGCTTGTGGGTCACCTTCAACAACCTCTGATCCTAAATTGGTTACACTACCAATATTCAGTAAATCAGGAAGTGGTTTGTTTAACAGTAGTGGACTAATCATGACTTCACCTTTTTATTTATTAACACGATGGTACAAAATAGTTGAGTTAGCGGCGCCCCTGCCAGTAACCCGATGTTTGGTGCATAATTTTTGCCAGCGATACGATGACATTACGCAGTTTGTCCTTACCAATGATGTTGGCATGAGGAATAGAACTCATTAAGTCATAACGGCTTGACCCTTCGACCATACCTTCTGCAAGCACTTTGCACACGATCTGGCTCGGCGTCACACCAAAACCGGAATAGCCTTGTACATAAAATACATTTTTATGTTGTGGCAATGTTCCTATTTGCGGGAATAGGTTCGCACTACATGCCATCGGTCCGCCCCATGCTAATTCGATTTTGACATCTTTTAGATAGGGGAAAACTTTTAGCATCAAATTACGGTTCCAAGCTTTTAGATCAGACGGGATATACTCAAGAAAATGCGTTGAGCTACCAAACAGCAGCCTGTTTTCTTTTGTCACTCGGTAATAATCAATGACAGGGCGAATATCACTGTAAGCACCACGAATAGGGCTAATTTGCTCAATGAGTTCTTCAGGTAACTCTTCTGTCATTAATTGATAAGCGTAGGTATTAATGGTTTTTGGGTAAATTGTGGGTTCAAGACCATTCAGGAATGAGTCACAAGCCCATAGCATTTTTTGCGCTCGCACAGATCCCATTGCCGTACGCACTGTGATGGTATTACCATATTCCACATTGACGACTTGGCTGTTTTCGAAAATTTTCGCGCCATAGACTTCGCTAATAGCTTTTGCTTCACCCAAGAGTAAATTCAAGGAGTGAACATGACCGCCGCCCATATGCTTGATGCCACAGGTATATGCATCCGAACCAATGATCTGTTTAAGATCAGAGCCTGAGTAAAACTCAATTTCCTCATCTGGGTCGACGGCTTTAAAATCATTCAACCAACTGCGTAACGTTTTTTCTTGGCGTTTGTTACTCCCTAAGTAGGCGTAACCACGACAAAAATCGGCATCAATATTATATTTAGCAATACGGTCGCGCATGATCCCCGCCCCCATGTTGCTAAGCTTAAAAATAGTTTCTAAACCTTCCTTGCCAACATATTTTTTAATGGCGTCAATATCATGACCGATTCCCGCCATGACTTGTCCACCGTTACGCCCTGAACCGCCATATCCCAGATAACGCCCTTCTAAAATCGCGATATTGGTGATGCCTTTTTCACATAATTCAAGCGCCGTATGGATACCGGAAAAGCCACCACCAATGATCACAACGTCAACATCTAAGTCTTCTCTCAATGTTGGAAAACGTAGGTCATACTTTTTAGTAGCAGCGTAATAAGTTAATGATTCTACTTGGTTATTCATAATGGATACCCTATTTAGTATCTTTCGATAACCTCGATTATCTTAACCTTGCTTTAACATTTACATAGCCCTTTAGGGATATTTGAAACATTGATTTAACATTTGTGACACAGGTAGAATATTTCGATATAAACAACTAATTTAAAAATAGAACAAAAACAAATTAAATCATAATATTACGTATTATTTTTATATTAATAATCACAATTTTAAAGTCATGCTTGATGTTAGAAATTTCAACACAAACAGCGACGATAAGAAGGGTGGTTTCGATGATTCATTAATAAGTTAAACAATTCTGCTTGAGAATTAATATCCAACTTTTGATAGATATTCTTACGATGGTTTTTTACTGTGCCTAAACTAATAAAGAGAGACTGCGCAATCTGCGGAGAGCCTTTACCTTCAAGGATCAGTTCCACTATTTCACACTCTCTTGGCGTTAAACCGAAACGAGTCTGCATATCTGCTAAGCGATAGTGGCTAGAAACATCATTTGGAGAAATTTCTTTATGCAGTTTTGCCATGCTACGAATAATTTCAAATGCTTCTTTTAAAGGTGCCTGTGTTGATTTTTCAGATAAAAACGGTTCATCTTCATTACCAAAAAAGATCCCTAACTGCCTATCTGCGGTGATTTCCAGTAGCAGCCCCGCTTCATCACACCAACCTGTTTTCCGGTAAAAATTGAGATAGTAATCCGTGTGATAAAAACCTTTTGGTGCTAGTTCTCTCAATGTCAGCACCTGGGAGCCTCCCCCTTTTTGTAACTCTTGGTAGAAAGGATCCATAAGGTAAGCCCCGCGTTGATAAATGCGGTTCACACTGTCACTGTTGCGCTTTTCAACTTTCGATAAAAAGCGTGGTGGGGCATCTTTTTCAAATGAATAAACAATGGCATTATCAAATGCAATAAATGATGATAGCCATGATAATAAATTAGGATAAAATTGGTTGGTTGCAACAGAATCAATCACATCAGGTAGTTTATCCAGATAGTTTTCCATTCTGCCTCCAAAGTCATTAACTTATTAATAAGCTATTTTCTCTCAGCGATAAAATCAGCTGCCAAAAGCTTATAAAAACCACATTATCCTAAGCAACTCAATCCAATTGTTATTAATATGTTAATCAAATCACACTCTCGTCCAAAAGTATTAATAATTTGTTACCAACTATTTATCACCATCCATATAAATCCGAGATGTATCACAGGAAATGTACACGCAATTTTTTAACCTTAATAACACGCTTAGATAGACTCAATTAGCAATGGATCCTATGGTTAAGCTCATTCCTTAATACATTCATGCTTAACCATTTTCCTGCCAACTTTAGGAGAGAAAAATGCCACAAAAGAAAATCATTTTAGACTGCGACCCCGGCCATGATGATGCAATGGCAATTCTATTGGCATTAGGGCATCCTGATATCGATGTGCTAGCAATTACTACTGTCGTCGGTAATCAAACGTTAGATAAAGTCACCCACAACGCTCAAGCCATCACTGAATTCGCTGGTGGAAAACAAATCCCTATTGCAGCAGGCTGTCCTCGCCCACTAATACGTAACATCCAAAATGCGGC
This sequence comes from Providencia sp. PROV189, assembly GCF_028480065.1. Lineage (NCBI taxonomy): Bacteria > Pseudomonadati > Pseudomonadota > Gammaproteobacteria > Enterobacterales > Morganellaceae > Providencia > Providencia sp. PROV189. The sequence continues at coordinate 223,085 of NZ_JAMPOG010000008.1, forward strand.
AGAAGTACATGGTATAAGTGGCCTTGATGGCACCCATCTTCCTTCCCCTACACAGCCACTCGATAAGCGCCATGCCGTTGATCTCATCATCGATACCCTAAAATCCCATCCACCTAAAACGGTCACACTCGTTCCTACTGCGGGGCTAACTAATATTGCCCTTGCTGTAAGAAAAGCGCCTGAGATCGTCGATTTAGTTAAAGAAGTGGTTTTAATGGGAGGAGGCTACCACACCGGAAATCGTTCTGCGGTCGCCGAATTCAATATTGCTATCGACCCAGAAGCTGCTCATATTGTGTTTAATGAACGCTGGCCACTCACCATGGTAGGCCTCGATTTAACACACCAAGCAAGGCCGACAGACAAAATTATGGCCGATATCGCCGCACTCAATACACCGATAAGCCAGTTTGTCGTGGACTCATTAAGTTACTACACTGCGGGATATCGCCAACGTAATGGAACCAATGAGCACGCCCCTGTGCATGACCCTTGCGCTGTTGCTTATGTTATTGATCCAACATTAATCACAACCCAAAAAGCGCCGGTAAATATTGAATTACAAGGGGCACTGACCACAGGGATGACTGTCACTGATTTCCGGCATCCGCCAGCTAGCGACTGCCATACGCAAGTTGCGACTCGATTGGATAATGCTAGATTGTGGGAATTGTTTATTGATTCATTGAAAAGATTACCTAATTAGGCCTTTTCAAAACAAGGGTAGCCAATGTTTCCATTCGCTACCCTTTAGCGATTATTTAGCGATAGCTTTCAACTTAGTGTAACGACGGATCAAACGCCATTTTAACTTGATCGTCGTCGCATGAGACCAGATCACATCCCAATAACCTTTCTCAAAAAACATGCGGGCGACATCTCGCTGTGTTTCCGGTGATTTAATGGCAAGTATGGCTTGAGTAATCCCAAGCCCTTCTTTACCGACCTGCCATAAACACGCTGGCGCCTGTTCAACCTGTTTCGGATAGCGCTTATAGATATCCAACAGCATATCAATGATTTTCAAATAGGTATTTATCTTACGAATAGACCGTTCATCCCCTTGCAAGGAGTGGGAAACCGACTGATTATGGATCAGATAATCGTAATATTGCTCATTAATAAATTGAACTCGCTTCGCCACCAGCAGTAATTCCGTAGTCCATGGAATATCTTGATGGTGCAATTTAGGTTCAAAGGAAAAGTTATGCTGGCGAATTAAATCCAGACGATAAAGATTCAACCAAGTCACATGTAAAAATTTACGTGAACTTAAACCAATTTCCAGCCATTCAGGGCCACTAATCACACCTGTTGATGGTACTTTATTGGGTGGAAAAATCGCTTTTGGTGCATCACCATTAGTGTAAATATATGTTCCGTTACAGGTGGCTACATCCAAATCTCCCGCCAACGCAATTTCTAACAAGCGACCATACATTTTAGGACTAATTTCGTCATCAATATCAGGGAAAGTGATATATTTCCCTCGCGCTTCTGCCATGCCGGTATTACGTGCGACAGAAACCCCCTGATTGTCTTGCGTTAATAATGTAAAGTGACTGAATTTATCTTGATACTGGCGGATCACCGCCTCACTGTTATCTTTTGAACCATCGTTTACGACGATTAATTCCCAATTACTCAGATTTTGCGCTAATAAGCTATCAAAAAAATGAGGAAGAAACTTTTCACCATTATAAACGGCAACGACAATACTCAAAACAGGTGCAGGAGACATGTATTAACCTTATTAAACCATTCATTCGAAAGCCACCTTCCTTGGTCACTTTCTGCTATTATTTTGTTCAAACGATACTTTTTAAAACTCATCTAAACACGGTAATTTAGATGATTAGAGAGAAAATATATATATTGGTTCCACTGTCACAAAAAATTCACAATTAAAAAGTGGAGCCTCCATCTCTTGGCTTACAGACATAGATTCCTTCTAAATCGGATTTATTTACCTACCAAAAGGTGAACTAATTATCGCAATATCAGCCTAATTAACATTAAACACACCTTAAATTAGACAAAAAAGGATCACTCTGTGGCAGGAAGTAGCTTACTTGCTTTACTTGATGACATTGCAGCCGTATTAGATGACGTTTCTGTAATGACAAAAATGGCCGCGAAAAAAACCTCCGGTGTATTAGGTGACGATCTCGCCTTAAATGCCCAACAAGTCACAGGGGTTCGAGCTGAACGAGAAATCCCTGTGGTATGGGCCGTAGCAAAAGGCTCTTTTATCAATAAACTGATATTGGTTCCGCTCGCCTTATTGATCAGTGCCTTCATACCTTGGGCCGTGACGCCTTTACTGATGATTGGTGGGGCTTACCTGTGTTTTGAAGGCGCAGAAAAATTAATGCACAAATATCTCCATTCCGCCCAAGAACACCATGAAAAAAGGGAACAAAAAGCCGTCATGTCGCCGGAAGAGCTGGCGGCATTTGAGAAAAGCAAAATCAAAGGAGCAGTACGTACGGATTTTGTGTTATCCGCTGAAATTATTGCAATCACACTCGGTATCGTTTCTGCAACAACCTTTATGAACCAAGTTATTGTTCTTTCCATTATTGCGATTGTTATGACAATTGGGGTTTATGGGCTAGTGGCAGGTATTGTCAAACTGGATGATCTCGGATTCTATTTACAGAAAAAGGCTTCTGCTTGGTTAAGCAAATTAGGTACATGGCTTATTTATGCCACGCCTTACCTAATGAAAACCTTATCCGTTGTCGGCACAGCTGCCATGTTTATGGTCGGAGGCGGTATTCTGACTCATGGTATAACAACAGTCTATTATTGGATAGAAGAGTTAGCCCTAGCGCTATCGTTAACACCTGCAATTGGTAAGGTAATGCAATTCATTACGCCTTCATTGGCAAACCTTATTTTTGGGTTAATCGTGGGCATTATACTCGTTTTGCTTATCACTTTAGCCAAACAAGTCAAAACACGTTTAAGCGCCTAAAGAAGCAAAAAACCCCATATCGATGATATGGGGTTGCTACATTAGCAATATTTGTTGTTTACACAAGAACACGAGCTGGCCTTGCCTTCATTTGCAAGGCCATATTTTTAGTGACGATTTCTCACTAGCTGGTAACGGCGCGTAATATACTCTATTGGCGCACTCCAGATATGCACTAAACGGCAGAATGGGAATAACAAAAATAGCGTCATTCCTAAAACAAGGTGTAACTTAAAGACAATTCCAACTCCTTCGAGGTATTGTGACGCCCCCCAATGGAAGGTGACAACCGATTGTGCCCACCCTACCAATTTCAACATTTCACTACCATCCATATGCTGAGCAGAGAATGGAATAGTCAGTAACCCTAAACAGACCTGTATTACCAGTAAGGTTAAGATCATAATATCGCCAAAGGATGAAGTAGCTCTGACACGCGGATTCGTTAAGCGGCGCTTTAATAACATCGCTCCACCTATCAGTACCATTAGCCCACATACGCCCCCACCAATCATCGCCATCAATTGCTTAATATGCATTGGCAAGAAAGACTCATACACCCAATGCGGGGTTAACATACCGAAAAAATGCCCCAAAAAGACACCAATGATCCCGACATGGAACAAATTGGACGCTAAGCGCATATTCTTTTTATCAAGCATTTGGCTTGAACCAGCTCGCCAGCTATATTGCCCATAGTCATAGCGTAACCAGCTACCGACAATAAACACAGTACCGGCAATGTAGGGGTAAATATCGAAGAAGAATTGATTGATAAAATTCATTTTTGAACTCCCGCATTATAGCCCGCATCAAGATCCAAATATTGAGGCACAACCGCGTTTGCAAAGCGATGTTGATGAGCCGTCACTTCACTCGCGCAACTTTTTTCATCGGTAAAGAATTTCACTTGCTCCTCTTCCCAAACAGCATCCAATGCCTCTGGCGTATCATCTCGTGCTTCCGCTGCGACTTGCCCACTCAATTGGCTAGTTTCGATAGCAGTCGCCGATAGCGTCAAAAGAAGGTCAAATAACACACCGAATCGGCTTTGGCGTTGTTTCAATCTTTCACCCAATAGCGCCAAAATTGGCGCAATATCGCTTAAGCCTTCACGGGTTTGGTCGGGGGTTAATACCGTTAAATATTCCAAATAAATCGGTAAATAGTCCGGTAATTCGCGGCAATCAATCTGCAATCCTTGCTGTTGATACTGCGCCATCAAATCAACCATTGCTTGCCCTCTATCACGAGACTCCCCATGCACATGTTCAAATAGCAACAAGGAAGTTGCGCGTCCTCTATCAAATAGCTCGCAATATTGTGCTTGCATGTCTAACAGATCTTCATCAAGGTATTCGCGCACAAACATCATCAGTTGAACGGCTTGGGTAAATGGCAACTCATTCGCTTGCTCTAGCGCCTCGATAAGCTCATCACGATGCTGCCATAACGCTTCACTTGGGTAGTCAAGTAAGCGCGAAATCACTTTCAACGACATCATAATGTTTTCTCCTGCGATGTTTTTGGTGTCACATCTATCGCATCGATACGGCGACTATTAAACAAATTCACCTTGCTATCGCTGCCATGACAGCCATCGCCAAAGCTAAAGCCACACGCTTTCGCTTCTGGGAAAGCTTCTCGCGCTAACTCACGATGGCTTGATGGGATCACAAAGCGGTCTTCGTAGTTCGCTATTGCCAAATAACGATACATCTCTTGTGCCTGAGCTTCTGTTAGACCAACTTGTTCTAGTGCACTGGTGTCACATTGATTTTCTACTGTTTCAGCCCGTTTATAGTGACGCATCGCTAACATACGTTTTAGTGCAAGCAATACTGGCTCGACATCTCCAGCGGTTAATAAATTCGCTAGGTACTGTACTGGGATACGTAAACTTTCAACATCAGGTAAGACACCATTGCTCGCCAACATACCTGCATCCGCAACGGATTGGATGGGTGACAAAGGCGGCACATACCACACCATCGGTAAAGTTCGATACTCTGGGTGCAATGGCAATGCAAGCTTCCACTCCATCGCCATTTTATAAACAGGGGACTTTTGAGCAGCGTCGATCACACTCAGAGGGATCCCTTGTTTTTGTGCTTCTTCTATCACATGTGGATCATGTGGGTTAAGGAATACATCAAGTTGGCTTTGATATAGGTCGGTTTCTTTTTCTACACTCGCCGCTTGCTCAATCTTATCGGCATCGTATAGCAGCACGCCTAAATAACGGATGCGCCCAACACAGGTTTCAGAGCACACTGTCGGCATACCAGACTCAATGCGTGGATAGCAGAAAATACATTTTTCTGATTTACCACTTTTCCAATTGAAGTAAATTTTCTTGTATGGACAGCCTGTTAAGCACATCCGCCAACCACGACACTTATCTTGGTCAATCAAGACAATGCCATCTTCTGAACGTTTATAGATAGCACCACTCGGGCAAGTCGCCACACAAGCTGGGTTCAAACAGTGCTCACATAAGCGCGGCAAATACATCATGAATGTATTTTCAAATTGCCCATACATCTCTTTTTGAATATGTTCAAAGTTCTTATCGTGTGCGCGTTTGCTAAATTCGCCACCAAGATCATCTTCCCAATTTGGCCCCATATTGACATTGCTCATACGCTGCCCAGTAATTAATGAGCGTGGGCGAGCCGTTGGCACATGTTGCCCTTCTTTAGCATTTTTTAAATGACTGTAGTCATAATCAAATGGTTCATAGTAATCATCCAGAGCAGGAACATCTGGGTTAGCGAAGATCTTTGAAAGTACCCCGACTCGGTTGCCCATACGCGGCACTAATTTACCTTTGATATTACGGATCCAGCCGCCCTTCCATTTTTCCTGATCTTCCCAATTATGGGGATAACCGATACCTGGTTTCGTTTCGACGTTATTAAACCAAGCATATTCAACGCCTTCACGGCTGGTCCAGACATTCTTACAGGTCACTGAACAGGTATGACAACCAATACATTTGTCGAGGTTCAATACCATGCCGACTTGAGAACGAATTTTCATTATGCTTTCTCCTTTCCGCTCAGCGCCTGCTGATAGCCATCTTGCTCACCATCAAGCCAATCGACCTGCTTCATTTTACGTACCACCACAAATTCATCGCGGTTAGAGCCCACGGTGCCATAGTAGTTGAAGCTATATGCTAAATGCCCATAACCACCAATCATGTGGGTCGGTTTAGGGCAGACGCGGGTCACTGAGTTATGGATCCCGCCGCGCTGCGCCGTAATTTCGGAGCCTGGCAAATTAATCAAGCGTTCTTGCGCGTGATACATCATGATCATGCCATCAGGAATACGCTGGCTCACCACGGCTTTCGCGGTCAACGCCCCGTTGCTGTTGAAGGCTTCTACCCAATCGTTGTCTTCAATACCTAACTGGCGGGCATCTTCTTCACTTAACCAGACAATCGGTCCGCCTCGACCCAGCGTTAGCATCAGTAAATTGTCACTATATGTGGAGTGGATCCCCCATTTTTGATGCGGCGTTAAGAAGTTAAGCGCCTTTTCAGGGAAACCATTTGGCTTTTTCCCCATCAACGGTTGGGCCGCACGGGTATCAATAGGAGGACGATAAACCACAAGGCTTTCACCAAAAGCTCTCATCCACTCATGATCCTGATATAACTGTTGACGACCACTTAAGGTACGCCAAGGGATCATTTCATGAACATTGGTATAACAGGCATTGTAAGACACATGCTCATCTTCCAAGCCTGACCATGTGGGACTAGAGATGATTTTACGTGGCTGCGCAACAATATCGCGGAAACGGATTTTTTCATCCTCTTTATAGCGTGCTAAATGGGTATGATCACGGCCTGTGACTTTACCTAAAGCATCCCACGCTTTCACTGCCACCTGCCCGTTGGTTTCTGGTGCTAACGTTAAGATAACTTCCGCAGCATCAATAGCAGTTTCAATCTTCGGCCGTCCTTGATTAACGCCACTAGGTTGGGTTTTATTCAGTTTTTTCAGGAAGTCTATTTCATCTTGCGTATTCCAACTGATCCCTTTACCGCCATTACCGAGCTTATCCATCAAAGGACCAAGTGAGGTATAACGTGCATAGGTCGATGGATAATCACGCTCAACCGTCATAATGTGCGGTGCCGTTTTCCCTGGGATCAATTCGCATTGGCCTTTTTTCCAATCACGCACATCGAAAGGTTGCCCCATTTCAGCGGCACTGTCGTGCTGGATTGGCAGCGTAACAACGTCGGTTTCTTTCCCGAGGTGACCTACGCTGACTTCTGAGAATGCTTTAGCAATCCCTTTATAAATTTCCCAATCGCTTTTCGATTCCCAAGCAGGATCAACCGCCGCAGACAATGGATGAATAAATGGATGCATATCCGAAGTATTCATATCGTCTTTTTCATACCACGTTGCGGTTGGTAGAACCACGTCCGAGAACAAACAGGTACTCGACATTCTAAAGTCGAGGGTTACGACTAAGTCGACTTTTCCTTCTGCCGCTTTATCTGCCCATTCAACCTCTTCAGGCTTCACTTCTCCTTGTTGTCCTAAATCAAGCCCCTGAATACCATTTTCAGTACCTAATAGGTATTTCAATAAATATTCATGGCCTTTACCGGCTGAGCCAAGTAGGTTCGAACGCCAAATAAATAGGTTACGCGGAAAGTTTTGTGGGCTATCGGGTTGCTCCGCAGCAAAGCGAATATTCCCTTCTTTCAATTGGTTAACCGTGTAATCTACCGCCGACATACCTGCACTTTCGGCTTGTTTAGCAATCGTAATAGGGTTAACGTTTAATTGTGGTGCGGAAGGTAACCATCCCATGCGCTCTGCGCGCACATTCATATCAATAAGAGAGCCGCTAAATGCTTTTTTATCGGCTAATGGGGATAATAGCTCTTCCGTCTTGACTGTTTCATAGCGCCATTGGCTTGAATGATTGTAGAAAAATGAGGTGCTATTCATATGGCGCGGTGGACGTTGCCAATCTAAGCCAAAAGCAAGAGGCAGCCAACCCGTTTGTGGACGTAATTTTTCTTGTCCGACATAGTGTGACCAACCACCACCACTTTGTCCTATACAGCCACAGAACACTAACATATTAATAATAGCGCGATAGGTCATATCCATGTGATACCAGTGGTTGATACCTGCACCAACAATCACCATAGAGCGTCCATGCGTTTTTTCTGCCGTATCCGCAAATTCCCGTGCAATCCGGATGATATTTTGACGGCTAACCCCCGTCACTTTCTCCGCCCATGCGGGGGAGTATGCCTTTATATCATCGTAATCTGCGGCACAATTCTCATCGCCTAAACCACGTTCAATACCATAGTTCGCGAGTATCAAATCATAAACAGTGGTCACCAAAGCGTCGCTACCATCCGCCAATTGAATACGTTTTACGGGCAGTTTATGTAACAGCACGTCTTTAAGCTCAACATTTTGGAAATGTTCGCTTTCTAAGCCGCCAAAGTAAGGGAAACCAACCTCGACAACCTCATCGCATCCATCCAAGAGGCTAAGCTGCATTTTGAACTCTTGCCCATCATCCGCTTTACGAGGCTCGAGGTTCCATTTGCGACTATTATCCCAGCGGAACCCCATTGAACCTTGAGGAACACATAACGCCCCTGTTGCTTCATCAATAGCAATGGTTTTCCACTCAGCATTTTTCTCTTCGCCCAGAGAATCAACCAAATCGGCGGCTCGTAACATTCTACCGCCAGCATATGTTCCGTCTTCACGTTTATCCAACATAACCAACATTGGCATATCGGAGTAAGTACGTACATACTCACGAAAATACTCAGCTTGGCGTTCGATATGGAATTCTTTAAGGATCACATGCCCCATCGCCATCGCCATTGCACTGTCTGTACCCTGTTTAGGATTCAACCAGTGGTCACACAATTTAGCTATTTCGGCATAATCAGGTGTGACTGCGACCGTTTTCGTACCTTTGTAACGTACTTCAGCAAAGAAATGCGCATCCGGAGTACGCGTTTGAGGCACATTAGAACCCCATGCAATGATATAGGAGGAGTTATACCAATCCGCCGATTCTGGTACATCCGTTTGTTCACCCCAAGTCATCGGTGAAGATGGCGGTAAATCACAATACCAATCGTAGAAACTGAGGCAAACACCACCAATCAGCGATAAATATCTTGCTCCTGAAGCATAAGAAACCATCGACATTGCGGGTATTGGAGAGAAACCAATAATACGGTCAGGGCCAAACTCTTTAATCGTTGTGACATTAGCTGCGGCTATCAGCTCATTTACTTCCTGCCAGCTTGAGCGTACAAAGCCGCCGCGCCCACGAGCTTGCTTATAGCTTTGTGCTTTTTGTGGATCATTGATAATAGAAAACCAAGCCTTTACAGGATCTTGATGTTCTGCTTTCGCTTCACGCCATAATTTTAGTAAGCGCTTACGAACCATTGGATATTTCACCCGATTAGCGCTGTAAAGATACCATGAGTAACTCGCTCCACGCGGGCAGCCTCTTGGTTCATGATCAGGTAGGTCAGGGCGTGTACGTGGGTAATCTGTTTGTTGCGTTTCCCATGTTACCAAACCATTTTTGACATATATCTTCCAACTACATGACCCTGTACAGTTTACGCCATGTGTCGAGCGCACAATTTTATCGTGCTGCCAACGGCTACGATAACCATTTTCCCAATCACGATTGACGTTCAACTCTTGTCCGTGATCGCCTGAAAAAGTCTCGCCAAGCTGTTTGAAATAACGAAATCGGTCTAAAAATTTGCTCATTCGGATTGCCTCCAAAGAGACGCCGACAGGCGTCATACATTGCTTAAATCGTATTTATTGGTTGTTATTATTTGTGCTTACGCCCATAAACTAACCATGTGATAAACACACAAGAGACATAGAACACGAAGAAAACTTTCATCGCACCAGCGGGTGAACCTGTCAGTGTTAAAGAGGTTCCAAATGCTTTTGGAATAAAAAACCCACCGATTGCCCCAATAGCGGAAATAAAACCTAATGCTGCCGCGCTCTCTGTCACCGCTTGTTTTTGTGCATCTTGTTCTGAAGCCCCAAGAGACAAGGCGCGATCAATAGTTAGCTTGCGAAAAACAACTGCGATCATTTGGAATGTTGAGCCACTACCTAATCCCGCCGTTAAAAACAGCACCATAAATACCGCGTAAAACGCGATGAAGGAACCGCCTTGACCTTGAGTTGGTAGTGTGAAGAACAGCAATCCAGAGAAAATAGCCATCACAATAAAGTTAATCATCGTCACTTTTACGCCGCCAAAGCGATCAGACAGCATGCCTCCGGCAGGGCGGGCAAGTGCGCCGAGTAATGGCCCAAAAAAGGCGAACTTTAAGATGATGACGTCAGGAAATTGCGTCTTAGACAGCATCGCAAACCCTGCAGAAAAGCCAATGAAAGACCCAAAGGTCGCAAGATAAAGAAAACTTAAGATCCAAAGATGGGCTCTTTTGAGTACAGGAAGTTGTGCTGTTAACGATGCTCTGTTAGCTGCCAAATCATTCATGCCAAACCAAGCCATCACGGTGAAAAATAATAAGAAAGGTACCCAAATCCATGCAGCATTTTCTAGCCATAACACAGAGCCATCAGCCTGTGGTGTGCCAGCTCCCCCCATAAAAGAGAATACGCCAACACCAACAATAAATGGCGCAACTAACTGCATTACGCTCACCCCTAAATTACCAAGGCCACCATTTAGCCCAAGCGCTCCTCCTTGACGTGATTTAGGGAAGAAGAAACTGATATTTGCCATACTGGACGCAAAATTGGCCCCAGCGAAACCACATAGCAACGAAATAATGACAAAAACACTATAAGGTGTTGTTGGATTTTGAACAGCAAACCCTAACCAAATACAGGGAATAACAAGAAAAACAGTACTAATTGCAGTCCAACGACGGCCACCAAAAATAGGAATAACAAATGAATACGGTACTCGTAAAAGTGCACCCGAAACTGAGGGTAGCGCTGTTAATAAAAATAGTTGGTCAGTTGTGAAATTAAATCCTACTTTATTTAAATTAACGGCAACTGCACTAAATAACATCCAGACACAGAATGCGAGTAACAAACATGGTACAGAGATCCACAAATTGCGATTTGCAATGCGCTGCCCTGTTGTTTGCCAAAACTGAGTATCTTCAGGGCGCCAATCCTGAATAATCGCTCCAGATTGTTTTGTCCGTGTATTTAAACTTTCTCGTTGAGACATAACTCACCCCAATAAATAGCATTTATGAGGTCAGTTTGTGTTCATTTAGGAACAACTAGCCTGATCTAAATCAAGAGATATTCAAGTTAGGTTTTGCACACTATATAAACAACCTACTAGAGGGGTACAAGGGGTATATTTAGCTAACCCTATAAATATTCAAAATAAAAATAGATTTATTTAAATTACTTTTATCCTGATATTTACGCTATCCTATAGATAAGAAATTTAGGGTTAACCCTGAAGTAGTATATTTAAATTTAAGCAATCTCTGAACAATATAACCATCATAAAAAAGAAAAAGTAGATTGCGAGGTCATTTTGAAGGAAATGAATATGCCGGTATTTCACCGTCGATTTTCAATTATTAATCAAGTTATCGGATTGATGTTGCTTATAGCCATCCTTGGTATTATCGGAATGACGATTTCAAATCGTATGATAATCAGTGTGCAAGGTAACGCTCATGCGATTAATAAATCCGGTTCACTTCGAATGCAAAGCTACCGGCTGCTTTCTTTAATTCCTTTAAATGACCATACCAAAGAGTACCTTGATATACTAGAAAATGATTTATCCAGCCTAGAATTAACTCAAGTTGTTAAAGCTGAAGATCTCACTGAAAAATTCTCCGAATTACACACATTTTGGTTAAAAACCTTACGCCCTGCACTCTCTGAAGCCAATTCTGCCAGCGATGCGCGGTATGAAGTGATCTCTTTTGTCAATATGTTGGATGAACTCGTTCATGATATTGACGAAAAAACAGAACGAAAAATCGCATATGTCGCCATGACACAAATGATCTTTATTGGCTTAGTCTTTTTGTTATTAATGGTCACGATTTGGCACCTTAGACGTAAAATTTATTATCCATGGATGAAACTCCTCTCTATGGCTCATGCGATTGGGCAAAAAGATTTTAGCCAACGATACCCTAATAATAACAAACAAGATGAGTTAAATACTTTAGGGCTAACCTTGAATCAAATGTCTGATGAGTTAGCACAAAGTTATCATCAGCTCGAATCGAGAGTAGCGGAAAAAACGGCCGATCTTCGCAACAAGAACCGTGTACTTTCTTATCTTTATCAATCAAATCAGATACTACATTCAACTGAGCCGCTCGATTTACGATTACAAAAAGTCCTTGGCGAACTCAAAAATATCACAAGTTTAAAAAACTTGAGTTTAAAGCTCTACGAAGATAGCAATGAAAAATACTTTCATGAAATTTGTTGTACTTCAAATGATCCGCTATCCGAAGATCCGTCATTTATTCCCAAAGATATTGTTCATCATCCCAAAACATTATTATGGGAGCTATCCGATAATATGCACCGTTATGGTGTCATTTCTGCGGAAATTGAGAACAATGAAGATATTTCTGAGGAACAAAATAACTTGGTTCTTATGCTAGTAAAACAAATTTCAGGCATGCTAGCGATGGAACATCAAATAGAGCAACAGCAACAATTACTCATTATGGATGAACGCTCTGCTATCGCAAGAGAGCTACACGATTCGATCGCCCAATCGCTGTCTTGTCTAAAAATGCAAATTAGCTATTTACAAATGCAACCAGAATCTTTGCCAGATAAACACCAACAATTGCTCAGTGAAATGCGAGGTGAAATTAACACTGCCTATAGTCAGCTTAGAGAGTTACTCACCACGTTTCGATTAAAGTTAATGGAGCCTGGACTACTTCCGTCATTGGAAAGCACAATTAACGAATTTAGTCAGAAGATGGGATTTAAGATTTTATTGAATTACCATATTCCAGCGAAAAGCATTTCACCCCATCAATCGATTCATATCATACAGATAATCCGAGAAGCGCTGAGCAATATTCTGAAGCATGCTCACGCCAATTGGGCACAAGTTACTCTTCAACAAGATTCCGGTGTTGTCACAATTACAATCGAAGATAATGGCGAAGGTATTGCCCCTACACCAAGCAAACAAAACCACTATGGTTTAATTATTATGAGAGAGCGAGCGCTTAGCCTTAATGGTGAGTGTGAAATCATTCCGAGAGCGCAAGGTGGAACAAAAGTGCAAGTCACCTTTTCTTTACCTGTTACTTAATCATTTTGGAGCAAAGCAATTCATGGGAAACACAAATATAATGAGCGAAAAATCCACGATTTTATTGATTGATGATCATCCGATGCTAAGAAATGGCGTCAAACAATTAATCAGTCTTGAGCCATCATTACTCGTGATAGGCGAAGCCGGTGATGGCGCTACAGGTATAAAAATTGCTGAAGAACAAGATCCAGACCTTATCCTTCTTGATCTCAATATGCCAGGTATGAATGGTTTTGAAACCCTAGATGAGCTTAGAAAACGGGAATTATCTGGCAGGATCATTCTTTTCACCGTTTCTAATTACGGTGAAGACCTTGTTAGCGCCCTCAAACGCGGAGCGGATGGTTATCTATTGAAAGATATGGAGCCAGAAGAGCTGATTGTCGCTCTTAAAGAAGCCGCCAGTGGCAAAATGGTGGTTAGCCCAGCGTTGACTTCCGTGTTGGCAGAATCACTGAGAGACAATCGACCACAAACCGAAAATAATCTTCTATCTTTAACGCCTAGAGAAACCAATATCTTAGAGCTTATTGCACAAGGGCTATCAAATAAAATGATTGCTCGCAAACTCGATATCGCAGAAAGTACAGTCAAAGTTCATGTGAAGCACCTCTTGAAAAAATTGAATCTAAAATCTCGTGTCGAGGCCGCTGTATGGGTGCTACAACAAAAATAGTCGCTATTTAATGTGCATAACAACGTACCTACGTTCCCCATAATTGCTAAGCAAACCAATTGAGTCTAAAAAATCCCCCTAGTCACATAGCTAATATGTGATTAGGGTCGTTATAAATAGCGTTTATCAATGAAAAAGCTCAAATCTACAAGTAACACGAATTGAACTATAATATGATAAACTAATGAAATAATTAATACGGAAGATTAAATCAAATGGAAGAAAAGATCATTCTTGTTGATAGACAAGATAACCCTATAGGCACTATGCCTAAACTATTAGCCCATCAACAGGGAAGATTACACCGCGCATTCTCGGTTTTTATTTTTAATACCAAGGGAGAATTACTTATTCAACAGCGTGCTGCTCATAAATACCACTCTGCGGGTCAATGGGCAAATAGCTGCTGTAGCCATCCTCGCCCTAACGAAGATACATTAGCGGCAGCTAAACGTCGATTAATGGAAGAGCTTGGTTTTACTACCGAAATTTCATTAGTTGGCCACTTTGTTTATCATGCAGAAGTCAATGGCGGCTTAATTGAACATGAATATGACCACCTCTTTATTGGTTATTATGATGGCGCCGTAACCCCTAATCGTGATGAAGTTTCTGCCATTCGCTGGGTATTACCTTCAGACTTACAAACAGAAATCAAAAATACCCCTGACCAATTTACGCCTTGGTTTAAATTAATTATTAATAAATATCCGTTACTGCAATTTAAGTAATTTATATTTAATTATATATAAATTTTATTTCTAATGAGTAATAAATTTATCTGCTATCAATCCCCCTCAGTTTATTTTTTATTAGCATTAATAAATTCTATAATAAAGAACTGGGGCTGATAACGTTTATTTAATTGGCTTACTGATTTTAATCTTAGCTCTATCTTTTAAAGGGCATAGAGTAATAAAAATGAATACAGATATAATATTTCCCTCATCATCTATCCGTACGTAATTGGGATTGATTGGCGCTAGCGTCAGGCTGAGTGGATATTGCATACCGCTGGGAATAGTCTAAGTGAGTAGCGATAAGGCATTTTTTAATATTCTCAGTACCTACAGAGCCGTCTAAGTAACAGGAGGGTTACTTTAATATCTTCAATAACCATAGAAACAGCCTAAGTAACAATAGGTTTGCTTTAATATCCTCAATAACCATAGAAACAGCCTAAGTAACAAGAAGTTACTTTAATACATCAATAACCACAGAAACAGCCTAAGTAACAAGAAGTTACTTTAACATCCTCAATAACCACAGAAACAGCCTAAGTAACAAGAAGTTACTTTAATACATCAATAACCACAGAAACAGCCTAAGTAACAAGGGAGTGCTTTAATATCCTCAATAACCATAGAAACAGCCTAAGTAACAAGAAGTTACTTTAATACATCAATAACCACAGAAACAGCTTAAGTAACAATGGGTTACTTTAACATCCTCAATAACCATAGAAACAGCTTAAGTAACAACGGGTTACTTTAACATCCTCAATAACACAAAAATAATCTAAATTATAAGATATGTATTACAGATCTTAGATACATTCAAAAGAATAAAAGCAGAACGTTACTCAAGCGCCTCGCTCATTAGTATAATTAAAGCTTAGTAATAAGGTTGATACTCTCAATACCGGACCACACAAACCTGTGAGCTGTTACTTACTACTTTATATCCACTCAACCTATTCGCCCTATCAATGCTCAGCAAAGAGATTAGTGAGTTATAAACCCCTTGCTAATAATTCATTAACTCATCGAAATAAATAGCTTAGTAACTAACCTGATATCCTGATTAATACCGAAACACATAAACCTGTGAGCTGTTACTCACTACTTTATATTTGCCAAACCTATTCACCTTATCAATACCCAGCAAAGAGATTAGTGAGTTATAAATCCCTTACTAATAATTCATTAACTCATTGAAATAAATAGTTTAGCAACTAACTTGATATCCTGATTAATACCGAAACACATAAACCTGTGAGCTGTTACTTACTACTTTATATTTGCCAAACCTATTCGCTTTATCAATACCCATAAAAAGAAGCAGTAAGTGATAAGTTTTTACTAATCCCCCCTAATCCATTGGGATAGATAATAATTAATAACAAATTTGATACCCTCAATACCTGAACACACAAACCTGTGAGCTGTTACTCACTACTTTATATTTACTCAATCTATTCAATGACCAAATAATTTTGTTTAAAGCAGGGCATTATCACTGAAGCTTTAATTCCCCCCTTTAATTAACGCATCAATCATCCTATCAATAACGGTTCATGTAGTGTGCCAAACTCGGTATAGCTGTGCTGTAGAGGGAGAATAACAACCATATTTATGGTTATAGCTAATCAGGGGGAGATATGCGCTGAGATAAAAAGTGGTTAATAAAGTATGAGATGGGGTTTGGGGTTTGGGGTTTGGGGTTTGGGGTTTGGGGTTTGGGGTTTAATTTTATAATATCGATAATAACGACCATCAAAACAATGTATCAGCCACCATACCGTGTTTTATGGGATGCGGTGATTTAAATCGTGTGTGGCTGCCTATTCTTGCTAGGCTAAACTTCCCCCCACTATGTAAACAAAACTAAAAGTACAGGCGACTGAATTTGCCAAAAGCAGTAAAACTGAAGGGGGGCGTGATGTTCGCAACGGCCTCTCACCGTGAGGCCGCTACCACAAAGTAAGA